>NZ_CP031142.1:1270000-1587500 GCF_014697215.1 Saccharopolyspora pogona
GACGCCTCGCTCGAGGCATCCCATGATCTGGGGTGGTTCCGCCGTCAGGCCGATCAGATCATCGCTGAAGCGCAGGCCGTCGACGAGGCCGAGGACGGCGCTTTCGGCCCGGACGCGCGTGGTGACGAGCTGCCACCGGAGCTGGTTGATCCGGTCGGCCGGGCTGCCGGAGATCCGGCGTTGTCTGGACGAGCTGGAAGCCGAAGAGGCTGCCGCCGCCGCAGCAGCGGCCGAGAAGAACACCCAGGCTCGGTTGCATCTGCAACGGGTGGCCATCGAGCCGGTGCCTGGTCGTCTGCCGGCGGGGGTGGACCGTGTCGAGGCGGCGCGGGCCCGGCTGGAGCGGGAACGCGCCCGTCGCCAGGGCGAGATCGACGCCTACAACGCCGCGGTCGCCGCCGCGCTGGCGGAAGGCCGCCCACGGCCGCTGGGGCGGCGGGTCAGTGATCCCGAGGGCGGCAAACGGATGAAGAAAGCCCGCGCGGCGCTGGAGGCCGCACTCGCCGCAGCAGAGGCCACCAGCGAGAACAACCGGACCACAACCAGCAACAACGGCAGCAACAACGGCGGTAAGAAAGAGGACACGCCGCCGCAGCGCAACGTCACCGATCCCGACAGCAGGATCATGCCTACCCGGCGGGGCTGGATCCAGGGGTTCAATGCCCAGTTCGCGGTCTCAGCCGACCATGTCATCACCACGCTGGGACTGAGCGACAATCCCGCTGATACCGGCGAGTTCGCGGACATGCTCACCCGCACTCAGGCCACCGCCGAGTGGCTCAACACCCACCGTGACACCCCTGAGGACATCGGCACGGCCCTGTTCGACGCGGGCTACTTCAGCGACGACAACCTCACCCATCCCGGGCCGGACCGGCTGATCGCGCCAGGGAAATCCCGTCATATCCAGCGCGAGGCCGCCACCAATCCCGCCAGCGGCCCACCCCCTGAGGGCGCCACCCCCGTCGAGGCCATGCGTCACCGGCTGCGCACCCCCGAGGCAGCGACGCTCTACAAGAAACGCGGCGCCACCGTCGAACCTGTGAACGGCCTCATCAAAGACCGCCACCGACTCCGGCGGTTCAGCCTGCGCGGCCTGGCCGCTTGCCTCGGCGAACTCAACCTCACCGCCGCAACCCACAACCTCCGCCGCCTGTTCACCACCCTCCACACCACCACAACCTGAACAGGGGGTGGGCCTCCGGCCCACCCCCTGTTCAGCAACCACAACACCCAAAACCAAAACCGCAACAGGCTCATAGGAGGCACGAACGGTCCGTTCACCCCATTCACCCGACACAAGCCCAGGGCTTCTGGTGTGGAGCGAACGGACTGTTCGCTCCGATAGGAGCCTGTTGCGTTTTCGGCGAAAACGGCTGAACCGAAGTACCAAATCAGTCTCGATCGCCGCCGTTTGCCCGCCAGTGGCCATCTCAGCCGTGATCGATCGATCACGGTCCGTGGTGGGCGTAATTTTGCAACAGGCTCGTAGACGACACGAACGGTTCGTTCGCTTCACGCCCGCACCTTCCCAAACAGCCCCAACACCGCGCCGAATTAACCAGCAGGGCCAGCAGCGGCTACACAGCGGCGGGGCGTGGCCTCAACCGGCACCGCAAACGCCAGATCGCCCTGCGCGCCAAGCTTCAAGCCAAGCAAACCAAGGCCGCCAAGCGGCGACTCAAAGCCCGTGCCCGCAAGGAAGCACGGCACATCAAGAACATCAACCACTGCATCTCGAAGACGATCGTGACCGAGGCCAAGCGCACCGGACGCGGTATTTCCCTGGAAGAACTCAAGGGGATCCGCGACCGGGTACGGCTGGCGTAAGCCCGAACGGGTCACGCTGCACTCCTGGTCGTTCGACCAGCTTGGGCAGTTCATCGTCTACAAGGCCAACATGGCCGGGGTGCCGGTGGTCTACGTCGATCCCGCGTACACATCACAGATGTGCGCCGAGTGCGGGTACACGGACAAGAACAACGGTGTGTCGCGGGGGTCTTTCACTTGCCGGTCGTGCGGCCACGCTCAGCACGCCGACCGCAACGCTTCCCGCAACATCGCCAGCTCGCTGGCCGAGGCCGCTCCGTCCTTGTCCAGCCGGGCCAGCACGGAGGCCTGCGCCGGAGTCAGGTCTCCCTCGCCGGTCAGCTCCTTCAGCCTGCGGCGCAGGCGGCTGACCGCCACCCATGCGTCGCTGGCGGCGCGAACCGCCGACTCGGAAAGGCCTTACTGCTGCGCTTCGGGTGCCTCCTCGGTCGCCCGCCCCGGTTCCGGCGGGGCGGCGCGGGCGGCCAAAACCTGGCCGATGAACAGGTCGTAGACGACGGCTCCGATGACGCCCCCGACGAGCGGCCCGACGATCGGGATCCAGAAGTAGTTGCTGAACCACTGGTAGCTCCCGGGTAGCGCGATATCGCCCCAGCCTGTTACGAACGTCCACAGCCGAGGCCCGAAGTCGCGCGCCGGGTTGATCGCGTAACCGGCGTTCGGGCCGAAGGTCAGGCCGATCGTGGTGACGACCATGCCGATCATGAACGGCCCGAGGTTGGCGGACGGAGCGACGTTGCGAGTGTCGATGAGCGCGAAGATGAGCAGCACCAGGATCGCGGTGCCGACGATCTGGTCCAGGAACGGTCCCCACCACGATCCGTCGAAGTACTTGGCGGGGAACGTCGCGAAGATCGCGAACGTGTCCAAGGACTGGTTGCGGGCGAGGCCGGCCTTGGCGTTGAACGCATCGATCGCCCAGCTGTAGACGGAGTACACCACCGCTGCGGCCAGAAACGCGCCCACGAACTGAGCCGCCACGTACGGAACGACCTTCCGCCACGGGAAGGCCCGCCGCACCGCGAACGCGAGTGTGACCGCGGGGTTGATGTGCGCACCGCTGACGCCGCCGGCGACGTAGACGCCGAACACCACGGCGAATCCCCAACCGAACGCGATGATGAGCCAGTTCCCCGGCCCGAAGGCGTCGGACTGGCGTCCCGAACCGGGCAGGCCCGCGACCGCGACGGCGACCGATGCGCACCCGAACAGGATCAGGACGAAGGTTCCCAGGAGCTCGGCCAGCAACTCGCCGCCGAGTCCTTCCCGGTAGCCGTGACGGCGTTGATTTTCCTCGGACATCGGAGACCCCAAACCCGAGTAGATTTCCCCATCGCGCGATCTGGCCGAAGCGCCGCGGCGGAATCGGTACTCCGAGTGTAGGACCCGGGACCTGAACGTGCCGGACGCGAATGCGCTGTGCGCAACGCGGCGAACTCGAACACCCTGGCGTGGGCAGGGCCGGACCTGATGGGCGCGCGCGTTCAGTTGGGGGTTTTCGAAGACGAATTTTCGGCATACCGTAATCTCTTGGTCGTCGGGCCGAACTGCGGCTCGCGCGGGCCTGCGGGACGACGGGAGGCAGTCATCAACGGTCAGGAAGCCGGGGCGGCAGCACGGGTGGATCAATGGGCATGACCAGGATCGATGCGCAACAGGGCCCGCGACCGGCCGTCGGGCAGGTGCTCGGACGAGGCCGGATGCGCGGCGCGCTCGCGATGCTGGGGCCGGCATTCATCGCGGCGATCGCGTACGTCGACCCCGGCAACTTCTCGACGAACATCGGCGCCGGCGCGGAATTCGGTTACGCGCTGGTGTGGGTCGTGGTGCTGGCGAACCTGATGGCGATGCCGGTGCAGTTCCTGTCCGCCAAGATCGGCGTCGTCACCGGCAAGACCCTTCCCGAGGTGTGCCGGGAGCGGTATCCCCGGCCGATGCGGTGGGGGCTCTGGTTACAGGCGGAGATCGTCGCCATGTCCACCGACCTGGCCGAGTTCGTCGGCGCGGCTCTGGGCCTGTACCTGCTCTTCGGTATCCCGATGATGCCGGCGGCGCTGATCACCGCGGTGGTCGCGTTCGCGCTGCTGGGCCTGCAGGCGCTGGGCTACCGGCCCTTCGAGCGGGCGATCGCCGGGTTGCTGCTGCTGATCATCGCCGGTTTCGCCTACGAGCTGCTGCAGATCGGCGTGGAGCCGGCCCAGGCCATCTCCGGGTTGGTGCCGACGCTGCCCAGCGGCAGCGCCTACCTCGCGGTGGGGATCGTCGGCGCCACCGTGATGCCGCACGTCGTCTACCTGCACTCGGCGCTGACGAGCCGCCGGGTGGCGTGCTCGAACGACGACGACCGCCGCCGGGTGCTGCGTTTCGAGCGCTGGGACGTAGTCGTCGCGCTCGGCCTCGCCGGAATGATCAACCTGTCGATGCTGCTGGTCGCCGCGAAGCTCTTCCACGCCACCGGGAACACGGGCATCAGCACCATCGAGGACGCGCACGCGGGCCTCGCCACGCTCACCGGCGGTGCCGCGGCCCTGGTGTTCGCGGTCGCCCTGCTCGCGTCCGGGATCTCCTCGTCCGGCGTCGGCACCTTCGCCGGGCAGGTCGTCATGGCGGGGTTCATCAACTTCCGGATCCCGTTGCTCCTGCGCCGGTTGATCACGATGGTGCCCGCGCTCGTGGTCATCGCGCTCGGCATGAACACCACCGACGTCCTCAACTTCAGCCAGGTCGTGCTGAGCTTCGGCATCCCCTTCGCGCTGATCCCGCTGCTGCTGGTGACCCGGGACCGCGCGGTGATGGGGGAGTTCGCCAACCCGCGCTGGCTGACGACGGTGATGACCCTGATCACCACCCTGATCGTCGGCCTGAACTGCTACCTCCTCTACGACCAGTTCATCGGCTGACGCGGCGGTTGACCGGTTTCCCTCGGCGAGATCCAGGACCGGTGGATCCACAATTCCGAGCGCCCGCGCCGCAGCTGCGTCGCGCAAGAGCCGTGGTTGGAACCAGCGTGGGAGGCGAGGGACACCCTTGAGTAGCTGTGCCGCCTGAAGAAGTAGCTGTGCCGCCCAAGGGTGCCCCTCACCTCGATGATCAGGTCCTGGGCGTGGATCCGGTTGTCGTGGTGCGGAGTTCGCGGACTTCGGCTCGGAGTTGGCGGATCTCCGCGAGGAGTTGTTGGACCGCTTCGCCCTCGGCGGAGTCTTCACTGCTCTCGCGCTCGCGGCCCACTTGGGACTCCATCGCGGACACGGCGACGGCGATGAAGAGGTTCAGCACCGTGAACGTCGTGATGGCGATGTAGCCGATGAAGAAGATCCAGGCGAGGGGTTCCTCGGTCATCACGGTACGGGCGACCTCGGACCAGGCCTCGCCGGTCATCACCTGGAACAGGGTGAACAGGGAGTCGCCGAGGTCGCCGAAGTAGTCCGGCGCGACCGCGCTGAACAGCTTGGTGGCGATCACGGCTCCGACGTAGAGGATCAGCACCAGCAGGGCGGCGATGGAAGCCATGCCGGGCACGGCGGTCAGCAGCGCGTTGACCACGCGGCGCATGCTGGAGATCACCGAGATCAGCCGCAGTGCGCGGAGGATGCGCAAGGCCCGCAGGACGCCGAAGGCTGCGGTGGTGGGCAGCAGCGCGATGCCGACGATGACGGCGTCGAAGCAGTTCCACGGGTCGCGGAAGAACCGCCAGCCGTAGGCGTAGCAGCGGGCGGCAAGTTCGAGCGTGAACACCGCCAGCGCGGCCTGGTCCACCGAGTGCAGCAGCCAGCCGTAGGAGGCGACCAGGTCGGGGGATGTCTCGCAGCCGAGGGTGGCGGCGTTGATGAGGATGACCGCGATGATCAGCCGTTGGGAAAGTGGCGCGTCGACCAGCGCGCGGACGCGTTCAGACGTGCTCACCAATTCTCCCGGTAGGACCGTGCCCGAACAAGATGTTGATCAATCTAGCGGGTGATCTCGGCGGCCGATGACGGGACCATCGCGTGGTGGGTGCCGGGAACGGATTCCCGGCACCCACCTGCCTCGGGTGATCAGAATTCTTCTTCGTCGCCCTCGAAAACCTCTTCCATGATCTCGCCCGCGACCATGCCGCCGAGGAATCCGGCGCCGGCGCCGAGCGCGGCGCCGGCGACCATGCCGCCCACCCCGGAACCGCGCCGATGGTGCTCTTCGTGGTAGCCGTGCGGGTGGTGGCCGTAGCCCTGGTGCTGGTCGTAGCCGCCCATGTGGTGGCCCATGCCGCCGCGTCGTTCGGCGGCCTGCTCGAGCCAGCCGTGGATCTGCCCCGCCCAGTCGGTGGTGAGCGCTTCCTCGTGGGTGACGTGGAAGCGGCCGAAGGCGTCCTGGCTCGGGGCGAAGAACCCGCCGCGCTTGTCGGCCTCCAACACCACGTCCAGCCCGTGCGGGCCGGCGACGAAGGTCAGCTCGACCTCATTGATGCGCCCAGAGAACTGCGGCGGCGGGAAGAACTCGATCTCCTGGAAGAATGGCAGTTCCTGGCGGACGCCGCGCAGGTGGCCGTGCTCCAGGTCGGCGCTCTTGAAGTGGAAACCGAGCTGGGAGAACGCTTCGAGCACCTTCTCCTGCGCGGGCAGGGGTTCCACGATGACCGGGTCGAGGTCGCCCTTGTTCGCGACCTTGGCGATGGCCAGTTCGGTGCGCACGCCGAGCGTCATGCCCGCCAAGTGCTGGCCGTAGACGCTGGTGATCGGCGTTTCCCACGGCACGGGCAGCTCGAACGGGATGGTCTTGTTCTCGCCCTCCCGCAGCGCGAAGTGCCCGGCCACCACGGCGCGGTGGAACTCCACCCCGGCGTGTCCGTCGCGGCCGCCGTGCTCGGTCTCGGTGCGGGTGACGAAGCCGAGCGCGACGTGCTCGACGTTGACGTCCTGCTTGCCGCCGGTGATGCGGACCTCGCCGACGAGGTTCTCGCCCGGGCGGACGTGGGGGTGGTGCAGCACGGTGTCCACCGACGGGCCGCCGACACCGAGCGCGCCCAGGAGCTTCTTGAAGACCATTCTGCTGGACCTTCCTTCTCTCTTCGCTGTCAGTTGATTGCGGTGCGTGTTCTCGAATGGATAGCGGGTGGTGCGGCTCCTCGGTCGATCGGGGATTCGGCGCGGCCCGGTCAGCGTTGTTCTGTGGGGCCGTGAGCCTGCGCGATGCACTTCGGAGTTTCCGCGTTCGACGTCCCGGAAGGCCGAGGGGGCATGCGGGGGCGCAGGAAGGGGGAGTTGGTCGTCCGGGGGAGGAGCGCTCGCCGGTTCTCGGCTGCACGGCGCGGAAGCGCGCAGAACTCGACTCTCCCCAGTGGTCCGAAGTGGACAATGTCCAGGTCCGCGGGTGGCGCCGACTCACGGACGTGTGGCGACGCGGCTCCGCGCGGCCTGCCGGCTTGCGGTGGCGTCAGCGTCCTTGTGGGGTCCGCGCTCCTCGAGCTGCCAGGAGCGCGGCTGGGACTGCCAGGATCATCGTCCATGTCCATTGGAACGGAACAGTAGAGCAGCGAGTTCCGGACAAACACCCCAAAAATCGTGATCAACACAACATCGCCCGTTCGGTCGAGTCGGCGCGAGTTCGTTTATCTGCGCGGACTTGACCGGCTGGGCGCGACGGCCTGCGGTCGCCAAATAGTGTGATCTCGATCTAGTTTGCTCGATCGGATGCCAACCCATCCGGGATATACTGCGTGTCCCTTTCCTCCCCTTTGTTTGTCTAGGAGTGACGTCTTCAGTGCGCGAAGCGCAATCCCCAGAGGGCAGTACCGGGCCGGGACATAGTCCCGGCTTTCCGCAACTGGTGGCCGATGCCCCGTTCTGGGGTGGTCGGTGATGGACATCCTGTTGGCCGTTCTCGGCCTTGTTTTCGTTGGCGTGTTGACGTTGGGCACCGGGTTGGCGGTTGCCGCGGAGTTCTCGCTGACGTCCCTGGAACGCAGCACGGTGGACGCGCATGTGCGTCAGGTCGGTGACCGGCGTGCGAGGGCGGTGCAGAAGGCGCACCGGACGCTGTCGTTTCAGCTCTCCGGCGCCCAGGTCGCGATCACGTTGACCACGCTGGTCACCGGGTACGTGGCGGAGCCGTTGATCGGTGACCTGATCGGCCCGGGGCTGACCGCGCTGGGCCTGCCCGGTGAGGCGGCCGGGGCGGTGTCGCTGACGCTGGCGATCCTGCTGGCCACGACCCTGTCGATGGTCTTCGGGGAGATGGTGCCCAAAAACCTCGCTATCGCCCGCCCACTGCCCACCGCCCGTGCCGTGTCGGGCTACCACGCCCGGTTCTCGCAGGTCTTCCGGTGGCTGATCGACGCGATGAACAACAGCGCCAACTGGGTCGTGCGCCGTTTCGGCATCGAACCCCAAGAAGAACTCCGATCCGCCCGCTCCCCCGAAGAACTCGGCTCGATCGTGCGCTCCAGCGCCGAACACGGAACGCTGGACTCCTCGACCGCGCAACTGATGGACCGGTCGCTGCGCTTCGGCGACCGCACCGCCGAGGAATTGATGACCCCCCGCGTCCGCGTGGAATCCCTGACCGCCGGCGACAGCGTGATGGATCTGCTCGACACCGCCCGCCGCACCGGGTTCTCCCGCTTTCCGGTGCACGGCGCCGACCTCGACGAGATCCACGGCGTCGTCCATGTCAAGCAAGCGTTCGGGCTGCCAGCCGGCGAACGCGAACGGACCACCGTCGGATCACTCGTTCAACCTGTTTCGACGGTGCCGGAGACGTTGGCCGGCGACGCGCTGCTGGAGACGCTGCGCGGATCGGGGTTGCAGCTGGCGGTCGTGGTCGACGAGTACGGCGGTAGCGCGGGCATCGTGACCCTGGAGGACGTCGTCGAGGAGATCATCGGCGACGTCCGCGACGAACACGACCGCCGCGAAATCCCAGCCGTTCGGCAGATTGACGACAACACGTGGATCATCTCAGGCCTGCTGCGCCCGGACGAACTCGTGGACGCCGTCGGGGCTCCGTTGCCGGACGGGGATTACGAGACCGTTGCCGGCTTCGTGCTGGCTCGACTGGGACGCATTCCCGAGGTCGGCGACAAGCTGCCCCTGGATGGTTGGGTGCTGACGGTGACGCGGATGGATCGCAACCGCATCGCAGATCTCCGTCTCACCCGCGAACCCGGCCACACCGGGAGCGCCGAGGCCGTGGAGGAGGTTCGATGAGCGACGGTTTCGCGATCGTGCTGGGTGTTGTTCTGTTGCTGCTCAACGCGTTCTTCGTGGGCGCGGAGTTCTCCCTGCTGTCCTCCCGCCGGGACCGGCTGGAAGCGCTGCTGGCCCAAGGCAAAACCCGCGCCCGAGTGGTGATCAAAGCCAGCCAGGAAGGCTCGCTGATGCTCACCAGCGCCCAACTCGGCATCACCCTCTGCTCCCTGGGCCTGGGCCGCCTCGGCGAACCCGCCGTCGCCCACCAACTCCAAACACCCTTTACCACCCTCGGCATCCCCGACACCATCACCCACGTCGTGGCGTTCACCATCGCACTAGCGATCGTGGTCATACTCCACGTCCTCGTCGGCGAAATGGTCCCCAAAAACCTCGCCATCGCCGAACCCGAACGACTCGCCCTCTGGCTGGTCCCACCCCTGGTCGGCTTCGTCAAACTCGCCCGACCACTCATCGCCCTGTTCAACATGATGGCCAACACCGTGCTCCGCCTACTACGCGTAGAACCCAAAGACGAACTCGACACCGCCTACACCTCCGCCGAACTCGCCGAACTCCTCGTCGAATCCCGCCGCGAAGGCCTCCTCGACCAATCCGAACACCGCCGACTCGCCCAAACACTGTCCTCAGTGGAACACACCGTCGCAGACGTCCTCGTCCCCCTACCCGACCTCACCACACTCCCGCAACACCCCACCCTCGGCGACGTCGAACAAGCCGTCGCCCACACCGGATTCTCCCGATTCCCCCTCCGCCGCGACGACGGAACACTCACCGGCTACCTCCACATCAAAGACGTCCTCGACCAAGCCGGACACGACCCCACAACCCCCATCGCCCCCGCCCGCATCCGACGACTACCCACCGTTCCGGCCCACGCCCGCCTCGACCACGCCATGACCTCCCTACGCCGCACAGGCAGCCACCTCGCCACCGCAACCGACACCACCGGCCAACCCATCGGCATCGTCGCCCTCGAAGACCTCGTCGAGGAATACGTCGGCACCGTCCGCGACGCCACCCACGTCGAGTGATCCGGACAACCCGGCGATAGGTGGTGCGGCCGTGCACGTCGACAGGCGTGCCCGGCCGCACCACCGGCGGCCTCGAGCCCGCCGGGGACGTTCCCGCCAGGGCCCTGACCCTGCCGGGTTCTCGAGGGGCCGGATCGGTGCGGCCGGGCCTACGCTGAGCCCGTGCGGCTGTCTGAAGTGCTGAAACGCCTGGTCGTCGGCCGGCCGGTGCGCAGTGACCGGCTGGGGGAGACGCTGTTGCCGAAGCGGCTGGCGCTGCCGATCTTCGCCAGCGACCCGCTGTCCTCGGTCACCTACGCCACCCAGGAGATCCTGCTGGTGCTGTCGCTGGGCGGGCTGGTGTTCCTGCACCTGACGCCCTGGGTCGGGCTCGCGGTGGTGGTGCTGCTGGCCATCGTGGTGGCGTCCTACCGGCAGGTGGTGCACGCCTATCCCAGCGGCGGCGGATCGTACGAAGTCGTCTCGGAGAACCTGGGTTCGTCGGCGAGCCTGGTGGTGGCCAGTGCCCTGCTGGTGGACTACGTGATGACCGTGGCGGTGTCGGTCGCGGCCGGGGTGGACAACATCATCTCCGCGGTGCCGGAGCTGAACCCGCACCGGGTGGGGATAAACCTGCTGTTCATCGTCGTGCTGATGGCGATCAACCTCCGCGGCGTGCGGGAGTCTGGCCGGGCCTTCGCGGTGCCGACCTACCTGTTCGTCGCCGGGGTCATGCTGATGATCGTCGTCGGTCTGGTGCGGACCGCGGTGGGCGCGCCCCCGGTGGCCGAGAGCGCCGGGTACGGCATCCAACCCGAGCAGGTCGGGCTGACCGGGCTCGCGCTGGCGCTGCTGGTGCTGCGCGCGTTCTCCTCGGGTTGCACCGCACTGACAGGGGTCGAGGCGATCTCCAATGGCGTGCCCGCCTTCCGCCGCCCGAAGGCCGTCAATGCCGGCCGCACGATGCTGGCGATGGGCACCATCGCGATCGTCATGTTCAGCGGCGTGACGGTGCTGGCGATGATCTCCCAGGTCCACGTCGCGGAGAGCACCTGCGACCTGGTCGGCTTCGCCGGCAACTGCGAGACCGATCCGCAGCGGACCGTGATCGCCCAGATCGCCGCCGCGGTCTTCGGCGGCGACAACACCTTCCTGTTCTACTACCTGCAGGCCAGTGCGGCGCTGATCCTTATCCTGGCCGCCAACACGGCGTACAACGGGTTTCCGCTGCTGGCGTCGATCCTGGCCCAGGACCGCTACCTGCCGCGGCAACTGCACACCCGGGGCGACCGGCTGGCGTTCTCCAACGGCATCGTGCTGCTCTCGGTCATCGCCGGTGCGCTGATCTACCTCTACGAGGGATCGGTGACGGGGCTGATCCAGCTCTACATCCTGGGTGTGTTCACCTCGTTCACCCTCAGCCAGATCGGCATGGTGCGGCACTGGAACCACGAGCTGACCACCACGACCGATCCCGCGCAGCGGCGGAAGATCCATCGGTCCCGGCTGATCAACGGGTTCGGCGCGGGCATGACGGCGGTGGTGCTGGTGGTCGTGCTGGTCACCAAGTTCACCCACGGCGCCTACCTGGTGGTGATCGCGGTCCCCGTGCTGTACGTGCTGATGCGGTCGATCTCCCGGCACTACCGCCAGGTCCGCGAGGAACTGCGGCTGGACGGGGAACCCGCCACGCTGCCCAGCCGGGTGCACGCGATCGTGCTGGTGTCGACGCTGCACAAGCCGACGGTGCGGGCGCTGAACTTCGCGCGCGCCGCCCGGCCGGACACGCTGACGGCGATCACGATCAACGTCGACGACGAGGACACCCGCGCTCTGCAGCAGCAGTGGGAGGATCGGGACATCGGTGTGCCGCTGAAGGTGGTCGAGTCGCCGTACCGGGAGATTACCAAGCCGATCGTCGACTACGTCAAGCACGTCCGGCGCACCAGCCCGCGTGATGTCGTCTGCGTCTACATCCCGGAGTACGTGGTCGGGCACTGGTGGGAGAACCTGCTGCACAACCAGAGCGCACTGCGCCTCAAGGGCCGGTTGCTGTTCGTGCCGGGTGTGATGGTCACCAGCGTCCCCTGGCAACTGCACTCCAGCACGGCCCGCCACCTGGACCGGGAGGCGCACCGCCCCGGTGAGGTCCGGCGCGGCATCAGCCGCAAATCCCGCTCCGGCACCGAGCACAGGTGACGGTTTTCGGCAGTTCGCGGTTGTCCGGCAACGGTTTTCCCGGGCTGTCCTAGCGTCGCCGCGACTCGCCGCGCTTGCGCGCCTGAGCCCAGCGCAAGGCGTTGTTGACCAGACGTAAGGCCTTGCGCACGGCCGGGTTCTGCGTGAGAACGTGCTGCTGGTAGCGCCAAGGCGGCTGCAAGCTGTTCCGGGCGGACATCGCGTAGCAGAAGTCGACGGCATTGCGAGCCGTGTAGCGGTCGGCGTTCTCGAACCACGCCATGCTGGTGCGCGCCGAGGCCTGCGCCATGCGCAGCGCGGCGTGGCCTTCCAGGTCGAACTCCTTGAGCGCCATGGCCGTTTGCTCGCGCTCCAGCAGTTTCTGCGCGAGCACGACCGCATCGATGATGGCCAGCCTGGTGCCGGAGCCGAGCGTGAAGTGCGTGGTGTGCGCGGCGTCGCCGATCATGATCATGTTGTCGTGCCGCCAGGTCTCGTTGTAGACCTGCGTGAACCGCTGCCACGACGCGGCTTTGCCCCGGGACGAGCTGATCAGCGAGTGCCCGGCCAGCGGCTTGTCGAAGATGTCCTCCAGCAGCCGCATGCTCTCGTCGGCGCCGAGCTGGTCAAGGCCCAGCCCGTGCCAGGTCTCCTCCTGGCATTCGACGATGAAGGTGCTGACCCCGGCGCTGGACGGGTAGGCGTGGAACCAGATCCAGCCCTGCGATGTCTCCTCGAAGTCGAAGGTGAACTTGTCGAAGACCCGGTCCGTGCCCAGCCAGATGTAGCGGTTGCGCCCCTGAGACACCTCGGTGCCGAACTCGTCGGCGTACTGCTGCCGGGTCCGGCTGTTGGCGCCGTCGGCGACCACGATCAGATCCGCATCGGAGAATTCCGACAGGTCCTCCACCGCCCGCTCGTACTGGATGTCCACCCCGAGCATCGCGGCCCGATCGGCGAGTATCTCCAGCAGCGGCGCGCGGTTCACGCTGTAGCCGTACCCGCTGAGATAGGCGTGTTCGGTGCCGTGCAGCGAGACGACCTGTTCCTGCCAGAGCGTCGATGCGGCGCGGATCCGCTGTGCGCTCTCCCGGTCGTTGCGGTAGAGCGTGTCGAGCAGGTCGTCCCAGTACACGACGCCCCAGCCGTAGGTGGCGCCTGGTGGATCGCGTTCGATCACCGTGATGTCGTTGCCGGCGTCGCGCAGCTTCGCCGAGATGGCCAGGTAGAGGCCGGCTGGTCCGGCCCCGATGCACACGATCTTCATGAGCTTCTCCCCACGAGCGGCGGAACGAACGGATGGGCCCGGTGGCCCCGTGCCGAATGCTCGGGAGAGGCACGAGCGCACCAGCATCAGCGTGGGTCGGGTACGCCCCCGTTGTACCCCGGCCGGAAGCTGTCCGCACCTGGCACACGCCCACCCCAACGCTTCCCCGTCATCGACGCGGCAGGGCTAGGGACTTTGGACCTGAATCACCAAGACCGCGAGCCCTTCGGGCTGCTGCAGCGAACCGAAGGACTCACGGCCCCGGGACTCACTCCGCGCGCAACTCGACGACCCGCACGACGTTCGTCCTACTCGGACCGGTTGGGGGAAGTCGTCGTAGGTGCTGGCGTAGTAGCGGTACAGGGTTGCGCGAGTGACTCCGAGGAGTTCGGCGGCTTGGGGTGAAGCGATCAACCTCTGAAGTTATTGATCGGGAACTTAAGGGTGTGATCTTCGTTGGTCTGGCGTGATCGTTGGTGTGCGGGACGCGCGGAGGTTATCGCCTGAGGCGTAGGAGGATCTGCGGCGCAGGGTGGTCGCGGCTGTCCATGGTGGGATGGCGCAGGTCGAGGCGGTGCGGGTGTTCGCGGTAGCGCCGCAGTCGGTGTCCAGATGGGTGCAGGTGTGGCGGAAACAGGGTTCGAAAGGGTCTTGCCGGGCGTCGGCGGGGTCGCAGGCCCGGTGAGCAGAAAGCGTTGAATGCCCGCCGGCAGCGCAAGCTGCGGTATGCGGTGGCCGAGCACACCCCGGCCACGTTCGGGCTGGCTGGGGTGGTGTGGACCCGCAAGGCGGTGGCCGAGTTGATCCGGGTGCGGCACGGCGTCGTGTTGAGTTTGCGCACCGTCGGCAACTATCTGCGTTCCTGGGGTTTGTCGCCGCAGAAGCCGATCCGCAGGGCCTACGAGCAGGATCCCGAGGCCGTGCGCCGGTCCGTTGTGGCGCGCCACGCACACGCCGAACTGGCACCACCACGGGAAAGCCCGAAACCACCACCGCCGCGCCCGCTACATCGGCCTACCCAAAACCCACCTGGCTCACGTCCTCGCCGCCACCGCCATCAACCTCGTCCGACTCGACGCGTGGTGGACCGGCACACCCCTGGGAGGCACCAGAACCTCCCACCTCGCCGCCCTCGACTTCGAACTGGCCGCATGATCGAAATTGAGCAACAGAGTCCTTTAGCGCCGAAGAACACGGCAGGCGTCCCCAGCTCGCGCAGCAGCTCCGGGCGCGGGTCGGACACCCGGAGGTTTGTGAGCACCACGCCGTCGACCCGCCGCTGTCGACCCGCCGCTCCGCCCACCAGCGCCGGTAGATGGCCAGTTCCGTTTCGGTTTCCGCAGCCAGCGCGAGCTGCAGGGAGAACCCGTCCACGGACAGCGTCTGCTCCAAGCCGGCCACCATCTGCATGAAGAACGGTTCGGTGCGCAGCATCTCCGGGGAGCGGGCGTGCACGATTCCGACGTTGGCCGCGCGGTCGTTGGACAGCGCCCGGGCAGCGCTGCTCGCCCGCCAGCCCATCAGGCCGCGACGTCGAGGATCCGCTCCCTGGTCTCCGGTGAAACGCCGGCCCGACCGTTGAGCGCGTAGGAGACGGCGGCTTTCGAAGCCCCGACCGCCCGCGCGATGTCGATGATCGTCGGCCGCTTCACCCGGTGCTCCTTCCAGGCCCGGCCCGCACCGGCGAACCTCGGGACGGCGCGACAAACGCAGTGGGGCGTCCCCGGTCGCAGCGTACTCGGCGTGGGTTTGTGCCTGTCGCACCGAACCGTGCGGCGCGATGGCGCGGCGCTGATCCACTGTGGATCGCTGATCCACGAGCGGTGCGACGGCGGGGCTCGTAGGCTTGTCGGGTGGCGAATCACAGCAGTGACCTGGCCACACCCGACGGAGAACGCGCTGGTTGGCTGCCGCGGGGTCTGGTCGTACTCCTGGGGATGGCCTCGGCGGTCGTGGTCATCGCCGGGGTTCGGGCGGCCGCTTGGCTGATCGCGCCTACGTTCCTCGCGCTGGTCATCGTGATCGCGACGAACCCGGTTCCGGCATGGCTGGTCCGGAAGGGCTGTCCGCGCTGGCTGGCCACCGCGGTGCTGGTCGTGCTGGTGTACGCGGTGCTCATCACGTTCGCCTTGGTCGTGTTCGTCTCGGTGGCCCGCTTGGCGGAGATCCTCCCGCACTACGCGCAACGCGCCGACGCGCTCGGCGCCGAAATGGCCCAGGCGCTCGCGAAGTTCGGCATCGGGCCGGAGCAGATCAAGACCGCCGCGAGCAAGGTGAACTACACCAACCTGGCCGGGATCGTCGGCGGCCTGCTGTCCGGGGTGGCGAGCGTGAGCACCAACCTGGTGTTCCTCCTGGCGCTGCTGTTGTTCCTGGGCATCGAGACCAGCGGGGTCGGCCGCAGGCTCGGAATCGTGTCCGACCGGCATCCGCGGATGGCCGGGGCGCTGGGCGGTTTCATCTGCGGCACCCGCAGCTACCTGGTGGTCTCCACGGTCTTCGGACTGATCGTCGCGGTGCTGGACACCATCGCCTTGGCGCTGCTCGGGGTGCCGTTGCCGGTGCTGTGGGGGCTGCTGGCGTTCGTCACCAACTACATCCCGAACGTCGGTTTCATCATCGGCCTGGTGCCGCCGGTCCTCCTCGCCCTGCTCCAAGGCGGCTGGCAGTTGGCGGTCGTCGTGGCCGTTGTCTACGCGGGGCTCAACTTCATCGTGCAAAGCCTGGTCCAGCCGCGCTTCGTCGGCGAAGCCGTGGGACTTTCGGTCACCGTGACCTTGTTGTCGCTGGTGTTCTGGACCTGGGTGGTCGGGCCGCTGGGCGCGGTGCTGGCCATCCCGTTGACGCTGCTGGTCAAGGCGCTGCTGGTGGACAGCGACCCGCGCGCGGCGTGGGCGTACGCCTTCCTCGTCTCGGACCGGGTCAGCACCGAGGAGATCAACCGCCGGTGGCGACGAGGAGAATGAAGATCAGGTAGAGCAGCAGCGGCAGCGCGGCGAGGAACGCCGAGTAGACCGGCCTTGAACGCGGTGGTCGGGGTCGCGGACAGCAGTGTGCAGAGCCATTTCGGTGGTTCCGCCGTCTTGCACGCCAGGTAGTTCCGCACCGCGACCAGCACCAGCAGGGCGATGAGCACGATCTGTTTCCGGCGACTCGCCATCAACGGGCACAACGGCCGAGCAGTGCAAGCAGCCAATACGCGAGCGATCAGCACGCCGACGGCCGTCGCCAGGACCACGTGAGGACGCGACGGACACCCGCACCGCGCGCGACGTGGTCACGAACACGATTGCGGATATGATCTGCGGTCCCGCCATCATGGTGATGGCCAGGGGCAGGACTTGCAGGTGCACTGGTCGCCTACGCGCCGCGGGATCAGCGGACTACCTGCGGCTGACCTCTCGGCCGTGGGCGGCCAATGCGTAGATCACGATCACGTCGAGCACGATCACGACCGCCGACCACAGCGGATACGCCGTGATGAAGGCGAGGTTGGCCAGCACGCTGATCATCGCCATGACGATCGCCACGGCACGTGCCCAGGTGCGACCGCCGAACAGCCCGATTCCGGTGAGGACGAGCACGGCACCCGTGATCAGGAAGCTCCAGCCGACCCCGGCGTAGCTGATCTGGACCGCCCCGGCCGGCATCACGTACGTCATGCCGGAGCGGGCGAACGCGATCACCCCGTTGATCACCTGGACGATGCCGGCCAGCAGCAGGACGACGGCCGCGAAGTACACCCATCCCACCCATCCGGTGTGCGTGCGTCGTGCTCCGTGCGTTGTCATGTCCCCGCCCCCTCCGCTCGCCCGGACTGCTCGGATCAGCAGGCCGGCCAGGCATGCGCTCTGCCAGTAACTCACCGTGCGGGAGCTGGAACTGCCGGTTCCAGGGGCCAAAGGCCCCGGCTCGCAGATCGGGGACGGCGCAGAGTCGTCGTGCCGGGAAGCTGGTCCGATGCATCGGGATGCCGAGGTGCCGATGCCGTGCGCCCCGCCTCCTGCGGCGGGCAAGATCGTCCGCTGCCGCCACGATCCGGTCAGCATCGCGATTCTGGTCCTCGGCTTGTCGGGCCTCAAGCTGCCGTCCGCGCCGGCCAGGCTCCGGTGCGGGTGAAGCCGGTCAGGGCGGTTGTGGGCGTGGTCAGGTCCCAGGCCTTGGCGGCTGTCCATCCGTCGTCGTAGTACGTCTCGGTGTACGGGCGGCCGGAGCCAGCGGCGATCATCACCACCGAGCCCGGCGCGCCCGCCTCGCGCATGCGGGGCAGCAGGTGGAACGCGCCCCACAGGTTCGCGCCGGTGGAAGGGCGGGGTGGAGGCCGGTGGTCGCCGCGAAGTAGCGCATCGCGGCCACGCTCGCCACGTCGGGCACGGGGATCACCGGGTCGACCGATGCGGCGTCGAAGGCCGGCTCCATCCGGGGTCTGCCGATTCCCTCGATGCTCGAAGGCATTCCGGTCGCGTAGTCGGCGCAGTTCGTCGCCCAGCCGGGGAAGTATGCCGATTGTTCCGGATCCACCACCGCCACTCGCGTCGGAAAGCCGTGATAGCGCAGGTATCGGCCCACGGCCCGAGAGCTCGCGCCCGTGCCTGCGCCAAGGACGATCCACACCGGCGGTGGCCCGGTCACGTCCCGGAGGATTTCGGCGGCAAGGCCGTAGGGGCGGTCCGGGTTCGCGAATCGATCGTTTCCGCGATGTCGGTGAAGTGGTCGAGGTAGTGGCCGCCGCTGTCGGCGGCATGAGCTCTCGCCCGGTCGTAAACGGCGAGCGGCGGGTCGGCCGGGAGGCAGGCACCGCCTTGTTCGGTGATCCGAGTGCGCTTGGCCTCGTCGTGTTGTGCGGTACGACGGCGGTGAACTCCAGGTCCATGATCGGGCGGATCGGCGGGGCGGTCGCGCCGCCCCGCCGATGCCATGTCGCGCTCAGGCCGCGACCAGTTGGGGCTCCGCCCGCACGACCCGGTCTTCGGGCGTGATGCGCCGAACGGTCGCCGGCTTGCGCTTCGCGTTGCGCTCCAGGGTTGCCGAGACCACGGCCAGTGCGAGGCCGAGCACCGAAAGAGCCGAGCCGACCAGGTTCGGCGAAAGCAGCCCGAGGCCGTGCGCGATCGCCAGACCGCCGGCGTAGGCGCCGATCGAGTTCGCGACGTTGAATGCGGACTGCAGGGCTGCCGACACGAGCGCCGGTGCGCGACCGGCCTTCTCCATGACGACGGCCTGCATGATCGGAGCCACCATGAACCCGGCGGTGCCGATCAGGAAGACCGTCACCGCGGCGGCCGCCTTGTCACCGGAGGTGATCGTGAACGCCCCGAGCAACACGACCAGCCCGATCAGCACGGCGTAGAGACCTGGCATTAGCGCCTTGTCTGCGACCCGGCCGCCCAGGAAGTTGCCCAGCGTCATGCCGAGCCCGGCCAACACCAGCATCCCGGTCGCGCCGGTCGGGGAGAAGCCGGACACGTCGGTGAGGATCGGGGTCAGGTAGCTCAGGCACGCGAAGGTGCCGCCGAGACCGAAGGTCACGATCGCCAGTGCCAGCCACACCTGCGGGAGGCGGAACGCGGCCAGCTGCCCGCGCACCGAGGTCTGCGCGGGCTTCGGGCGGCCCTGGCGGGGAACCAGTCGGGCGATGGCGGCGACGGCGATGAGGCCGATGGCGGACACCACGGCGAAGGTGGCGCGCCAGCCGAACTGCTGGCCAAGTAGCGTGCCGAGCGGCACGCCGACGACGTTGGCCAGGGTGAGGCCCATGAACATAATCGAGACCGCCTTGGCGCGGTTGCCCGGCTTGACGAGGCTCGTGGCGACGACGGCGCCCGCGCCGAAGAAAGCGCCGTGCGGCAGTCCGGCGAGGAACCGGAGGACCGTGCCGATCTCCGCGTTCGGGGCCAGCGCGAAGAGCAGGTTGCCGAGCGCGAAGAGGCCCATCGTGGCGACGAGCATGGTCTTGCGGGGCAGCCGCGCCCCCAGGATCGTCAGTGCCGGGGCCCCGATCACGACTCCGAGCGCGTAGCCCGTGATCAGGTTGCCGGCGGTGGGGATCGAAACGCCGAAGTCGGCGGCCACCTGCGGCAGCACGCCCATCATGACGAACTCGGTCGTGCCGATGCCGAAGGCGCCGACGGCCAGTGCGAGCAGCGCGATGGGCACAGTTCTCCTCTCTGGGAAGGGGATCAGCGGTGGTGCGGCAGGACGTGATGCCGCGATCGGGACATGGGGGAGACCTTTGGGTTCTGGATCGATTCAGTCCGAGTCCGGAAACGCAGGCGGCCGGATTGGGGGCCATGTCACCGTGGGTTGTCTGCTATCCAGTCTCAACGCGGAGTGTCGGCCCTGTCCACCCGGAAAGGCGTGAGTCGAACCACGGTGCGTAGTGGTCGATGCCGGATCCTCACTCAATAGAGTGAGGCGATGGTCGTGAGACGCGGATGGCCACCATCGTCCTTTGTGGACCTGCGATGTGGGTTCCGGTGCGGCGCTCGCCCGCGAGACAGCGCCGCAGATGGCCTAGCATCGCTGGTCGGCGGAAGGACGGGAGGCAGCGTGCCGGAGTGCCTGTTCGGCCGGAGCTGGCGACCAGGGAGTGGAAGTACGTCCAGCACTACGCGGATGCCAAGGCGGTGTTGTCGAGGAAATCCTTGCGTGGGCGCTGGAAAGCGACCGGTGATGTGCAGCTGGGCAGCCGGCGGTGCGGCTCGGTCGCGTCCCGCCACGGGTCGTCGCTGAGCAACCGCGCGGTCGGGAAGACCGGCGCCGGACGGGCGCTGTCCAACGTCGGCACCGTAAGGTGTCGGCTCGCGGAACGTTTTTACACGGTGCGTGAACGGCGGTCCACGATGAGCGCTGACGACCGGTGGGCCGACCGGTATGCACCGGTCGGCCCATCGTCGGGTGGCGGGGTCAGTCCCAGTAGGCTGCGGCCCGCTTGTGGAGCAGTTCTCGGTACTGGCGCGTGGTGTTCTCGTGCAGCTCGCCGGTTCCCCAATCGACGATCACGCCGTACCGTCTGATCGAATCGAGCATGTCCAGTTCGCCCGCGCGATACCGGTGGGCCACCACGTGCGGGTCCTCCACCAACCAGCCCCGCCGCTCGGCGGCGATGGACCTCCGGAGCTCCTCGGTGGCGGCGATGTGCACTTCGTACCGGTCCAACTCGGGGTCGACCGGTACGACGACGACGCCGTAATCCTTGGCCGCACGCTCGATCGAGACGTACCCGTCGATCACGTCTTCGACCACGAGAGCGGGATCCCGGGTGAGCGGGTCCCCGTGGCCGCCGCCACCGGCCGACGGCCGGGTGAACGTATCGCCGGGCTCGATCGCGACGTTCGAGAACGTCGCGCCGAGGAACCGCTCGTCTTCGGTGCCCTTGTTCAGCCAGACGCCGTGCGGCAGCGAGGGCAGGCCACCGGCGATGCCCCAGGTGATCGACCGTGCGCGGTCGCAGCAGTACGACATCACGGTGCTCTCGCAGTCGGTGAGCACGCCGCCCTTCTCCAGCCCGCAGCCGCCGCGATGGCGTCCCGGTCCACCGGAGTCCGTCACGATGGTGTGCTCGGTGGTCAGCACGGGGGAGAGCCGTTCCTGGCCTTCAACCGGCTGCACTGCGAGGCCCGGCCCGAAGACGGGCGCCGTCGCTCCCGATCCATCCTTGGTCGCTCGGCCACCCCAGCCACCGGCCATCCAGTCGTACCACATGAAGTAGGGGCGGTCCTCCGTGCGGCCGTCCTTGCCGCCGACCAGCAGGTATTCGAGGTTGAACGCGCAAGCCATGGCCCGCTCGGGCATGACCTGCGACCAGATCTCGAAAAGCGCGTTCATCAGCTTCTCGTAGGGGCCGGAGCAGAATCCGGTGACCGCGGTCGGCCAGCTGGCGTTGACTACTGTGCCTTCGGGGCCGAGTTCGGCGTGCACCACCCGGTACAGCCCGGAGTTGAGCGGCACGTCGGGGAAGAACGTCTTGGTTCCGGCGTACAGCGCCGAATGGGTTGTGCCGTAACCGGAATTGAGGAACGTGGACACCGCAGGGGCGCTGCCGGACAGGTCGTAGTGGATGCCGTCGTCGTCGATGCGCATCTTGACCGAGATCGGCACCAACCCTTCCGGCTTGCTGGGGTCGGCGTCGAGGTAGTCGACCGTTTCCCATTCGCCTTTGGGGAGTTCGGCAAGCTTGTGGCGGACGATGCGTTCGACGTAGTCCTGGGCGCCGCCCATCGCAGCCACGACGGTGTCCCTGCCGTAGTGGTCGACCAGGCGGAGGATTTCGCGCTCGCATACCGCCGTGGCTTCGGCCTGCGCGTTCAGATCGCCCATGCAGCTGTACGGCGATCT
The DNA here is from genome assembly GCF_014697215.1 of Saccharopolyspora pogona. Taxonomy (GTDB): domain Bacteria; phylum Actinomycetota; class Actinomycetes; order Mycobacteriales; family Pseudonocardiaceae; genus Saccharopolyspora; species Saccharopolyspora hattusasensis. The sequence continues at coordinate 1,291,810 of NZ_CP031142.1, forward strand.
CGTGTTGGACACCAGCAGCTGCGCCACGTCGCGGAGCTGGCGTCCCCGGTGCCACACCCGGACCGGGGTGATGCGGAGGCCTTCGCTGAAGTGCTCCTTCGCGTTGACGTCGAAGGAACCGGGGACGTTGCCGCCGATGTCGGCCCAGTGGCCCTTGTTCTGGGCGAACCCGATGATCTCCGCTCCCACGAAGATCGGCCGGATGAAGCTCACGTCGTTGAAATGCGTGCCGCCTCGGTAGGGGTCGTTCACCGCGAAGACGTCACCGGGATTGATGTCGTCGCCGAACTCCTCCAGGACCGCCTTGCACTGGAAGTGCAGCGTGCCCACGTGCACGGCGATGTCGGCGCTGCCTTGCATCACGGTGTTGCCGTCGGCGTCGCACAGCGCGGAGGAGAAGTCGCGCGCGTAGATCACGAAGGAGTAGCAGGTGCGCATGATCTGCTCGCTCATCAGGTCGACCGCGGTGACGAAGGCGTTCTTCAGCACCTCGAAGGTCACCGGGTCGAGGCCTGCGGGGGTCACCGCGCCGGATGGCGCCGGCCGCTGGTCGGACGTCATGGTTCAGGCCTCCGTCAGGTGGATGCGGATGTTCAGCCACTCGTCGATCTCCACCCGGGCATCCGGCGGTACGACGGTGGTGGAGTCCAACTGTTCGATGACCGCGGGCCCGGTGAGCCGGCACCCGGCGGGCAGCGCGGCTCGGTCGTGGACGGGCGTGTCGACCCATCCCGGGCCTTCGAAGTACACCTTGCGGTTCTGCTGCGCCGTCGGCGCTGCACCGGTCGTGACCTCGTGCGGAGCGACCACCGGTTTGGGCGTGACGCCGATCGCGGTCAGCCCGAGCTGGTAGATCTGCACGGGCGTCTCGTCCCTGCGGAACGAGTACTCCCGCTCGTGCTGCTCGTGGAACAACTCGATCGCCTCGCGGAGGGCATCGGGCCCGCTACCGCACTTCACGGTCAGGGACCGCCATTGGCCCAGGTAGCGCATCGAGACGGTGCGCTGCAGAACGCCGTCCTCGGCGCTGACGCCCTCGTGCCGCAGCCGGGCCGATGCCTCGGCTTCCAAACCGGCGAACGCGTTCTCGAACTCCTCGACGTCGGCCTCGTCGCCAACGGCGTCGAACATCGCCGACAGGTCGTGGCGGATGTCGACCAGCAGGCACCCGAGCGCCGACGTCACACCCGGGTTCGGCGGGACGACGACGGTCGGGATGTTGAGCTCGCGCGCCACCTCGGCACCGTGCAACCCGCCCGCACCGCCGAAGGCGATCAGGGCGAAATCGCGGGGGTCGTAGCCGCGCCGGATCGAGATCAGGCGGACCGCGTCGGCCATGTTGGCGTTGGCGACCCGGAGGACGGCGCTCGCTGCCTCCTCGATGCTGAGCCCGAGGGGCCGGGCCACCTGGTCGCGGAGGGCGTTCTCGGCCAGTTCCGGGGACAGCACCTTCGCCCCGCCCGCCAGGGCGGTGCCGAGGCGGTTTAGCACCAGGTTCGCGTCCGAGTTGGTGGGCTCGGCGCCGCCCGTGCCGTAACACGCAGGGCCGGGCGAGGCGCCCGCCGACTCGGGGCCGTTGCGCAGGGAGCCGGCCTCGTCGATGTGGGCGATGGAGCCGCCGCCGGCGCCGATGGTCAGCACTTCGATCGACGGGAAGATGATCGGGTACCCGTACTCGACCGACCACTCCTTGGTCACCCGGAGCTCGCCGTCGTGGACCATGGCGATGTCGGTGCTGGTGCCGCCCATGTCCAAGCCGATGGCGTTGGCGTAACCGCACTGGGCGGCGACGTGCCGGGCGGCGATGGCGCCCGCGGCGATGCCGGATGCAGCCAGGCGGACGGGATACCGCTCCACCATGCGCGGCGTCATCGACCCGCCGCCGGAATGCAGCAGCAACAGGTCTCCGCGATAGCCACCCGCGCTCAGCTCTTCGGCGAGCCGGTTGACGTAGCCGCTGACGAGCGGCGCGAGGACGGCGTTGGCGACGGTGGTGTTGAACCGGTCGTGCTCGAAGATCTCCGGGAGGATCTCCGCGCTGGTGGAGATCGCGACCCCCGGCAGTTCCTCCTCGAGGATCTCCCGCATCCGGATCTCGTGGGCAGGATTGGCGTAGGAGTTGACGAAGCAGACGGCCACGGTCCGCGCCCCGCGCTTGCGGAGCAACGCCGCCACGTTCCGTGCCTCGGTCTCGTCTAGCGGTTTCACGACGTGGCCCGCGTAGTCGATGCGTTCGGTGACCTCGAAGCGATCCCGGCGGCGGATGTACGGCGGGGACACGTCGTGGTACGCGTCCCACAGGTCGTCCTTGGTCCCGTCGCGGATTTCGATCACGTCCCGGAAACCGGTCGTCGTGACCATCGCGGCGGGCTGGAAGTTCCTGGTGATCAGCGCATTGGTGGCGACCGTCGTCCCGTGCGAGAACAGCGATACCTCGGAGAGGTCGATGCCGCCGCGTTCGACGCCGCTCAGCACGGCGCGCATCGGGTCGTCCGGGGTGGATGGAACCTTGGTGACTCGGATGCTCCGGTCGTCCTCGTCGAACACGCACACGTCGGTGAACGTGCCGCCGACGTCGACGGCCACACGCTGTTTTGCCATGTGGAGGCCTCCTCGAAAGTCGTGCGGGTCGGGCTGGTATCCGCCGCCGGCTGCGGTTGGAAGAGAAGGTTGCCCCACGCTGTAGGCGCTGTCACTATGAGAATTACAAATGCGGTGGAGTTGATCTGTCCTGTCCCACAGTTCTAGCGCCGGGGCGCGGAGAGGACGTCGATGAGCACCGATAGCCGCGGCGGCTGGCCGCAGCTGGCCTTGCGCAACCTCGTCGACGAGCCGAGCCTGCAGCTGACCGTGGAGGAACCCGGCGACCTCTCGGCGGTGGTCGGCTCCGCGCACTCGATCGAGATCGCCGACGCCGCGAGCTGGCTGCGCCCGCGCTCGATCGTGCTCACCACCGGCCTGCAGTTCACGGCCGCCCCGGACGATCCCGCGCCACAGAGGCAGCTGATCGCCGACCTCATCTCGGCCGATGCGGCCGCCCTGCTGTTCGGCACGGGCGTCCACTTCGATCGGGTTCCGCGAGCACTCCGCGCCGCCGCGCGGGAGCGGAACTTCCCACTGCTGAGCGTGAGAGGCGGGAGCCGGTTCGCCGCCATCGAGGACTTCATCAACCGCGGCGCGCTGTCCGCGGAGACCTACCTGCTGAAGCGGGCGGTCTGGCTGCAGAACGACCTGCTGCACGCGTTGTCGGCGGCAGACCCGGTGAGCGCACTCGTGGTCCGGCTCGGCACGCTGTGCAAGGGGGCAGCAGTCCTCTACGAGGGCGCGGGGCGGATCGTCGCCTCGACTGGCCACGGGCCCCTGCGGCTGGTTTGGGAGGAGATCAGCGCGCGCGAGCCGGGACCGCAGCGCTTCGTGGTCGGGCAGTGGATGGTCGCAACCCGGCCGTTCCGCCTCCGGGGATCCGGCTTCCAGTTGGCGGTGGCGTCGCGGAACAGGTCGCTGCTCGACGACATCAGCCCAGAACTGCTGGAAACGGCGGAACGGGTACTCGCGGCGGCCAATGCCTCGCGGTCACTGGTGATCAGCCAAGAGCGAGCGGAGGCCGCCCGAATCGTGTCGGCGCTGCGCGGTGGCGTGACCACCTCGCAGGTGCGCCAGACCTGGGACCGGTTGCGGGCGTTCGGTTTTCGGGTCGGCGACGACCTCCGCGTCGTGGCCGCGAGCGCGATCGGCGACCGCGCCGCACGCGGGTCGACGACCACCGCCGAAGCCCTCCTGGAAGCTGCGGAGGCCGAGGGCGTGCCGCTGGTTTTGTCCGACGACCGCGACGTCGAAGATCCGACGACCGGTCTGACGGCCGTCATCGCGGAGCGAGACGCCGCGGCTGCCTGGCTCGGGGTGCTCGCGCGCACCCACCTGGTCGGGGTGAGCGGTGCCTTCAGCGACATCACGGTGGCGAGCCGGTACGCCCACGAGGCCGAGACCGCCCGGCACCTGGCCGGCCGCCGCCATGATCGGGGCAGCAACCAGACGATCGTTCGACTGGACGAGGTCGATTTCGCCGCATGGCTGCTCACGCGCCGCGACGCTCAGGTGGCCGACCGGTTGGAAAGGCACTTCGGCGACTTGATCAAGGCGCCGGATCTGGTCGAAACGGTGGTGCTCTACCTGGCTTGCGATCAGGACGTGAAGCGAACCGCCGAGTTGCTGTTCATCCACCCGAACACGGTGCGCTACCGCCTCCGCAACGTCGAGAAGCTCGTCGGAGGCCGGATCACGTCGGCGCAGGTCGTCGCGAACCTCTACCTCGCGTTCCAGGACGAAATCCTCGCCCATACCAAGCGGGACCCCGGCCGACAACACCTATGAACGCTGCGGAGTCACGGTCCACGCCGGCCACGGATTCCGAAGTGGACGGTCTGTGCCGCGACGGCTGCGGTGCTGACACCGGGAGCTGGAAATGCCACCTGCCGATGAGCATCCGCATCGGGTGTGCCGAAGCGACCGTCGCTCACGACGGGAGCGGGCGGCCGTTCACGAGGAGGGTGGTGAGTTCGGCTTCGGGGACCGGGCGGGCGAACAGGAAACCCTGGTAGACGTCGATCCCGACGTCGCGGAGCAGGTCGAACTGCTCCGCGGTCTCGATGCCCTCGGCGACGCTCTCGCAGCCCAGCGCGCGGGCGAGGTCCGCCACCGCCTGGGCCACCGCCAGATCCCGGGAGCCGACACCGAGGTCGGCGACGAAGCTGCGGTCGGCCTTGATGATCTGCGCCGGAAGGTCCTTGATCCGGGCCAGCGACGAATAACCGGTGCCGAAGTCGTCGACGGCGAACCGGACGCCGCGCTCGACGAGGTCGAGCATGGCGCGGCGGGGTTGGGGCGGCAGGTCGACCAGCACCGTCTCGACCAGTTCGAGCACGACCCGGTTCGGATCGATGCCGGACTCGGCGATGGCGTCGGTCACCTCGGAGGTGAAGCCGTGGTCATCCGGCAGCAGCCCGGCGAGGTTGACGGCGATGCCCACCGGGCGCCCGCCGACATCGGGCCAGGCGGAGGCGTGACGCAGTGCCGTGCGCAGCACCCACCGGTCCAGGTCGCGCATCAGCCCTCCCTGCTCGGCAACGGGCAGGAAGACGTCCGGGGGGAGCAGGCCGTATTCGGGATGCATCCAGCGGACCAGCGCCTCGGCGGACACCACGGTGCCCGCGGCGTCCACGACGGGCTGGTAGTGCAGCACGAGACCGTCGTTGTCGATGGTGTCGCGCAGCTCCCCCTCGAGCCGCAGTTGCCGGTTGATGGACTCGGCCAGGCCTGGATCGGCCAGTGCCACGCGCCCGGGTCCGCGCCGCTTCGCCCGGTACATGGCGGCATCCGCGAAGCGGAGCAGGTCCTCGCCGTATGCCCCGGCGCCGTCGAGCACCGCGCCGCCGACCGCTGCGGACACCTGGACCTGCTGGCTTTGGAGCCGCACCACGGTGCGCAGCAGGCCGGATACGGTCTCGGCCAGCGTTTCGAGCCCGCCCACCGCCTCGACGTCGGGGCAGACCACCACGAACTCGTCGCCGGAGAGCCGGGCCGGGGTGCACCCTGCGGGTACGCCGCCCTGCAGCCGTCGGGCCAGGGTCGCGACCAACTCGTCGCCGGCGTCGTGCCCCAGGGAGTCGTTGATCCGCTTGAAGTTGTCGATGTCGCAGAACAGCACGCCGACCCGGTCGGCGCGGGGGCCGCGCACCAGCTCGTTCAGGAGCTCCTTGACCGCGCGGCGGTTGAACAGGCCGGTCAGCGAGTCGTGGGTGGCCTGGTAGTGGAGTTCTTCGGCCCGCTGGTGCCGTTCGGTGATGTCCTGGAACGCCACCAGCCAGAACAACCGCCCATCATCCTGCACCGCCGCGGTGCAGCGGAGGTCGCAGTGCACCGGCTGGCTGTCGGTCCGCTTCAGCACGCGATGGGTGGGGGCGTCAAGGATCGGCGCCCGCGGGATCATCGGCTCCAACCGGTCCTGCGGGTGCAGCAGGTCGTCGGCCCGCGTGTCGTGCAGTTCGGAGATCCCGGCGCCGAGCAGGTCGCAAAGCGCGTCGTTGGCCCGGGCCAGGCGGTGCGATTCGTCGAACAGCGCGATGCCGACCGGCGTCAGACCCATCAGGTTGGTGAATCGCTCGCTGGAGCGCTCCAGCCGGGCGCGGGGTTCGGTGTCGTCCCTTATGACCTTCGCGTAGCCGCGCAGGCTTCCGTCGGAGGACCGCAACGCGGCGGTGACCACGTGGGCCCAGAACCGGCTGCCGTCCTTCCGGACGCGCCACCCCTCGCCCTGGTGGTAGCCGGTGCGCGCGGCGTGCTCCAGCTCCCACTCCGGGGGGTTTTCGGCGAGCAGCTCGGGAGGGTAGAACACCGAGATGTGCTGCCCGATGATCTCGTCGCTGCGGTAGCCCTTCAAGCGCTCGGCGCCGGGGTTCCAGCTGGCCACGCGGCCGTCCAGGTCGAGCATGAAGATCGCGTACTCGTTGATGGCGGTCGCCAGCAGGTCGAGCCCGACCTCTTGCGTCCGCAGGTGAGAAGGACCGGCATGCCCCGAACGGGTTAGCTCATCGCTCGTCCGCAGGTTGATCACCTCCTGAATGCGCCCGGCGTCATGAGGTTGCCCCGCCGAGCCTAGCGATGGCCCGGACCGGGTGACAGCCTTCGGGCGGCGTGACGCCCAGTAATTGTGTGCAACGACACTGTGCCAGGTCGGCTCCGCGTCTCGTGGATGGTCCGACGCCCGCCACGCGCTTGATCTACTGTGGAGCTGAGGTGGCGAATTGACCGCCATTGCTCGTCGCAGGTGAATTCCCAGTGCCTTCTCAGCGTTTTCCAGCGGGAGGGCGCGGTGTCGCCGGTAGCGTGGAAGGCGCAAGCCCGGTGGGTGACGAGCGGTCGGCTGGGCCGTGGCGCCGGAGTGAGGCCGGGCTTGGCGGGTTCCCCGACGACCCGGAGTCGGCAGCCATCGCGTGCGCGCGGCGGCGACCCGGATCCGTCAGGAGGACGTCTTGAGTTTCCTTCCCACGGCTAAAGCCGGGGGAATCCCTTCCGCCTCGCGGCGGAAGCTTCCTGCTTCATCGCCGGTTGCCTCCCCGGTTAAGGCGAGGGACGCAGGAAGCGTCCAGAGGTCTTACACCCGCTCCACAGGCCACGTCCCACACCCCGCGGGAACACCCTGTAAAGGCTTGATCAGTGTAACTCACGATTAGGAGGTGGGGTGGCTCCTCCCCACGGCTAAAGCCGGGGGTCTCCGCCACCTACACAAGATGAACCAGAGTAGATTCGGCACGGCGGCGCCGCCCACGGGAGCTTTCGGCGAAGTGCCGCCCGCTGCGATCCCCGCGCAGGCAGGCGTCGACACACCAGCACCACGTGCCGCAGCGGCCCCGACTGTTAGCAGCGCGGAGCTCGTGATCGCCCGCGGCCCGCAGGCGGGCACGGCCATCCCGGTCACGGGAACGCCGCTGACGGTTGGTCGTAGCCGGGATTGCGACATCACGCTCGACGCGCCGACCGTCTCCCACTTCCACGCCCAGATCCACCACGACGGCGAGCAGTACACGATCACGGACTCCGGCTCGCTGAACGGCACCTATGTCAACCACACCCCGGTTGACCGAGCCGGGCTGGCAAACGGGGACGAGGTCTGGATCGGAACCTTCCGATTCACCTTCCGCACGAAGTAAGCGATGGCAATCTCTGGATCTGCGCGGACTTCGCACGGCTAGGCTCGATGCAGTGTCTGATCATTCGATCTACCGAGACCACGCGGCAACTTACGCGACGTTCTCCGAACGCAGCGCCCCCCAACGCCCACTACGACCGCCCCGCGATCCTGCAGTTGGCAGGCGATGTCACCGGCAAGCGGGTATTGGAACTCGGGTGCGCCTCCGGCGTGCTCACCGCGCAGCTCGTCGAGCGCGGAGCCGATGTGCTCGGCCTGGATCGGGAGCCGCGGCTCGTCGAACTCGCCCGGCAGAGGCTGGGTGGGAGCGCCCGTGCGGAAGTGGCCGATCTGGAACGACCTCTGGACGTCGTGCCGACCGGCGGCATCAACGTCGTGGTCGCTTCGCTGGTCCTGCACTACATCGAGAACTGGGCGCCATTGCTCGCGGAGCTGCGCCGGTGCCTGGTGCCCGGCGGTGTGCTGGTCTTCTCGGTGCACCACCCAATCACGGGCTGGCTGTTGTCTGACAGGGCGGATTACCACCGCACCGAACTCGTCAGCGAGGACTGGGACTGGGGTGGGCAATGCGTGACTGCCACCTTCTACCGGCGATCGTTGTCCTCGATCTTCGGTTCGCTGCGGAAAGCGGGGTTCGAGATCGACGTTGTGGACGAACCGCGGCCGGGGGAAGCCGCGAATGTCGCCCCGGAGCTGTTAGAGGTGCTCAACACCCAGCCGGTGTTCCTGTTCGTGAGGGCCCGGCGCGGCGCGGTGCTGTGAACAGCGCTCCGCCGCTCGCATGCCGAGAAATGTCCACATTGGACTGTTGTGGCCGCGAAGAAGCCGGCACCCGGCGAGGAGCTCGCGCTGCTCCACCGGACGGTCTGATGGGGCAGGTCCTCGAGCGTTCAGTGGGCGCCGCTGGTCGCGACGTCGTCGGTGTTGCCGGAGTGGTCGGGTGCCGCCACCGGGATCATCGCGAGCAGGCCGATCAGCAGGATGAGGACGATGCCGCCCATGCCTGCGCGTTGGGTGCCGAACAGGGCGATGAAGCCGCTGAAGGCCAGTGGTCCGAGGAAGCTCACGGCTCGTCCGGTGGTGGCGTACAGGCCGAACACCTCGCCTTCCCGGCCGGGGGTGGCGATGCGGGCGAGGAAGGTCCGGCTGGCCGATTGCGTCGGCCCGAGGAAGATCGCCAGCAGCAGCCCGCACACCCAGAACGCCGGTTTGCCGGGCAGCACCACCAGTGAGCTGCCGACCACGACCAGCCCGATCAGCGCGGCGAGGATGACGGTTTTCGGGCCGAACCGGTCGTCTGCGCGCCCGCCCAGGAACGCGCCCAGGCCGGCCACGAGGTTCGCAGTGATCGCGAAGACCACCACTTCGCTTGCGGTGAAGCCGAAGGTGCCCGCCGCGATCACGCCGCCGAAGGTGAAGATCGCGGCCAGGCCGTCCCGGTAGAGCGCACTAGCGACCAGGAACCCCAGGGTGCGCCGCTCGGTGCGCCACATCCGCGCCAGCCGTTTGCCGAGCACGAGGTAGCTGCCGAGGATGGCGTGGCGCAGCGGCTCGCCGGACGACTCCGCCTCGGGGACGAAGAAGAACAGCGGCAGCGCGAACACCGCGAACCACGCGGCCGCGAACACCGCTACGACGCGGATGTTCAGGCCGTCCTGAGAGGTCACGCCGAACAACCCGACTTCGGGTTGCACGAAGCCGATGAGCACGATCACCAGCGCGATGAGGCCTCCGAAGTAGCCCATGCCCCAGCCGAAGCCCGAAATGCGGCCGATCGTCGCCGGCGTCGAGACCTGGAGCAGCATCGCGTTGTAGTTCACCGTCGCGAACTCGGAGAACACGCTGCCCACCGAGACCAGCACCAGCCCCAGCAGCAGGTACTGCGGGGCGTCCTGGACGAAGAACAGTCCGGCCGTGCTGGCCACGACCAGCGCGGTGTGCACCGCCAGCCACCTCTTGCGCCGTCCGCCGGCGTCGCTGCGCTGACCGGTCACCGGCGCCACCAGCGCGATGCACACGCCCGAGATCGTGAGCGCGAGGCCCAGGGCCTCCGACCCGCGCTTCGGATCGGCGGCCACGCTCTCGGTCAGGTACACCGTGAACACGAAGGTCAAGATCACGGTGTTGAACGCCGCGGAACCCCAGTCCCACAGCGCCCAACTGATCACCCCGCGCACGTCCCGCTGAGCTGCGGGCGGGGGATTCGCAGACATGGCCACGTCACGATCAGACCAGCAGGCACCGGGCGCAGCCAGTCGAAACCCCACCGGAACCCGGACCGCGCGACAGCCGACACGCCGATAACGGTCGAAAAGCATCCGGATGGTTGACCGGTGCGTGGCCCGGACCGCGCAGGAGTTCGACGACGCCGGCCGGCTTCGCAGTCCAGTGTGGACGGTGCGGTGTCACCGCCGGTGGGCGGGCGCTGGGAACAGCTCGCCGATCGGATATGGTTTGCCCAGGTGGTAGCCCTGCCCCTGGTCGCAGCCGAGATCGCGGATGATGGCGAGCTGGGTGGCAGTCTCGATGCCCTCAGCCACGACGCCGAGACCGACCGCGTGGGACATGGCGACGATGCCGGCGACGATGACCTCGACCTCGTCGCAGGTGCCGAGGTCGGTGACGAACGTCCGGTCGATCTTGAGGATGTCCACGGGCAGCCGCCGGAGCTGCGCCAGCGAGGAGTACCCGGTTCCGAAGTCGTCGATCGCCAGGAAGATGCCCAGCTCGCGCAGGGCGGTCAGGATGCGGGTCGCGGCGGTGGGGTCCTGCATGATCGCGTTCTCGGTGATCTCCAGGCACAGCGCGTGGGCCGGCAGCCCCGAATCCGCGAGCGCGTGCTGCACGTGGCCCAGCAGATCGGGATCTTCGAGCTGGCGCGGTGAGAGGTTCGCGTTGAGGTGCAGGTCGAGGTCGTGGCGCTCGCGTTCGGCGGCGATCTGGCGCGTCGCGAGGCGCAGCATGTGCGCGCCTATCGGGATGATCAGGTCGCTCTCCTCTGCCAGTGGGATGAATTCCCCCGGCGAGACCGTTCCGTGCAGCGGGTGCGACCACCGGAGCAAGCCCTCCACGGCGACCATGCGGTCGCCGCGCAGATCGACGACGGGTTGGTAGGCCACCCAGAGCTCGTCATTCGGCACGGCGTGGCGCAGGTCCTGCTCCAGCACCATGTGCCGCTGCACGCGTTCGCGCAGGTCGACGTCGAAGAGCGCGCAGCGGCCGCCGCCCTGCGCCTTGGCCTGGTACATGGCGACGTCGGCGTCGCGCAGGAGGTCCATCCCGGACCGGGTGTCGCCGGGGCCGACCAGCACCACCCCGATGCTGCCGTTGACGTGCAGTTGCCTGCACTGCACCCGAACCGGTTCGGTGAGGGCGGCGAGCAGCCGTTGGACGAGCCTGCGGAGCACGGCGTGGTCGCTCTCGCCGTCGACCAGGACCACGAACTCGTCCCCGCCGAGGCGACCGACCAGCGCTCCGCCGGGCGTCGCGCGCACCAGGCGTTCCCCGGTTATCCGCAGCACTTCGTCGCCGGTGCCGTGGCCCAGGGAATCGTTGATGCGCTTGAAGTTGTCCAGGTCTATGAACAGCACTGCCGTCGGGAGCGCTCGTCGCCGCGAGCCTTCGAGGTGCCGAAGGACCAGCGTGCGGTTGGCAAGCCCGGTCAGCGGGTCGTGGGTGGCCTCGTGCTCCAGGCGTTCCCGGGCGGCCCGGCTCTCGCTAATGTCGGTGAACGAGGCGACGACCTTGTGCGGCGGGCGGTCCTGGGGGTTCAGCGGGCTGCACGTGACCCGCAGCCACGTCTTGCGGCCGTCCGGCCGGTCCACGCGGAGCACTCGCGAGTTCTCCGGTTTCCCGGTCTGCCGGGGCATCACCGACGGGTGTTCCTCCGGTCGCAGCGTCACCCCGGACTCGTCGGACAACGGCCAGGACGTCGGTGAGGTGCCGACGATCTCCGCTGCGGGCACGCCGGTGATGCGCTCGGCGGCGGGGTTGGCGGACTCGACGACCCCCGTCCGCCCCATCACGACGACGCCTTCGTCCAGGGCGGCGACGACGGTCGCGAAGTCCTCCTCGGCCTGCCGCCGCGCAGTCTCGTCGGCGCACACCAGCACGTACCCGGAGTCCATCTCCGCCGCCGAGATCCGGATGATCAGGGCGGATCCGTCCTGGTGCCGGTGCACGGCCTCGGTGACCCCGCCGCCGGCGATCAGTGCTTCGGGCCGCAGCGGGGCGCCGACGAGCGTCGCGACGTGCCGCCCCAGCGCCTGGTCGGCGGGCATCCCGTAGACGGTTTCGGCGGCCGGGTTCCAGCTGGTGACCACCCCGTCGCGGCTCGTCGCGATGATCGCGTTGTTGACGTGCTGCACCAGCGCCGCTTGGTAGCGCAGCGCGGCTTCGGCCGCTTTTTGCGCGGTGACGTCCCGCCCGATGACCTGCACGGCCGGGTGTCCCTCCCAGGTGGTGTGCACCGCGACCAGCTCCACCGGGACCGGGGCGCCGTCCACTCGCTGCAGATCGGCCTGCGCTCGCGGCGTCGCGGTGCCGGCGGTCGTCAGCGACCGGATCCGCTCGTGCATCTCGGCGATCGAGTGCGGGGCGACGAAATCGGCGACCGGCCGCCCCAGCAGCTCTTTGCTGGACTCGGCGCCGACGATCGTGCTCATCGCCGCGTTGGCGTACTTGATGATCCCCTTCTGGTGGACGCAGATCGCCTCCGGGCTGAGCTCGACGAGCAGCCGGTACCGGCTGGCGAGGTCCGCCAGGGCCTGCCTGTCCCGGTGCTGATCGGTCACCTCCCGGACCAGCCCGATGAGGCCGGAAGCTCGCCAGCCGCCGAACGGGCGGGCGTGGAAGTGCAGCAACCGCGTTCCGCCGTCGGCGGTGGTGATTGGTTGCTCCAGGTCGAGATCCTGCCACTGCGTGGTGGTCTCCGCCGCCACCGTCCACGGCTCGATCAGCTCGGCCAGACGGGCCTGCAGGGCTTCCTTTGCCGCACCGGACATGCCCAGGAGCGCGTCCAAGCCGGGCGTCCAGGTGATCCGGTGATCGGCGAAGCCGAACGTCCACCCGATCGCGCCCTGTGCGGACAGCGCGAGCTCCAAGAACTCGTCGTTGAGGCCCGAACCGCTCGAAATCCCGCCCTCAGGATCGATCTCCATGATCCGTCCAATGAGAGACCTCGCCCAGCCGCTCACAGCGTGAGCCGCGTCCGTTGTGGCCACAGCGCCATGTCTTCCATTCGACTTAGCAGTTCCCATAACTGCTGGCCACCAACCGCTCGTGCCGAGCAGCACGCACCGTGGCCGATCACGAGCGAGCCCCCGATCACGAGCGAGCATCCACCTCAAATGGCAACACGAATTTAGGCGAAAAGTGCAGCCATTTGCGATCTTCATTCATCCGTGTGAAAAATCGGAGAGCCAAAACACATATCGTGGCGATCAATTACATCGATCTTAACTCTTGTGGGGGTTGTTCGGGATCAATTTTCTCATGCGGTGACTACGGAAAATCGATCTGGACGCGCCGCGGTCCCGGGTGATCCACCAGGACGGTCATGGTGGCCGGTTTGGAGGAAGACGAGCAAATGGGCGCGCAGCACTGCGGAATCAACGGCATCGGCGCGGTGACCGGCTACGGCTGGGGCCGCGAGGCCTTATGGGACGGACTGGTCGGCGGCGAGGTGGCCGCGCGACCGATCGGCGGGCACGGCCCCGACCGGGACCAGACGGCGTGGGTCGCGAACGTGCCGGACGGCGGCGACGAACTGGACGGTCCGAGCCGCTTCGCCAGGGCCATGCGAGCCGCCGCGCGCGAGGCGATCACCGACGCCGAGGGCCGGGGTTGGCGGCCCGGGCGGCGGGTGGGGCTGCTGCACGCGGCCGTGCTCGGGGACCTGGAACTGTGGCGGAACTTCTACGCCACCCGGGGCGCGGACGTGTCGGTGCGCGACTACCTGTCGCTGATGCCGTCGACCCCGGTGTCGACGTTCATGCAGGAGTTCGGCTTCCACGGCCCGGCGATGAACGTTTCGGCGACCTGCGCCTCCGGCAACGCGGGCCTGCTCTCCGCGAAGGCCTGGCTGAATGCCGATGTCGTCGACGACGTGGTCTTCGTGGCCACCGACCTCTCGTCCACGCCCGAGACCGTGCTGCACTTCAGCCGGCTCGGGGTCGCGATCACCGACGCCGAACCGCTGCAGGCCTGCCGGCCGTTCCAGGAGGGCAGCCGCGGCTTCATCATGGGCGAGGGCTCGGTCGGGATGGTGCTGTCGAAGCGGTCGCCGAACCCGTATGCCCACGTTCTCGGCGGCGCGATGTCGCACGATGCCCACCACGTGACCTCGGTCGACCCGAACCTGACCGAGCTGGCCCGCTGCTTCACCGAGGCACTGGCCAACGCCGGTGCGGAGCCGTCGCAGGTGCGCTACCTCAACGCCCACGGGCCCGGCACCCAGCAGTGCGACCGGGCCGAGGCGGCCGTGTTCGAAAAACTGTTCCCGACCGACGCCGAGCTCTACTCGGTCAAACCGCTGGTGGGCCACTGCATGGGCGCGGCCTCGGCGGTGGAGATCTCCGCGACCGCACTCGGGTACGACCGCGGCCTGATCCCCGCGCCGCCTAAGGTCGCCCCGGGCCACCCGAGGCTGCTGGACGGCCCGACTGCACCGGCCGACGGACTCACACTGAAGTCCTCGCTCGGGCTGGGCGGCCACAACTCAGTGGTGGTGCTCGCACCGTTCACGTAACGTGTAAAAACGTTCCGCGAGCCGACACCTTACGGTGCCGACGTTACCCAGCTCCCCGAACAGTTGGGCCCCCGGCGTGACCGCCCCGGACCCCGGCGCCGCCTAGGGCTGACCAGCGCCGTGGCGCCCGTAGGGCACGGCACGCACCAAGGTCACCCGCACGGTGCCGCCGTTGGGGACGCAGTAGGTCCGCTGCTCGCCCTGCTTGGCTCCGGACAGCGCGGCGCCCAGCGGTGAATCGGGCGAGTAGACGGTGAGCCCGTCGAGGTCGGAGCCATCGCGCGCGCCGAGCAGGAACGTCTCCGTCTCGTCGTAGTCGAAGCGGACGGTGAGGACCATGCCAGGTTCGGCGATTCCGTCGTCCGGTGGTGCCTCGCCGACCACAGCGTTCCGGAGCAGTTCCTGGATCTCCCGGATGCGTCCGCGGCGACGTCCCGCGTCCGTGGCGAAGTCCTGGTCGTCGGCTGTGCCCTCGGCTGAGCCGCCCTGGCGGTGGTCGAGCAGCTCGGCCAGCTCGTCCCGGAGCCGGTCGTGGGCGTGCTGGGTCAACCAGAGGCGTTGCGTCGTGGCCATGGCGTGTCCTCGTGTCTGTTCATCGGTGGCGTCCCGGATCGGCGGATGCCGGGACCGTTCGGCATGTGGCGGCAGGGCGGTGGGCGCGATTGCTGCGAGCGGGAGAGCGCGGTCCGGGCTCCGGTATGGCGACGATCGACTGACCGAGACTCGAATGCGATGCGGCAGCACGGCTAAACGGCGGATGCGTGGCTCGCTCAGTGGGGTCGCTGGCGGCTACCGGCCTGCGTGGTCCCACGAGCTCCGGGCCACCGCGTCGACCCGGACGACGGTGATTACGTCCAGAGCCACCGCGCTGCGGTGCGAGCGCAACCGGGCGCATCCGTCCGGACCGCGGTCACGGCCTGCGGATCACGGCTGTGACCGGTGCTCTCGCCGTCCATGACCAACCTCCGTGATTGGAACTGCCGAACCGTTCCAGACCGAGGATGGCCGACGGTCCGTCGGTACCGGTTGTCCGAACCGAACAAATCCGCTCCCGATCTTGTCCGGTTACGCCAGTTCCACTCGCTGGAAGAGATGATCTCCTGGCTGATCGGCTTCACGGAGTCGTGCCCGCACGGGCACAGCGGAGCGCGGGTGTGGAGTTTGCTGGAACCCGCATTCCGAGTTCCGGCAGGTGAGGCGGGATGGAAGTGTCGAGTGAGAACACTCGGTGCGAGGGTTCGAAGCGCTCGGCGGCTCGGTGGCGGCCGTCAACCCCGGTCGGCTTGCCGCGCCACGTTTTCGAGCCGGTCCCGGTAGGCCTGCCACCACGCTTGGTCGCCCGGTGCCATGTTGTCGTTCTCCTGGCGCAGGCCGGTGGCGCCGTCGATGAGCTCCCGGATGATGTCGGCATGGCCGGCGTGCCGATGGGTCTCGGCGATCATGTGCACCAGGACCCGGTGCAGCGTGATCCGCTTCCGGTCATCCGGCCAGTGCGGCACCGTGCCGGCGTCATCCAGCGCCAGCTCGTCGATCGTGGCGTCCGAGTGCGCGCACACCCGGCGGTATAGCCCGACGATCTCGTCGCGCGATTCGTCCGCGGTCGCCCACATGTCCACGTTGGGTTCGGCGTCGTCGGTCAGCCAGGGCAGCAGCTCGTCGAACGGGCGCCCGAAGGTGATGCCGAAGTACCCCAGCTCGCAGCCGGTCAGGTGCTTGATCAGTCCCAGCAGGTTGGTGCCGGTCGGTGTCAGCGGTCGGCGGATGTCGTACTCGGACAGTCCGTCCAGCTTCCACAGCAGGGCCTCGCGCGCGGTCCGCAGGTAGCGGTGCAGGTCGGACTTCGGTCCCGGCTCGGCCATGCCGGCGAGAGTACCGCGAGGTAACCGGCGAACGGCCCGGAAACGGGAAGATCACCGCCGGCGGAATTCATGCCATCGGGCGGACTGCGGGACCGGTGACTCGGTTACCCCCAGGAGAACAGCGGGAAGCGCTGTTCTGGTTCGGGGGGAAACCAATGGACATGACGAGTCCGGCAGCAGGTGGTTTGATCAACTACGTGCGCACGGTGGCGGGCGACTTGGGCGACGACGTGTACGAGGTGGACGTCGACCTGGAAAGCGGGTTGGCCACGGCGATCATCCTCGTGCACTCCAAGGTGCCCACCCTCGTGGACTTCCCGCTCCTGCTCACCTGGGACGAGGTCAGCGGCTGGGCGCTGCGGGTCGAGACCGACGGCCGGGGGGACACCACGGCCATCGAGTTCATGGGCGAGGACATCCTGCCCGACCCCGGCTTGGTGCGGCACTTCCTGCGGGAGGCGATCAGCGGCCGCAACCCGGGCATGGTCCAGCCGCCGTCGTTCCGCATGCCGAACGCGGGCGACGACCTGGAGGACCGGCTCGCGCGCTTCGCAGCCTGACCGGGCGCGCGGGAGGCCGTGGGGAACTCCCGGCGTCGTCCGGTCCGCGGCGACCGCGTCAAGCGTGCGTGCGATGGAAGATCAGGCGGTAGAGCAGCAGGAGGACCAGCGATCCTATGACCGCCCACACGAAGCTCATCACGTTGAAGCCGGTAACTCCCGCACCACCGGCAAGGCGGGTTGAGATCCATCCCCCGAGCAGTCCACCGACGATCCCGATCCCGATGGTCACGATGATTCCGCCGGGGTCGCGGCCCGGCAGGATGAACTTGGCGATCGCCCCGGCGATCAGGCCGAACAAGATCCAGCTGAGAATTCCCATCACGAAGTCACTCCCAAGCACGAGTTCAACATCCGACCCAGGTGTTCCCCGCGCGGGCACGGCTCAAAGGTGTGCTCGTCGCCAGGCCGGAATCGGATGAGCAATGTGGACGGTGTTGCCAGTGGGGCAGCTGGGGGTCCAGTTGGAAGTGCTAGACGATCGTGGCCGGCACCCCCGCGTTGGCAGCTTCCGCCGCGTCGGGAACCAGGGCCGCGAGGGGCCACGGCCAGAGGTCCCACGGCCCGGCGTCGGTCGCCGTGGGGCGCGTCCGGGCGTGGCTGGTCTGCACTCTGGCGGGATGGGTTCCTCGCAGCTCCGCAGCTGGAAGCCCGCTGGTAGGGCGGCGCGCAGGTAATCCCCGGCGAGGTGGCGATGGGCGGGTAGCCGTCCCGGCTGTCCGTTCGGACCGCGCACCGCCGGAATCGAGCCCAGCGCGATCCGATCTGGGGGGACATCGAGATCAACAGGCTTCCGCGATCATGGGCCAGAGGTTGGCGGCGCCCACCCGGCGGCAGCCACCGAATTTCCCGCTGCCCCTACCGCTCAGGCATTCGGGAAGGAGCCTGAACGCGTTTCTGGTTTCTGGCCGCGCCTGCGCGGGTAGGCCGGAAGCGCACCACTGCGACGAGGAGTTTCCTGTCGGGCGTCGGGGAATCGGATACCGACCGGCGCGGATTGGAAACGGTACAACGCAATTGGGATGATCCAGATGATCCGGGAGGAGAGCGCGGTGCGGACCGACGTCGAGAAATCCGGGGATGTACCGCCGACGGCCAGCAGCTCGGCTCCGGAACCGACCGAGGGCAACGATGATGACGACGTGATCACCCTCGGCTATGACTGAAGGACAGTGCGACCGGTGTGGCAGCACGGCAGGGCCGACCCTACTCTGCCACACCGGTTGCACTGTCCTAAGAGGATGTTCGGACTCGATTCCCGGAAGTCGGCGCGGGCTCTAGCTAGGTACCCAGACATCGGCGCCGCGAGGAGTGCCGGTTAGGTACTTTCGCAATGCGAGTCCGGGATGGGCGTCCCGGCCCGCCATTCGGCGGCCGAGGACGTCGACGCGCAAAGCTCGGCGACCGTCCGCGCGAACGGCGCGCTCCACCGCATCGAGCACCGACCTGGCGTCGGGCAGGAACGCTTGCCCGCGTCGATGGTCAACGGCGGCCCTCGTGCCGTGCGCGCGAACAGCCGGACGTCCGATTCCAGGGCCGCGATTCGCTTGGGCACCGCTTGCTGGTGACGGACCACTCCGCTGCCGCCTCCTGGAACTGGCCCAGGTCGGCGGCGACTAAGGTTGCGCACGGCATCGAGGTAACGGTGAACCGGTCGTTGTGGCGCCCTGCGGGCTTGTTTCTTGATCGCGGCTGCTGTCGGCTGTTTTATCCCGTCCGTTCAGGTCGAGTGGTCGGAGGCGGCAGTCTTGAAGAGCGGGCGATCGTTGGGGCGGGACTTCGGATGGTTGTGGGGCGCGTGCGCGGTTAGCACGGTCGGAACCCGGCTCGCCCTCGACGCGTTCCCGCTCATCGCCATCCTGGTGCTGCACAGCAGCGAGGCGCAGGTGTCCGCGCTGGCGGCCGCGGGCTTGGCAGTCGGCGCCGTCATCGCGGTGCCGCTGGGGCCGTGGGTGGAGTTCCACCGGAAGCGGCCGGTCATGATCGCGATGGACCTGCTCCGGTTCGCAGCTCTGATGTCCGTGCCCGCAGCGCATGCCTTCGGGGCGCTGACCTTCGCCCAGCTCATCGTCGTGGCCGTGCTCCTGGCGGCCGCAAACATCCTGTTCACCGCGGCGAGCGGCGCGTGCCTCAAGGCACTGGTGCGGCCCGACGACCTCTTGGTGGCCAACGGCAGGTTCGAGACCACGACGTGGACGGCGACCGCGGTCGGTCCGCCCCTGGGCGGCGCCGCCATCGGAGTGTTCGGCCCGATGACGACCGTGATGCTGGACGCGGCCAGCTACCTGCCTCCGCGCTCGGGATCCGCGCGATCAGCGGCAGCGAACCGCGACCACCGGAGAGGCGCGCAGACCGGTTCAGGGTAGGTGACGTCGTCGAAGGCTGGCGCTGCATCCTCCGCCATCCCAGGCTGCGACCGCTGTTCTTCAACACCAGCCTGGTGAACGGCCTGATCATGGCGACCGCGCCGTTGCTGGCGATCGTGCTGTTCCGAGACCTGGGCTTCGCGCCTTGGCAGTACGGCCTGGCCTTCGGCGTTCCATGCATCGGAGGGCTAGTCGGCTCCCGGTTGTCCCGGCCGCTGGTCGCGCGGTTCGGGTGGCACCGGGTCATGCTCGCCGCGGGGACGCTCCGGGCGTGCTGGCTGGTGGGCCTGGCCTTCGTGCCGCCCGGCCCCGCTGGGCTGCTGATGATCATCGTGATCGAGTTCGGCCTGATCACGAGCGTGGGCATCTTCAACCCGGTGTTCGCCACCTACCGGTTGGAACACATCGCCACCGAGCGCGTTGCGCGGACCCTGTCCGCTTGGTCCATCAGCAGCGGCCTCACCGTTGCCGCGCTGACGTTCTTATGGGGGCTGCTCGCCAGCGCCACAGGCACCCGCGTCGCCATAGCGATCGCCGGGGTGCTCATCCTGGGCACGCCGGTCCTGCTGCCCCGCCGGGAACACGCCGAACCACGCCCCGAGCTCGCCGGGGACGGCGCATGACCGGTCGGAACTCGTGGAAGTCCAATGTTGTCAACGAATTCTGACCTCGTCTCAGCCGCGAGCGAACCTGCGCGCCGAGGTGCTCGCGCGGACTGGCAGCTGCAGGCGCTCGGCAACATCATGCACGGCTTCATGGCGCCGCAGGCGAACAGCCCGAAGCTGGGGATCCAGTACGACGAACGCTCCGCTGAACGCTCCTGGTCGGGGCTGGAACGATTCCTGGCTGAGTGCCTGGCGGCCCCGTCGAGTCGTGAGCGACCCGCGCCGTCAGGAAGTCCACATAGGACAAGGGTGACTAGCCCGGGTAGCCGGGAGGCAGCGGAGTGGACCGCAGCGCGCGGTCCACGCCGATGGAGACGAATTCGCGTCGCGCTCGAAGTCGGGGTCTGCCGCCGGATCCGGGGTCAACATCCACGGCGGCGCACCCGCCGGGGCTTGCTTCCAGGGACGGCCTGCTTCGAGCACGCGGCCAGCGGCACCGCGACGGCGGCGTAGGCGAGGAACTGCCGTCGCGAGCATCCGCGGTGCTCATCGGTCATCTGCGGTCCTCGTCGCGCGGGCTTGGCCGGCGTGGTGGAGCAACTCGACGACTTCGGCATCGGGGGTCTGGGTGAAGTCCCGGTACCACTGGCCGATCGCCATGAACCAGCCCGGAGTCTCCAGGCAGACCTGCTCGTCGGTCACTTCCTCAAGTCGTTCCAGCGCGTGCGGCGGCGCCACGGGCACGGCCAAGACCACGCGGGCGGCGCCCTGCTCGCGGGCCACTCGGCAGGCCACGTGCGCGGTGGAGCCGGTGGCGATCCCGTCGTCGACGACGATCGCAGTTCTGCCGGTCACGTCCACGCGTCGGCGATTGACGCGGAACAGCCGCGCGCGCCGGTCGAGTTCGACCCGTTCGCGCCGCTCCACCTCGTCCAGTTCCCTCGCGCTGACCCCGGTCTTCCACAGCACCTCGTTGTTGATGATGCGAACGTCGCCTTCCCCGATGGCGCCCATGCCGAGCTCGGGATGGGTGGGCACGCCGAGCTTGCGAACCACGATCACGTCCAGCGGCGCGCGCAGCGCCTGCGCCACTTCGAACGCCACCGGCACCCCACCGCGCGGCAATCCGAGGACCACGGCGTCCGCGCCGCGGAAGTGCAGCAACTGTTGCGCCAGCCGACGACCGGCGTCCCTCCGGTTCTCGAACGGCACGCCCGAGCACCCCCTCACCAGCCCGCGCACCAAGCGTGGCTCAGATGTGAGGTGGCGGAACAGAGGCGATCGGCACTCGGTGCCGGTTCAGCCGCGAGTCGCGTCCGCTCGGGAACCCGTACGCCGACCGTGGTCGAGCACCCGCGAGGTCCCCCACGGAGACATCGCCGAACAGGTCCGCAGCCTGATCAGCCTGGGCGTACATCGTCATGACCGCGGTGACGTAGCGGCTGTCCTCGAGGGCGTCGCGCAGGGCGGTCGTGCTGCGCGTCACCCCGAGCGCGCGGATTACGTCCCGCTCGGGCGACGATCCGTGCTGGTGGAGCTGCCGGCGCAGGTACCCGCGAGCCCGTCTGAGGTCGCGCTCGCCCCCGTGACCTGATGAGCTCGAGCGCGCTGATCTCAGGCGAGGTGGCCGAACACGATCAGGTTGTCTTCGTAGCTGCGGCGCGACTTGTCGAAATCCCCGCCGCACGTGATCAGCCGGATCTCCGGACGGGGCACGTCGCCGTACACGGCGTCGGTGGGGAACTTGTCCTTCGGGAACCGCTCGATGCGGTCGACCAGGTAGGTGACCTGCGAACCGTCCCGGCGGTCGACCCGGATCCGGTCACCGGCGCGGAGATCGCGCAGCCGGTAGAACACCCCGGCCTCGGTGTAGGAGTCGACGTGGCCCAGTACGACGAACGGGCCGACCTGGCCCGCTCCCGGCCCACCGTCGTACCAACCGGCCTGCCTGGGCGTCTCGATCGGGGGAACTTGGACCGAACCGTCCGCGTTCAACCCCAGCGGCACGAGGCTCGACGCCACCCGGATGGACGGCATGGCGATCCGGATCGGATGGGGATCGCCCGGCACCGACGTCGCCGGTACCACCGGTGCGGGGGCCGCGGCCGGCGGCGGTGCGGAATCCGCGCCCGCCGGGCCGAAGACCGCCGCGCCCGCCGCCGACAGCAGCAAGGTGATCCACACGGCTAGAACTCCAGCTCTCACGTTCCACCCCCGTGCTTCCGCGACGGCGAGTTCCGCCTGTGTGCGGGCATTCGTGCGGGATGGTGGTGTGCGCTTCCGGAGCGCACACCACCATCCCGGCTGGATCAGCGCTGCGACTCGGCACGCCGACGTCGGTGCGCGTAAGCGCCACCAGCCGCCAGGACGACGACCGCCGCGCCGCCTGCTGTCAGCAGCGGGCCGGAGACGCCGGAGTCGTCCTGTGCCGTGGCCCCGCCACCCGCCGGAACGGCGCCGACCGGCTTCTGCACGACCTGCGGCGTCGGCGGGACGGTGGGCTTGGCCGTCGGGACGACCTGCGGCTTGGTCGATGTCGGCCTAGCCGACGGCCGCTGTGCTGGCGACTGCGCAGGTGGCACCGCTGCAGGTGGCACAGCTGCCGGTGGCACAGCTGCCGGTGGCACAGCTGCCGGTGGCACAGCTGCCGGTGGCACCGCTGCCGGCGGCACCGCTGCCGGTGGTGCAGGCGGAGGCGCGACCTCCTCCGGCGGGCAGTTCTCCACGCACGGAGGCGGGCACTCTTCGAAGTTGCACGGCAGCAGCGGTGGCGGTGGGCAGTCCCCAGGTTTATCGCACTTGTCGTCGGCCGTGCGGACCAGCGGTGGTGTCGCCGAATTCACTTCAGCGCTCCCCAGTGGAGCAAGACCGATCGAAGTACCCAACACGAAGGCGGCAATCCCGCCAAGGCGAACAAGCGTTGAGGACACTCGAGCCTCCTTTTGATCAATGCGCGAGAATCCCGCATCCGAGATCATTTTCCCCAAATCGCCTCGCGAGATTCGAAGGCGACTATTAGTAACGGTAAACAGGGTCTTTCCGGTCGGCAGCGGCAGAAATGCATGATCCTACGATCGGGGTGCTGTTGATATGTCCAATTGGGAACACTCCTCACTCAAGGTGAGATCGACGCGTTCGCGGCGCCTAAGGTGTCCCCTGTACGTTGATCGAGGCTGCGAGATCAGGGGGTGCAGTCACAGATCGTCACCATCGGAATGTATCCAGGCGTGGCGATCGTCCACATAGCTAGATCGATCGCATTTGCGATCTGCCGTCTTCGGAGATCAATAGTTCAGGGTCGTCGGAAAATGACTTTGAAAAAATGATCGACGCCGTGATCGAATTGTTCAAAGAAATTCTCGATCAATTCGTCCGGGACGTCCTCAGGAGTGGCGGGCGAAAATCGGAAAGGTGCCTGCAATTGGCTCGCTAGGCCAGGCCGCGCCGCCAGTTTTCGGCGGTGATCAGGTATCTGCGGTGCGGCCTGCCATATTCGAAACATTCGCCGTGCGGCCGGAATCCGAGCTTGTCGAGCACGCGCGCCGAGGCGGGGTTCCGGGGATCGACGACCGCCGTCAGCCCCGGCAGGTGAAGTTGGTCGAATGCCGCGGCGAGGCAGAGGTGCCCGACCTCGGTGGCGAGGCCTTGACCCCACGACTGGCGTGCCAGCGTGTAGCCGAACTCGGCGCCGACGTCGCGCGCCTCGAACCCGGCGTCGCCGATGAGACCGCCCGTCGAGCGCTCGATCACTGCCCAGAACGAGTAGCCGTGCATGCGTTGGTGCTGGATGTAGTCATCGACCATCGCCGCGCTCTCCGTGGCAGGGACCGCGTTCCCGTACGCGACGTAGCGCATCACCTCGGGGTCGCCGTAGACCGCGTGGATCGCGGTGCGGTCCTCGGTCCGGAACGGGCGAACCTGCAGGCAAGCACTCGTCAGCGGGAACTGGATGGCCACGAGGCCAACTCTTTCCCGTCCAAGTCCCGCTGGGCAAGCCAATTACCCCGCTATAGTGACCAAAGTCGAAGTTATGGTCACTACGAGGAGGTGAGGTCAGGTGCCGCGGCCGCTGATCCCCAATCGGGTGGGCGCGATCTTCGGCGCCGCCGAAGGTTTGGTGCTGCGCGATGGTTTCGACGGAGTCACCGTCGAGCGGATCGCTCGCCGAGCGGGGATCGGCAAGGGAGCGATCTACCGCGAATTCGGGAGCAAGCACGAGCTGATGGACGCGCTGCTCGCCCGGTGCACGCGGCGTCTGGTCGACCAGGTCCGCCAACGCGTCGTCGAAGCGTCGACGCCGGTCGGGTTGAGCGCCGTCTACCGGTTCGGGATCGAGGCGTTGCTCGACGATTCGCTGATGACCGCGGCATTCCTGGACGACGAGGCGGTTCTCGGATCCCACGTGCGCGCCGTCGGGGACGACCGATGCCGGCAGCGCTTCGCCTGGATCATCGACTACGTCGAAGCCCTCCACGAAGCCGGATCGTTGGTATCCGACGCCGCCCCGGAGGCGATCTCCCTCGCCCTCTCCTCGTTCACCATCGGCTTGCTGTCGGTGAACTCCGTGCTCGGACCGCTGACCCGGGACCAGCTCGCGGCGGCGCTGGATGTGGTGATCACCTTGATCGAGCGGGGATTGGAGTCGCTGCCGGATGCGGGCGCGCTCGCCGCGAACGACGCCCATCTGCTGCTCCTGGGGCGCATGGCCGAGCAGCTCGACGCCAATCCGGAGGAGCACTTATGAACGGCTTCGTCACTGCCACCGATCTCGACTTCGCCGGCCGCCCGGTGCGGGCTGTACGCCGCGGGGGCTGAGGAGAACGAACCGGTCCTGCTCCTGCACGGCGCGATGCTCGACACCGTCGAGCTCACCTGGCACCGCGCCCTCCCGGCGCTGGCCGACACGCACCGCGTCTACGCGATCGACCTGCCGCGGCACGGCGGCGGCAGCCGGCCGTGGCAGCGGACGGTCGACCAGGAGCTGTGCGAACTCCTGGTGGACGAGCTCGTCGACCACCTAACGCTCGAACGGGTCGGGCTCGTCGGCCATTCCATGGGTGGTGACATCGCGATTGCTACAGCCTGCGGCGTCCGGAGCGGGTTTCGCGAGCTGTCTTCTCGGCCCCCGGCGGGATCGGTGCGCGGCGACCGGCGCAGCTCGTGACCTGGCTGCCCCTGCGGACCCCCGGCCTGACGCGCGGGGCGAGCCGCTACATGGCCAGGTCCGCCACCACGATCCGCAGGTCGATGGCGCGAAACCTCGCCGCTGGTTCGGCCGCGGACGAGTTCGACCGGCTCGTCGAGCTCGCCCCGGGCCGAAGCGGAGGCCAAGGCACGGCATCGCGAGAAGGCGCTCGACGACTGGCAGATCCTCGCCTACGGGCCGTTCTCGATGCGCCTCGACTTCCTGCCGGAGCTCGGAAGGCTGGCCGTTCCGAGCTTGTGGTTGCGGGGCGCGGACCATCCACTGGTCGGCGACCGGGAAGTGCGGCGGCGGCTGCGGCAGCCCTTCGTGGGCGGTTGAAGGTCATCCCCGGTGCCGGGCACCTGCTGCCCTTCGCCCGACCTGACGAGTTCCACCGGCTCACCCTCGACTTCCTGACCGCAGGCCGCTAGTAGGAGCAGCATCGGCCTCGCCGTCAGAGCGGGCTGCCGGTGGTCGCCGCGCCGGTGCGTTGGGGGGATCGGACGGGAATCATCGCGAGCAGGCCGATCAGCAGGATGAGGACGATCCCGGCCATGCCTGCGCGTTGGGTGCCGAACAGGGCGATGAAGCCGCTGAAGGCCAGTGGTCCGAGGAAGCTCACGGCCCGTCCGGTGGTGGCGTAGAGGCCGAACGTTTCGCCTTCCCTCCCCGGCGGCGCGATGCGGGCGAGGAAGGTGCGGCTGGCCGATTCCGTCGGTCCCAGGAAACCCGCCAGAAGCAGCCCGCACACCCAGAAAGCGGCCTTGTCGGGTAGCACCACCATCGAACTGCCCACCACGACCAGGCCGAACAGCGACGTGACGATGATGGGCTTCGGGCCGAACCGGTCGTCCGCACGACCGCCCAGGAAAGCGCTGGCACCGGCGATCAGGTTCGCCGCGATCGCGAAGACCACTACCTCGCCGGGGCTGAAGCCGAAGGTGCCCGCCGCGATCACGCCGCCGAAGGTGAAGATCGCGGCCAGCCCATCCCGGTAGATCGCGCTGGCCGCCAGGTATCCCAACGTGCTCCGGTCGGTGCGCCACATCCGCGCCAGCCGTTTGCCCAGCACGAGGTAGCCGGTCAGGAAGGACCGCTGGACTTGATCCGCAGGCGATGGGGCCTCGGGAACGAAGATGAGCAGTGGCAGCGCGAAGAGCGCGAACCACGTGGCCGCGAACAGCGCGACGACGCGGATGTTGAGTCCGTCCTCGGAGGTCACGCCGAACAGGCCGATTTCGGGTTGCACGAACTCGAACAGGACGATCGCCAGCGCGACGAGACCCCCGAAGTAGCCCATCGCCCAGCCGAATCCCGAGATTCGGCCGATCGTCGCCGGCGTCGAGACCTGGAGCAGCATCGCGTTGTAGTTCACGCCCGCGAACTCCACGAACACGCTGCCGACGGCGACGAGCACCAGGCCCAGCAGCAGGAAGGACGGAACGTCCTGGACGAAGTACAGCCCGGCCGTGCTGACCACTACGAGGGCGGTGTGCAGGGCCAGCCACCGCTTGCGCCGTCCGCCGGCATCGCTGCGCTGCCCGGTCACCGGCGCGATCAGCGCGATGCACGCTCCGGCGATGGTGAGCGTGACACCGAGCGCTTTGGACCCGGTCTGCGGGTCGCTCGCCACCGAGCCCGTCAGGTACACGGTGAACACGAAGGTGAGGATCACGGTGTTAAACGCCGATGATCCCCAGCCCCAAAGCGCCCAGCAGATCACCGAACGCCAGTCCCACCGAGCCGCAGCGACCGGATTCGCAGCCACATCCATCCTGCGATCAGACCAGCCCGCCGCCACCCGAGCCACTCGAAAGCGCCGCGTTGCGGCCGAACTTCGCGGTGGTCCTCGGGTGGTCCAACGGTCGTCAATCGGGCAGATCGGGCGGCGATCCGGGTTCCAAGGAGCGGCCTTCGCCGTCGGCACGACCGGGGAAGGCCCGTGCTTCGTTTTGCCGGTTGGTCCGGGTGCCTCGGCGGTCGGGCCACCGAGGCACCCGGCGTTCACCCCTTGACGCAGACGACCTGCTTCAGGTGGGTCACCACCTCGACCAGGTCGGTTTGCGCGGCGATCACCGAATCGATGTCCTTGTAAGCGGCCGGGATCTCGTCGACCACGCCGGCATCCTTGCGGCACTCCACGCCGGCCGTCTGCGCTTCCAGGTCAGCGGCCGTGAAGGTCTTGCGGGCCTTGTTCCGTGACATTCGCCGACCGGCGCCGTGCGAGGCGGACTGGAACGACCGCTCGTTGCCGAGGCCGCGCACGATGTACGACCCGGTGCCCATGCTGCCCGGGATGATGCCGAGATCACCCCCGCCCGCCCGGATCGCGCCCTTGCGGGTGACGAGCACCTCGACGCCGTCGTAGCTCTCTTCGGCCACGTAGTTGTGGTGGCACGAGATCGGCGTGTCGAACCTGGTCCCCGGCACCGTTTCGGCTAGCGCCCGCTGCACCAGGGCCAGCATCGTGGCGCGGTTGCGCGCCGCGTAGTCCTGTGCCCAGAACAGGTCCCGGCGGTAGGCCTGCATCTCCGACGTGCCCGCGACGAACACCGCGAGGTCCGGGTCCGGCAGGTCCGCGTTGTGCGGGAGGCGCCGCGCGATGTCGATGTGCCGCTTCGCCAGCTCGTTGCCGATCCCGCGGGAACCGGAGTGC
This sequence comes from Saccharopolyspora pogona, assembly GCF_014697215.1. Lineage (GTDB taxonomy): Bacteria > Actinomycetota > Actinomycetes > Mycobacteriales > Pseudonocardiaceae > Saccharopolyspora > Saccharopolyspora hattusasensis. The sequence goes on from NZ_CP031142.1 coordinate 1,319,494, forward strand.
AGCATCAGCCACACGCGGCCGGCGTCCGGGCCGCCCTGCTCCAGGCAGACCTCGATGAAGTGGTTGCCGCCGCCGAGGCTGCCGATCTGCGCCCGCGCCCGGTCCTGGAGGTTCTGCACGCCCGGGTGCAGTTCCCCGAAGACGGACCAGAACTCCTGCCAGCCGCTCAGCCCGGGTACGCGCGACGGGTTCACCGGGGTGCGGTGCATGGCGAAGCCGACCGGCACGGCCGATTCGATCCGGCCGCGGAGCACACGCAGGTCGTCCGGCAGATCGGCAGCCGTCAGGGACGTTCGCACGGCGCTCATCCCGCACCCGATGTCGACGCCGACCGCCGCCGGGGACACGGCGTTGCGCATGGCGATCACGCTGCCGACGGTGGCGCCCTTGCCGTAGTGCACGTCCGGCATCACGGCGAGTCCGTGCACCCATGGCAGGTTGGCGACGTTGTGCAATTGGCGCATGGCGGCGTCTTCGACCGACTGCGGGTCAGCCCACATCCGGATCGGCACCCTTGCACCTTCAACTGCCGCGTACATCGTTCTTCCTGCCTCTCGGTGACTTTGACCAAGCAATGATCTACGGTTTTCCCGCGCCACGCCACCGAATTAATTCAACTCGACGCACTCGGCCGCGCCAGGCCCACGTTGGACGGTTGCGACCCGCTGCACGTCACCACAGCGCGCGAAATCGTCCAATAAGGATAATTGTGCGCTGGATCCGCCGTAGCTCGGGCAACGCGGGGCCGCCCCCGGAGGTAATCCACCGGTGGGCAGCTCGAGCGAGTTTGTCGACGGTGGGGGTCCGAGGTCGCGGAGGTGACGCGAACCGGTCGCCCCCGCGACACCGGTTCATAACCGCAGCGTCGTGAAATCGGCAGTAACCTCCTCTGCATGACGCGCAGGATCGAGTACCGGAGCACCTACGAGTGGCCCGCCGCTCGGGTGTTCGCAGCGCTGACGGACCCCGACTGCCTCCGCGAGCGGCTGCGAGTGCTCGGCGGTGACAACGAGTTGGTCGAGCACGAGGCGACCGCAACCGGCGCGCGGTTCCGGATCCGCCAAGGCGTGCGCGCCGAGGTGATCCCCTCGGTGGCGCGCGCAGTCGTCGGCGGGGACCTCTCGATCGACCGCAGCGAGGTCTGGCGTCGTGAGGCCGACGGTGGTTACGCGGGCGAAGTGACGGCGGGTGCGTTGGCCGTGCCGCAGGCGATCACGGCTTCGCAGCGGCTGCGGGACCTGCCGCCGGCGGGGTGCGAGTTCGTCGTAGAGGGCGATGTGAAGGTGGGCATCCCGCTGCTCGGCGGCAAACTGGAAGACCTCTTCGCGGGTGAGGTGCACAGCCTCCTGGCGGCCGAGCACGAATTCACGGTCGACTGGTTGTCCCGGCACGGCTGACAACCGGGCTCTGCTTCCGCGTTCGGCCAACGGCGCGTCGACACCGGGCGTCTCCCCGGCTGAACGGGTCGAGTTCTCGCAGTTCAAGGTCGTGCGAGCGATTCGTGCCCGGGACCGGGTGTTGACCCCAAAGTCGTGCCACCAGGCGTCAGCTGTGCCGTCACACGGCACTGAATCGGTGGTGTTCATGCCGCTCGCACGGGATCTGTTGACGGTGGAACACCCGACGGCGTTGGTCGGGGACGTCCGGTGGCCTGCTCCGCAGCAGGGTCGGGAGTGTCGGCGCGGCGCGGTCGCTGGCTCGCGGTGAGCCGCGCGGCGAGCTTCGTCGCCCTTCGCCATGAGGTGCACGGTTTCGTCATTCTTGCGGCGGAGTTCGTGAATGATCGCGGTGGAGACGCCGCTCATGCCGATGCCCTCGATGACGCGCTGTCCGATGTGGAGTGCTCTCGTGGTCAGCACCCAGCGGGTGACTTCCGCGCCCGCCTTCCGGGGCGGATCCAGCCATCCGTCCACAGTGTCCGGATCGCGCGTCGCACCGTGCCCAGATGGGTCAGGTGTCCGACCGGTGGTGATTTGCCCAGCGTCCGGGACCGGTGCGCGGGAAGCCGTGCTGGTCAACACGGTGAGTCCCGACTATCGCTTGCTGGCTTCGAAATCGGCCACTCCGCTTGGGGGCATGCGACTGCCGCGGACCTGTTTGGACGAGTGCCGACCGGCATGAGCTGGCGGGCTTCTACGGGCACCGTTCGAACCCGACGGAGTCGCGAAGATGCGTGCCGTGGCCGAGGAGAACCCGGATCTCGTCACCGAGCACGGCGGCGTCAACCCCAGCGAGCACGGAACGGCCTGGACCGCAGCGAGTTCAACCGGCAGATCTTCGAGGATGAAGCTCCACGAGGCGATGCGACAGGAACGTCCCAGCCGGCCGCTGCCGGGCGAGGCATCGTCCAGCAGCGGCATCCCGCCGGGTCAGCGTCCCGAATCCGCCGGCCGGTCGGCGAAGATCCCTTCGAGCATCCCGGTGGCCTGGCCGACCTCGATCAGGTAACCGTCGGGATCGCGCATGTAGCAGCGGATCTCGGCCTTGCGGTCGATGGGTTCGGTGAGGAACTCGGCGCCCTTCCGGCGCGCCTCGGAGTGGAAGGCGGCGATGTCGGCCACGCGCACGTTCATGAAGGCCGACACCGTGGTGGGCCGATCCGGGGGCTCCAGGACGACGTCGGGCTTGTCGGGAGTGGGGCCGCCACCCGGGTTCATGATGATCCACGAATTGGCGACCTTGACGATCGCCGGGTTCTCCTCCAGCACGACCCGCCCGCCGAAGATGTCGGCGTAGAACTCCCGTGAGCGGGCGACGTCGCGCACGGTGAGGAAATGCGTGATGACGAGGCCTTCCTCGGGTGTCGGCCAGTCCTTTCGAAGCATGAGCCTCCTTTCCCGGTACCGACCGGTACCTGAATCGGCGTTCGGCTCCGCGAGCGGTGGGTGGACCCCGACCAACAATGGAACACCCGGTTGGCGGCGGACGCAGCGCGACCGCCGTCGATGCCTTCCCACCTCGGGGATTCACGCGCTCCCATGTCCAGGCGCCGTCTTCGCCTCGTGGTGCTGCCGGGCCCACTCGCGGAGTGTCGCGGCGCGGATCTTCGAACCGTTCGTACCAGATGTGGTGGCCATCCGGTCGATGACGTGGATCGCCGAGGGCACCTTGAACCGGGCGAGGGTCTTCGCGCACCAGGCGCCCAGTTCTTCCGGTTCCGCGGGCCCGTCGAGCACGACGAAACCCACCGCTCCGGTCGCACCTGCCGCGTCCCGCACGCCGACGACCTTCGCCACCTGCACCGACTCGTGCTCGGTCAGCCGGTGCTCAATTTCCGCGGGATCGACGAGGAACCTGCGCAGCCGCAAGACGTCGCCCATCAGGCACGCGAAGGTGGTCGCCGTGTCCTCGGAGATGGTCACGAGATCGCCGGTGCGGAATCAGCCGTCGGCGGTGAACGAACGCGCCGTCGCCTCCTCGTCGCCGAGGTAGGCGTCGACCACGTTGGCCCGCGCAGCTGCAGCTCACCCCGCTCACCGGGCGGCACGGCCCGCTCGGTGAGCGGGTCCACGGCGAGGGCCTGGATATCCGGCGAGACCAACCGGCCGCCGCCGGACCAACGGCGGGGAGCGGGCTCGTCGGGCGGCCACAGCGCGGTCAGCGCGAACACCTCGGACGACCCGTAGACCCCGGAGGTCGACGTGCCGAACTCGGCCGACGCCCAGGCGCCGAGCTCGGCGGTCCTGCCGCACGTCGCGACCGGCCGTTACCACGACCCTGATCCGGCGTCAACCGGACGGATCGTGGCTGTTCGTCGAGCGCAAGGTCACCTTCTTCTGGGTGCCGATGAGCTCCGGCTGGCCCCCGGCCGGATGGAGTGGCCACCGGCCGCCGCCGCGCTCGACCCGCGCTACGCGCGCGGTTGACCGGGCCTCCGCCGGTTTTCGATGTCTGAAGTGGACAGCCAGCCGATTGCTGCTGAAAGTCGGCTCGCCGTCCACTTCGGCACCGGCCCGGGCGTCCTCGGCCGGGCAGCGATCCGCAAAACCCGGTGGCACCGCCCGGAGCCCTGTTGCTACGGTGGAGTGGATTGCGAGTGAGGGAGACCAGACGTGGTTGGTGACGACGACATCTCCGGGTGATACCCGGACGTGATCTGCCACCTGCAGGCGCTCGTGCGCGCCGCTGTCGTGGCCATGTCGTCGTTCCATCGTTCTCCTCCGGGCTGCCTTGGTGCGCCCGCATCACCCACGAGGGCTCTCACATGTCCGATGCGTTCATCACCTGCTCCAACCTGTCCTTTTCCTGGCCGGACGACACGCCGGTCTTCCAGGACCTCTCCTTCACCGTCGGCGGCGGCCGCACTGGCCTCGTGGCCCCGAACGGCGCGGGCAAGAGCACGCTGCTGAAGCTGATCGCCGGCGAGTACCGGCCGACCGGAGGTTCCGCGTCCGTCGAAGGGGTGCTCGGCTACCTCCCGCAGAGCTTGCCCCTGGACGGCGATCCGACCGTGGCCGAGGTCCTGGGCATCGCGCCGGTGCTCCGGGCCCTCGCAGCCATCGAGTCCGGGGATGCGAGCGAGGAGAACTTCGCCGCGGTCGGCAACGACTGGGACATCGAGGAACGCACCCGCGCACAGCTGGAACGGCTTGGCCTCGGGGACGTCTCCTTGACCCGGCGCCTGCACACCCTCAGCGGCGGCCAGGTCGTCTCGCTCGGCCTGGCGGCACAGCTGCTGAAGCGGCCCGACGTGCTGCTGCTCGACGAACCGACCAACAACCTCGACGTCGACGCGCGCCGCAAGCTCTACGGCGTGCTCGAAGACTGGCAGGGCTGCCTGCTGCTGGTCAGCCACGACCGGACGCTGCTCGACCGCATGGACCGCATCGCCGAACTGGACCAGGGCGAGATCCGGTACTACGGCGGGAACTTCACGGTGTACAAGGAGACCGTGCACGCCGAGCGTGAGGTCGCGGAGAAGAACATCCGCAGCGCAGAGCAAGAGGTCAAGCGCGAGAGGCGGGAGATGCAGCAGGCCCGCGAGCGGGCGCAGCGCCGGGCCAGCAACGCCGCCCGCAACATCGAGAGCGCTGGGCTGCCGAAGATCCTCGCCGGGGCGCGGAAGCGACGCGCCCAGGAGTCGGCGGGGAAGGCCGACGAGACGCACGCCGCGCGGTTCAACGAGGCCAAGGCGCGGCTCGACGAGGCCGAACGTGCGTTGCGCGATGAGCAGCGGATCGCGCTGCAGCTGCCCGGGACCAACGTTCCGGCCGGGCGCACGGTCTTCCTCGGCGAAGGGATGCGGGTTCGCCGCGGGGAGCGAGACCTCTTCGCTGGCGAAGGCGTCTACCTGGCGATCCGGGGGCCCGAGCGGATCGCGCTGACCGGGCCCAACGGCGCCGGGAAGTCCACGCTGCTGCGCGTGATCAACGGCGATCTGGAGGGCGGCAGCACGAAACACGCCGATGGCCGTATCGCCTACCTCTCGCAACGGCTGGACCTGCTGGACCTCGACCGCACGGTGCTGGAGAACCTGGTCGCCTCCGCGCCGGAAATGCCGGAGTCGCAGCGGATGCACTTGCTCGCCCGATTCCTGTTCCGCGGCACCCGCGTGCACCTTCCGGTCGGGGTGCTCTCCGGCGGCGAGCGGCTGCGGGCGACCCTGGCCTGCGTCCTGTTCGCCGAACCGGCCCCCCAACTCCTGCTGCTCGACGAACCGACCAACAACCTCGACCTGGTGAGCGTCGGGCAGCTCGAAAGTGCGCTCAACGCCTACGAAGGCGCGTTCGTGGTGGTGAGTCACGACGAGCGGTTCCTCGCGAACATCGGCGTGAACCGCTGGCTTCGCCTCGCCGACGGCAGCCTGGTGGAAACTGGCGCACCAGTCTGAAACGGGCGCTGGCAACGCCGACCGTGAGTCTTTTGGGTTGCTGTAGCAGCCAAAAGACTCACGGCACTACCAGCCGGCCGCGGTGCGGACCTCGGCGGCGAGGCTCGTCGGCGGCTCGTGGGAGGAGTCCAGCACGAGGTCGTCGAGTCCGGCCGCGTCGAGGATCTCGGCGAGTTCGTTCGTGCGGTCCAGGTGCCAGCGCAGGCTGGGTTCGTCGTCAGCGTGCCGGTCCCGGATGCGGTCTCGGGCCACGGAGGGGTCGACGACGAGCCGGACCAGCAGGATGCCGGTCGAGTCCAAGGCCCTTGGTAGCGGCTGATGGCCGAACGCGCCTCGATCACTCCCGCGACGACGAGGTGCCGGGCACCGGCCCGCCGGTAGTTGGCGGCCAGGGCTTGCAGATTCTGCAGCTCCAGCGCGAGGTTGAACGGGTCGTCCTCCGGACTCGGCCAGCAGTTGCGGATGTGATCCAGGTCGATCAGCGCGTGCGGGTCATGGCCGCGCACCACTTGGACGCCATCGCTTCGCCGACGAACCCACCGGCGTGGACCACGGACTGCGAGCGCGGTGACGAGGACGTCATCCCGTCCTCGACCCCGGCGGCGGTGGCGGGCTACCCGTCGGTATCGGTGCCGTCCGGTTCCGTCGGCGAGCTGCCGGTCGGGTTGCTGCTCATGGCGGGCTACCGGCAGGACGCCGAGCTGCTGTCGCCGGCGGCGGTCGCCGAGCGCGAGCTGTACGCCTGGCGGGCGCCGCGCTACCTGCCGATCGTGGGGCCCGACCCCCACTCCCTGACGCGCTCGGTCGCGAGCCCAGCAGCCCCAGTTGTCACATCCGAAGCACACGTCGCTGCCTGTCGTCCGATCCGGTAGCGGTATCGGCCCGGGTGCCTCCAGCCCTGGGCGGCTTCGCTTTTCCGGCGTTATGGTGCGCAAGTCCGCAGTGCTTCGCACTGCGTGCTTGGGGGAATCAAATGCTGGTTCGTTGTGCGCCGCCAGGTCGTCGAGACACCCGCGAACGCGCCGTCCGCGCGTTCGCGGCCCGCCCGAACGCGCATTCGAGTTGGCGTTTCACTGGAAAGGAATGGATCGTCGTGACCGACGTCGCAGAGTTCGCGCTGTCCAGCCTCGCAACGGTGGTCCGGATCGAAAAGCCCTGGGGCTACGAGGAGATCTTCGCCGTCGTGGAGGGCCGCTACGTCGGCAAGGTGCTGTACATCCGCGCAGGTGAGGCGCTTTCGCTGCAGTACCACGAGAAGAAGGAGGAGACGGTCGCCGTCCAGTCGGGCTTCGCGTTGCTCGACCTGGGGCCCAGCCGGACGTCGCTGGTCCGGATGGAGCTGGGCCCCGGCCAGACGGCGAGCATCCCGTCCGGGGTCGTGCACCGGATCATCGCCGTGTCCGACGTGGTCCTGCTGGAAGCCTCCACCGCGGATCCGGGGTGGCAGGCGGACGTCGTCCGCCTGGAAGACCGCTACGGCCGTGCCGTAACCGCGTAGCCCGAAACGGTCAGGCCGGTACTTCGGAGCGGTCTGCTGCCCAGAGGGTGTGGAACGAGCCTTCGCGGTCGGTCCGGCGGTAGGTGTGGGCACCGAAGTAGTCGCGTTGGCCTTGAGTGAGCGCGGCCGGGAGCCGGTCCGCGCGCAGCGCGTCGTAGTAGGCGAGTGCCGCCGCGAATCCCGGTGTCGGCACGCCCTGGGTGGTGGCGGCGACCAGTACCGCCCGCCAGTCGTCCTGGGCGGCGGTAATCTCCTGCGCGAACGTCCGGTCGGAGAGCAGGCTCGGCAGGTCGGGGCGCGAATCGTAGGCGGCGCGGATGCGGTCTAGGAACGCGGCGCGGATTATGCAGCCGCCACGCCAGATCGAGGCGATCGCACCCAGGTCGATGTTCCAGTCGTATTCCGCGCTGCCTGCGGCGATCTCGTGGAATCCCTGCGTGTAGGACACGATCTTGGACGCGTACAGCGCCTGCTCGACCTGGTCGGCGAACGCGGCCGCCTCGGAGCTGCCCAGCGGTTTCGCCGCGGGGCCCGCGAGCCCGCGGGAGGCTTCGCGCAGCGCGGTGTGGCCGGACAGCGAGCGGGCGAAGACCGCTTCGGCGATGCCCGGCACCGGCACGCCCAGTTCGAGCGCGAGCTGCACGGTCCAGCGTCCGGTGCCCTTCTGCTCCGCCTGGTCGGCGACCACGTCCACGAACGGCTTGCCGGTCGCGGCGTCCACATGGGACAGGACTTCGGCGGTGATCTCGATCAGGTAGGAGTCGAGGCGGCCGGTGTTCCAGGTGCGGAAGATGTCGGCGATCTGGGCGGGGGAGAAGCCAGCGACGTCGCGCAGCAGCTGGTAGGCCTCACCGATCAGCTGCATGTCCGCGTATTCGATGCCGTTGTGCACCATCTTCACGAAATGGCCCGCCCCGTCGGGGCCGATGTGCGTCACGCAGGGTGCGCCGTCGGCGACCTTCGCGGCGATCTTCTCCAGCATGGGTCCGAGGGAGTCGTAGGACTGCGTGGATCCGCCGGGCATGATGCTGGGTCCGTGTAGCGCGCCTTCTTCGCCGCCGGAGATGCCGGTGCCGACGAAGTGGATGTCGTGCTCGCGCAGTTCGCGCTCGCGGCGTCGGGTGTCGGCGAAGTGCGCGTTGCCACCGTCGATGATCATGTCGCCCGGTTCCAGCAGGGGCGCGAACTCCTGGATGACGGCGTCGGTGGGGTCACCGGCCTTGACCATGATCACGAGGCGGCGGGGGCGTTCCAGCGCGGCGACGAAATCGGCCGGGGTTTCGGTCGCGACGAAGTCGCCTTCGTGGCCGAATTCGTCCATGAGCGCGCGGGTCTTCGACGCGGTGCGGTTGTGCACGGCGACCGCGTAACCGTTGCGCGCGAAGTTGCGGGCGAGGTTGCGCCCCATGACGGCGAGCCCGGTGACGCCGATCTGCGCTGAAGTGCTCATGCGGATAGCTCCTGTGGGTTGCGTCGTCGACGCGGCGCGGGTGTGTTGACCCGACAATTCTCGAACAGCAGCCGACCCGACGCAGGGTTCCCGGCCGCGCTCTTTGCCGGGGGCGTTCAGCTGCCGGAAAAGGGTTTCCGGATCTTGCGGGTCACGGGCGGAGTTCTCCGAAGATCTCCAGGCGGTGTTCGTGGTAGGCGACGTCTTCCGAGTCGTGGACTGTTCCCCGTTCCTCCTGCTGATGGAAGGATGCGGCCTCGCGGCGCAACCGGTGCCGGATCAGCTGGACGAGGGTTTCCTCGTCCAGGAGCCCGGCCGGGCCACCGGCCTCGGCATACGCGTGCAGGAAGGACCACATCGGCGCCAGGTCGGTCGCGGATTCGCGCCCGGTCCACTCCAGCGCGGCGCAGGCCACCTCGACCTGAGGTGCGACGACGCATGCCTCGTCCCAGTCCAACACGGCGTTGAGGACGTTTCCGTCGGACAGCGTGTTGCCCGCGTAGAAGTCGCCGTGCACGGGCTGGCGCACTGAGCGAGTGCGCTGGAATTCCGATAGCCACAGATCGAGTTCCCGGTCCGCCAGCGCGGGGTCGGGTGGAGGTTCGGCGCCGTCCAATCCCTGCTCCAGGCCGGCGGTGACGGGTCGCGGTGGCGGCTGCAGACCCGCCAGGGCCTGGTGCAGTCGAGCGAGCAGCGAAGCGGCCTGCACCGCCATGCCGGGTACTTCGGGCGTCGGCCAGCGGCCCGGGGCCAGCGGCCACACCGACATCGGGCGATCATCGACGCGCAGCACCGTGTGTCCGCCCGCGGTCCTGAGCGGGGCAATTGCTTCCGGAACCTTGGCCGAAGCGTGCGAGGCAAGGGCGTTGCACCACTCGGCCTCATCCGTGCGGCGCCACCGCGACCCTAGCCGAACTACGTGTTCATCGACGGCGAAGGCGGCGGATTCCTCGCCGCCGTGCAGCCGAACAGGTGTGCCCGCGAAACCCGGTCCCCACCCGGTGTCGAGAGCTCGGCGAGCGGCCTGGGTGAATGCGATGTCGGTGTAGGGCAACGCAAACCTCCTTGCGTCGTCGGTCGGTTCCCCGGGACAACGGTAGTGAGGACCTGGCGGTGGCTCAGCGTCTTGATCAGGTGGGGAAGCGGCGGACCTACCGGTCGTACGCGGTCGGCCGGCTCACCCGGGAATCAGGTTCGGCTGCCGTAGCTCAGGCGTTGGAGCGGGACCTCGGCCGGTTCGCCCCCTTGCCGCGCGGCTCGCGATCACGCCTGCGGGTTGCCCCCGAGCAGACCCCGGGCTGCGAGGTTGGTCATCAGCGCGCGGATGCCGAACGTCCAGTCCGGGGCGGCCTCGGCGGTGCTGACGACGTTGATCAAGGCTCCCAGCGCGGGGGAGGAGATGCACACGACGTCGCCGGGCTTGTGGGTGAAGCCCTGGCAGGGGACGTCGCGGTCCTCGGTGGGGGCGAACAGCGTGCCAGTGAACAGCACGAATCCGTCCGGGTACTGGTGGTGGCTCCCGTGGGCGTGGTCGACGAGCTCGCGCACGTCGCGGCTGATCTCGCTGACCGGGTTGATCCCGTTGAGCCGGTAGCCGTCGGTGCCGGTGATCTCCAGGCCGATTTCCACGTTCCGCGCGTCGTCGAGGGTGAACTCGTCGTCGAACAGCCGGAGGAACGGGCCGATCGCGCAGGACGCGTTGTTGTCCTTGGCTTCGGTCAGCAGCAGTGCGCTGCGCCCTTCGAAGTCGCGGAGGTTGACGTCGTTGCCGAGCGTCGCCGCCGCTGGCACACCGCGGGAGGTCACCGCGAGCACGAGTTCGGGCTCCGGGTTGTTCCACGTTGAGCGCTCCAGCACGCCGATCTCGGCGCCGGTGCCGACCGCGGACAGCACCGGGGCCTTGGTGAAGATCTCCGGGTCCGGGCCGATGCCGACCTCCAGATACTGCGACCACAGGCCTTCCGCGACGAGGACCTTCTTGATCCGCCGCGCTTCCGCGGAACCCGGTCGGACCTGGGAGATCCGGCCCTCGATGACGCTGCCGAGCTTGGCGCGGATCTCCTCGGCCCGGCGGAGGTCGCCATCGGCGCGCTCCTCGATCACCCGCTCCAGCATGCTCCGCACGAAGGTCACGCCCGCGGCCTTCAGGACCTGCAGGTCGACAGGTGACAGGAAGTGGGGCCGCGTGCGATCGCCGGCGAGCGTGGCGTCCAGGAGGTCGGAGAGCTGCCAGCTCCTGGCGCCTTCGTGCGTTCGCGCGATGTGCACGGCGTCGGTGCGTTCGAGCAGACCGGAAACCGTGGGCTCGACGCCGGTCAGGTCGACGACCGTCGTCCCGCGCACCGCGGCGACGCACGGCCCTCCGCACGCCGGGTCGAAGATGCGGGCGACCAGCGTCGATCGGGCGGCATCATCGGGGAGAACGCGTTGGGAGTAGAAGGAGAGGTTCAACTTGCCCTGCCTTCCTTCGAGATGCGTTGCGGCTGAGGCGCCACGGCCGATCCGCGCCAAGCGCGCCTATGGCTCATTCTGGCGGCCGGGCTGGCGGTTGCAGCCTGTGGAGACGGTGTAAGCGCAAGGGGCCGATCACGAAGAATGGCGCCGCGTCTGGATCGACGGTGCCGATGCGCAGGGTCGGCGAACCCCATGAGATCGCTCCGGCCGTCGTGATTCTCGGCTCGGACGCCAGCAGCTACTGCACCGGCACGGATCTTGTTGTCGACGGCTGCTACACCCCCTGGTGACATGAGCCGCTGACAGCCCGACCCCGAGCACTTGCACGAAGACGGGCCGCCAGTTGGCTACGTGCGTGCGAGCGCGTCGATTACGACGTAGGCGAAGGTCGACGTCGGCCGGTGGCAGCAGCCCGAGTTCGTCGTAGAGCCGCAACGCCTTCGGCGTCAGGCCCGATGCCTGCGCGAACTCGCCGATGCTGCTCAGCCTGGACATGACACCCCGTCGATGACGGGCGATCAGAAGCCGAAGGTGGTGACCTGGGGGAGCGTGCCGGCGCGCAGGTGCCGGAGGATGTACTGCTCGTGGGGCACGGTCGGACTCGGCGGCGCGTCCAGCGGAAACCACTGCAGATCGGCGGTCTTCTCGGGCTCGGCCCGGTTGGGCTGACCGGTCCAGCGGCGGCATTCGAAGAAGAAGTCCACCCGCTCGTTGATCGCCCGGTGGTCGCCCTGCGTCCGGTGCATGACCGACAGCGGCACGAGATCTTCGGCGGAGATGTCGATGCCCAGTTCCTCGGTGGCTTCCCGGCGCGCGGCGTCGATGACGGATTCACCGGATTCGACGTGGCCCGCCGCGGCCATGGCCCAATGCCCGTCCATGTACCCGGTGTTGCGGCGCAGCTGCAGCAGCACCTCCTCACGGGCCTCCGACCTGCGAAGCGCGATGTAAACGGAAGGAACAACTTGAAACCGATCAACCATGGAACCGACCCTAGCCCCAGAATTCCGGGGCTGGTGGGCGACGTCGATCGCTCCTGGAAAAGGCGGAGTCCGAGCCCGCTCGTCGCGGGGGAGTCGCCGCTCTTCCACGCCGATTGGTTTGATTTCGGTGGCCGATCGGCTGACCGATGCGGGGCGGGACCGACGGTCCCGAAATCCAACAGGTGCGTCAGCGGGCGACCGAGAAGACGCCGATCCCGTTCGCCACGGCGCGAGGAGCCCCGTCGGAGGGCACGTTCTTCACTACGGCCGAAGGCTGCCCGGGGTCGCGCACGGCCATCGTCGACGAGCCGCCGCCGTCCAAGTTGACGCCATCGGCGGCGCCCAACGACCGGAGCAGATCGGCCAGCTCGAGAACGCTCATCCCGGTGCTCGCCGCGGAGCGCCCGTCCACCGCCAGCAGGTAGACGGTCCGGCCGTCCGAGCTGACTCCGGCCGAGGTGCGCGGGGCCAACGCCCCGGCATCCAGGCCGGGCAACGGTGTTCCACCGCGGAGGATCGGGAAGCCGCCGACGGCGAACTCCAGCGGCGGTGCGTCGGCCGCCTCCAGCCGGGAGTCGACCACGACGCGGTCACCGGGGTTGAGCTTCTCCAGCTCGGCGGCGCCCTTTTCGCGTCCGACGAGAACGACGGTGTCACCGGGGATGGCACCGGAACCGGGCTGGTCCTGCTCGGCGCTGACGACGCCGTTGCGGATGACCACTTCTTCGGTATCGGTGGTGCACGGAGCCGAGCGGTCCGCGTCGGTCCCGCACACCGCTCGGGCCCTGGCGACCTCGCCCCATTCCGAGGTGTAGAGCCCGATCCCGTCCACTGGCACCGCGTACTGGTTCAGTCCCGCCAGGGCGGTCGTTCCCTTGGCGCTGCGCACCGTGCCGGCCAACGCCACGCTTGAGACGCGGGCACGCCGGTCGGTGCCCAGGCCGAACACGTCCTTGGTGGCAGTGCCGTCCGGCAGGGCAGGACCGAAGCGCTGACCGTTGGGGACCGCGGCTTTCAGGTCCTCGCCGTCGGCGATCTCCGGACCGACCGACGAACCGGTCGCCGCGACGCCTTCGTGCGACTCGCTCAAGTGAAAGAAGTCGCCGTTGACGCCCGCGACCGCCCGTTGCGCGTTCGTCATGTCGTGGACCTCGTCCCGGGCGGCCACGACAGGAGGGTGTAGCAGATCCAGCTCGACTTTGGGATTGCTCAGGTCGACAGTGAGCAGGTACGCGACAACAGGCCCGTGCGCGGTGGAAAGCTGGAAGGACCGGTATGTCATGCCCGGGGCGACCTGCTCCCCCGAATCGTGAGCCGACTGATCGGCGTACGCCGGTGCCACCGGCAACGCCAGTGCGCAGAGGAGAACGGCGGCCCCGAGCGCTGCCCACCGCCGCTGGATTCCCGCAGACGCCATCGCCGACCGCCTCTCCCGAAGATCGAATCCGCGGCAGCGTAGCGCCCGCATGGGAGACGGAAGCTCATTCGGCGATGAACGTCGGATGATCCGGGAACGAATTCCCTGTTCCGGGGTAGCGCCGGGCCTGTCAGGTCAGAACCCGGTGGTGGGGGTCCGTGGTGACCGTCGGGACGGACAGGACGTCCGTGACAGGGGTCAGCTGGAGATCGTTCTGGGCGCGAATGCTGTCGAGCTGTACCGCTCCGCGCGTCATCACGTCCGGAAAATTTCCCACCAGTGTTTCGGTTTGGTGGCTTTGATCGGAGTTTCCGGGGTGTCGATGCCTACCCTGGCGGCCTGTTGATCTGCGCGATGCGGTGTCCAAGCGCGGATCGTCTGGCCGGTCGTAAACGATCATCCTATTCGGACTCCGATGGTGTGTTTTCGCTGTTCCGGAGGGGGTTTCGGGGGTATGCGACGTGCCGCGTGCTCGTGGCGTTACGCCGGTGGATTAAAAGAAGATTAAGGGTGTCGCATGAATGCGGGAACAACTCGCCGCGCACGGATCGTCACTGAACATATCCACTTTGGAGCGTGGTTGTGATCGGCGAGTGATATGAGTAAGGTCGTTTCGACGTGACCGGCCGGTCGGGGCAACGAAGGTCGCTTCTTGACAGGTGCCGCCTACACGCTTTAGGGAACAATGGGTCAGATAGGCTCGATGACGGAATTCGGTTTTGGTTGGCTGACGCCGGTCCTGTCGTACGTGATGGCTTGCGTCGGTGCAGCGCTCGGCTTGCGCTGCATGGTGCGCGCGCTGGCGACGACCGGCCGTGCGAAGCGCAACTGGTTGCTCAACGGTGCTGTGGCGATCGGCACCGGCATCTGGACGATGCACTTCATCGCGATGCTCGGCTTCCACGTCGCGGGCACCGACGTGCGCTACGACGTTCCGTGGACCGTGCTGAGCCTGGTGGTCGCCATCGTGGTGGTCGGCATCGGCGTCTTCGCGGTCGGCTACAGCCGTTCCAAGGTGTTGGCGGTGCTGGTCGGCGGCCTGGTCGCCGGCGTCGGGGTGGCCGCCATGCACTACGTGGGGATGGCCGCGATGCGGCTTTCCGGCATGGTCAGCTACGACCCCCTGATCGTCGCGTTGTCGGTGGTCATCGCCGTGATTGCGGCGACCGCCGCGCTGTGGGCGACGCTGAACATCCGCGGCCCGGCGGCCGCGTTCGGCGCCTCGCTGGTGATGGGCGTGGCCGTCAGCGCGATGCACTACACGGGCATGGCGGCCGTGAGCGTCCACCTGCACGGGACGGATTCCGCCGTGGTCGGCGCGTCCCCGATGCAGTTCATCTTCCCGCTCACGGTCCTGCTGGGGTCGTACTTGTTCCTGACGTCGGCGTTCGTCGCGATTTCGCCGAGCGCGCCGCAGAATTCCGATTCGGCGGATGCCGGGGGAGCACCCGAGAAGCCCGTGGAGCCGGTAGCCAGGTGAATTCGATCGATCGCGTTCCGTGAAGATCGTGTGAATTGATCGACCCGCCCACAAGCTCTCCTTCGATAATCCGGGATGGATGGTTCATGCCCGAAACCCGCAGGTATTCCAAAATCAGATTTCCGAGTCTGCCGCAGCCGAAGTCGGTGCGCGCGAAAACCGTGGCGCTGCTCGCGGTCCCGGTGGTCTCGCTCATGGCGCTGTGGTCGCTGGCCACGGTCTCGGCGGTGCAGAACGCTTGGACGCTGCACCAGGTCGAGGAGCTCAACGAGAAGCTGGCTGGTCCAGTGCGGAACCTGTTCACCAGCCTGCAGGGCGAGCGGGCCGCGGCCGTGCAGTACCTGGCCGCTCCGCAGGCCGCGGGGGAGCAGGCGCTCTCCGCGCAGCGTGCGCGCACGGCCGAGGCCGCGACAGCGCTGCTCGACGGCGTGACCGTGGCCAAGGCCGACATCGCGAGCCTCGCCCCCGACGTGAACCAGCGCATCAACGCTCTCGTCCAGGACCTCGACCGGCTCCGGGACGAGCACCCGCGCCTCGCAGCGGGGCAAACGGACTGGAACAGCGCCTACAACGCCTATTCCGCCGCGATCGACGATGCCTTCGCGGTGGACGAGGTGCTGACGAAGGTGCAGGACGGGCAGGCCGCGGCCACCGCGCGGGTCGTCCTGCAGCACAGTCGCGTGGCCGAGATGATCGCGCGCCAGGACGCGGTGGCGACCTCGGCGCTCGTTTCCGGGCGGATGACACCGGAGCAGCACCGGGCGTTCGCCGGTGCCCTCGGCGGCCAGCACGTGCTGACCGCCGGATTGCTGCCCGACCTCCCGGATGCGGACCGCGCCGCGTACCAGCAGTTCGTCGGCGGCGATGTCTACCGGTCACTCAGCGCGATGCAGAGCGAAATGCTCGACACGGCCACCTGCACGTTCTCCCTCGACCAATGGCGCGGCGCGGTGCGAGTCCTGGAGCAGGCGGTGGACGCCAGCCAGGCCGATGCGCGTGCCGCGGGCGCTGCGCAGGCGGAATCGGCTGGCCAGTCGGTGACGACCCAGGCGGCGCTGACGGTGATCCTCGGTCTGCTCGCCGTGCTGCTCGCGTTGGTGGTCTCCGTCCGGATCGGTCGGGGCATGGTGATCGAGCTGGTCGGCCTGCGCGACTCGGCGTTGGAGCTGGCGAATCGGCGGCTCCCGCAGGCGATGCGGCGGATCCGGACCGGGGAGAAGATCGACATCGAGGCCGACGTTCCGGTGGTCGCGCCCGGCGAGGGCGAGATCGGCCAGGTCGGCGATGCGCTCAACGCGGTGCAGCGCGCGGCGCTGCAGGCCGCGGCCGAGCGCGCCGAACTGCTCACGGGCGTCTCCGGCGTGTTCGTCAACCTGGCCCGGCGCAGCCAATCCCTAGTGCACCGCCAGCTCGGCATCTTGGACGCCATGGAGCGCCGGACCGAGGATCCGGCGGCGCTCGAAGACCTGTTCCGGGTCGACCACCTGGCGACGCGGATGCGCCGCCACGCCGAGGGGCTGATCATCATGTCCGGTGCCACTCCCGGCCGCGCCTGGCGCCAGCCGGTGCCGTTGATGAACCTGGTCCGCTCGGCCATCTCCGAGGTCGAGGCCTACGCACGCGTCGAAATCCGCCGGATGCCCCAGCTGTCCGTGCTCGGCTCGTCGGTTTCCGACATCACGCACCTGTTCGCCGAACTGGTGGAGAACGCCACCACGTTCTCGCCGCCCGACAGCACCGTGCTGGTGCACGGCGAGCCGGTCGGCACCGGGTTCGTCGTGGAGATCGAGGACCGCGGCCTGGGCATGAGCCCGGAGCGGCTGGACGAGGCCAACCGCTTGATCGCCGAAGCGCACCAGCTGGAGCTGTTCGAGGGCGATCGGCTGGGCCTGTTCCTGGTGAGCCGACTGGCAAACCGACAGGGCTGCACCGTGTCGCTGCGTCGCTCTCCCTACGGTGGTACCACGGCGGTGGTGCTGCTTCCGATGTCGATCCTCGCCTCGGAGCCGCGTGAACGGCCGTCCAAGTCGTTCGCGGCGCCCGACGATCAGCCCGTTAAGCCGCCGAAGAAGGCGGTCGCGACGCGGCTTCCGGTCCGGGTCCCGGCGAAGGTCGAGTCCCCGGCGCCGACGCAGCAGCCGATCTGGCGGGAGCCGGCGGCGATCGGCGCGGCCCCGGCCGAGGAAGCCGCTGTCGAAGTCGAGCAGGACACCGAAGTCCTGCCCCGCCGGACCCGGCAGGCGAGCCTCGCCCCTGGCCTGCAAGCAACCGATTCCCCGGACAGTAGGACCGAGTCGGCCCCGACGGCCCCGACGGCCTCGCTGTCGCCGGAGCAGGCGCGAAGCATGATGTCCGCGCTGCAGCAGGGGTTCGCCCGCGGGCGCGGGGCGCCGACCGACGACTCCTGAGCCCTTCCCACCGCAAACCGAGGAGCAAACCGATGTTTGGGACTGCCGAACATTCCGGGGAGTTGAGCTGGCTCTTGGACGAGCTGGTCCACAACGTGCCGCGAGTCAGGCTCGCGCTGCTGCTGTCCAACGACGGGCTGGCCATGGCGGTTTCCTCGGGGGTCAGCAACGAGGACGGCGAACACCTCGCCGCGGTCGCGTCGGCGCTGCATAGCCTCGCCAAGGGCACCGGACGGCACTTCGACGCCGGTTCCGTCCGCCAGACCATGATCGAACTGGACGGCGGTTACCTGTTCGTCGTGGCCGCCGGCGGCGGCACCTGCCTCACGGTCTTCGCCGAGGCGGGTGCCGACATCGGCCTCGTCGCCTACGAGATGGCGCGCCTGATCAACCAGGTCGGCGACCACATGTACGCCGCCGAACGCTCACGCGGCGAAGCCGGAGGTGCGTTGTGACGCACCCGGCGCGGCGCGGGGGAGACCGGCCGTGAGCGGGGCCGGTCAGAACTGGTACGACGACGATGCGGGCCCCCTGGTGCGGCTGTACGCGATGACCGGGGGACGTGCCCAGCCGCGCCGCGGCGTCCTGGACATCATCACGCTCGTCGTGGCCACCACCGCCCCCGAACACGACCTGACGCTCACCCCCGAACAAGCCGGAATCCTCAACCTCTGCCGGGGCCGACAGCTGTCGGTCGCGGAGATCGCCGCCCGCGCGGACCTGCCGTTGAGCGTCGTCCGGGTGCTGCTCGCCGATCTCCTCGACGCCGGACACGTCCACGTCGAACGCCCCACACCACCGCGCGAACTGCCCGGTGAAGATCTCCTGCAGGAAGTGATCAATGGCCTTCGCGCGCTCTGAAGAACGGACCGGCTCACCCCGCACCGCGCTGAAGATCCTGATCGCCGGCGGGTTCGGCGTCGGCAAGACGACGATGGTCGGCGCGGTCAGCGAAATCCGGCCGCTGCACACCGAGGAGCAGCT
Organism: Saccharopolyspora pogona; assembly: GCF_014697215.1. GTDB lineage: Bacteria > Actinomycetota > Actinomycetes > Mycobacteriales > Pseudonocardiaceae > Saccharopolyspora > Saccharopolyspora hattusasensis. Next base: position 1,337,998 of record NZ_CP031142.1, read on the forward strand.
CACCGAGGCCGGGCGCGGCGTGGACTCCACCAGCGGTGTGGAGCAGAAGACCACCACAACTGTGGCGATGGACTTCGGCCGCATCACACTGCAGGACAAGTTCGCGCTGTACCTGTTCGGCACGCCCGGGCAGGACCGCTTCTGGTTCTTCTGGGACGACATCGCGCAGGGCGCGCTCGGCGCGGTCGTGCTTGCGGACACCCGCCGCCTGCGGGACTGCTTTGCGGCGGTGGACTACTTCGAGAGCCGCGAGATCCCGTTCATCGTTGCGGTCAACCACTTCGCGGGCTCGCGGCGCTTCGGCGCGGAGGAGGTAGCCACGGCGCTCGACCTCGACCCGGGCATCCCGGTCGTCCCGTGCGACGCCCGCGACCGCGACTCGGCCAAGGAAGTCCTGATCGCCCTGGTGGAACACGCCAGCCACATCTACGCCAAACGCCGATGACCGGGGATCCGCTGTGGACGGACGACGGGGTGTGAGCGCCGAAGCCTTCGGCACTCACACCCCTTGCTCGTTCGTCAGCTCTTCAGGACGTCGGCGACGTTCAGGTCGTCGCTGGTGAACCGGGCGAGCAGCGTCGCGTCGACGCCCGCCAGCTCCAGGGCCGCGATGGTCGTCGGGAGGCGGGCTCGGTCGGAGCCGTCGGCGATCTTGAGCGCGATCGCGGTGCCGTCGGGTAGCGCGGCGATCTGCACCGCCTCGAAACCGTCCTTGGCGATCAGGCCCGGCACCGCCGACATGAGCGCGGTGGTGTCCCGGCGGGAACCGGCCACCATCTCCGGATGGGCTCGGATCGCCTGCGCGACCACGCCTTCCGGGCTTCCCGTCGGTGCACTGGCGATCCGCCCGGCAGCCGTGGCCAGGCCGCGCAGCGAGACGGCGAACAGCGGCGCGCCGCAGCCGTCGATGGCTACGTTAGCGATCCGCTGACCGGTCAGATCCTCGACGGTGGCGGCGATTTCGCGCTGCAACGGGTGTCCGGGATCCAGGTAGTCCGATGTGGACCAGCCGTGCCTCCGGGCGGTGTGCAGCATCGACGCGTGCTTGCCAGAGCAGTTGTGCGCCAGCTTGCGGGCCGGGCGGCCCGCCGCGATCCAGGCCTCCCGCTCGACCGGGTCGTACGGGAGGTCGGCCGGGTTGCCGAGTTCGGCCTCGGTGGATCCGCCAAGCTCCAGCAGGCGCCGCGCGCCGGCGAGGTGGACCTCCTCGCCGGAGTGGCTGGAGGTGGTTAGCGCGAGCAGGTCCGGCGGCAGCGACAAGCCGAGCCGGACCATGGCGACCGCCTGCATCGGCTTGGCCGCCGAGCGCGGGTAGCAGGCCGTCTCGGCGTCGCCGGCCTGGAACAGGATCGAGCCGTCCGGAGCGACCACCACGACCGTGCCGTGGTGGACGCTTTCGACGAGGCCGTCCCGCAGCACGTGCACGAGCGGCACGTGCGCGGGAACGCCGACCGGGGGAGTCTGGGTCATGCGTCGGCCTTTTCGAGCACCGAGGTGTCGATCTGCTTGCGGACCCGGAACCAGCCGATGACCAGCGCGATGATGATCAGCGGCAGGGCCATCAGGGTGATCCGGCCGATTTCGTCGAAGGCCATCAGGATCACCACCGATGCGAGGAACGCGAGCGTGACGATCTCGGTGAAGGGCGAGAACGGCAGCCGGTAGCCCGGCCGGGTCACCTCCCCGCGCTGCGCCTTGCGGACGAACAGCAGGTGGCAGACGACGATGACGCCCCAGGTGGCGAGGATGCCGATGGAGGCGAAGTTCAGCACGATCTCGAACGCCTCGGCGGGTACCAGGTAGTTCAGCCCGACGCCGGTCACGCAGACGGCGGAGGTCAGCAGGATGCCGCCGTAGGGCACGCTGTTTTTGTTCATCACGGCGGTGAACTTCGGTGCCGAACCGGCCATCGACATCGACCGCAGGATGCGGCCGGTGGAGTACAGGCCCGAGTTCAGGCTGGACATCGCCGCGGTGAGCACCACCAGGTTCATCACATCGCCCGCGTAGGGGACGCCGATGTGCGAGAGCACGGTGACGAACGGGCTCTCGCCCTTGCTGTAGCCGTCCCACGGCATGAGCATCGCCAGCAGCACGACTGAGCCGACGTAGAACACGCCGATCCGCCACATGATCGAGTTGATCGCCTTCGGCATGATCTTCGCGGGGTTCTCGGTCTCGCCGGCGGCGACGCCGACGAGCTCGACGGAGGCGTAGGCGAAGACCACGCCCTGCATGAGCAGGACCAGCGGGATCACCCCGGCCGGGAAGATGCCGCGGTGGTCGGTGATCAGCTGCGGGCCGGGGAAGTTGCCGTCGATCGGATGCTGAGTGACCAGCAGGAAGATCCCGATGACCATGAACAGCACCAGCGCGGCGACCTTGATGATGGCGAACCAGAACTCCAGCTCGCCGAACAGCTTCACCGAGACCAGGTTCAGGGTCAGCACGATCGCCAGCGCGATGAGCGCCAGCACCCACTGGGGGATCGGGGTGAACGCCGACCAGTAGTGCACGTACAGCGCGATAGCGGTGATGTCGGCGATACCGGTGGTGGACCAGTTCAGGAAGTGCATCCAGCCCGCGGTGTAGGCGCCTTTCTCGCCCATGAACTCGCGGGCGTAGGAGACGAAGGAGCCGGAGGAGGGCCGGTGCAGGATCAGTTCGCCGAGGGAACGCACGACGAAGAACGCGAACAACCCGCACACCGCGTAGGCGATCGCCAGCGACGGGCCGGCCTGCGCGAGCCGGCCACCGGCTCCGAGGAACAGCCCGGTGCCGATCGCGCCGCCGATGGCGATCATGTTGATGTGCCGCGCTTTCAGCGACTTGCTGTAACCGGTGTCACCGGCGTCGGCGGGCCCGTCGCCACGTTGCGACGGCTGCAGGGTCTGGTCGCTCATTGGATTCAGATTTCCCCGTTCTCATCCACTGCGGGCACCGCGGTCGCGGTCTTGGGCCCGACGATGTTGCTGAGCGTGCTTTCGACACGCGTCAGGTGCTGGGTCATCGCCTCGGTCGCGGCGAGTTCGTCGCCGCGACCGATCGCTTCGAGGAGTCCCCGGTGCTCGACGTTGGACGCCGTGCGCCGGTCGGTGAGCTGGTTGAGCAGGGTCGACTGCCTGGCCAGCGCGTCCCGGATCTCCTCGATCACCTTCCCGAAGACCGGGTTGCCCGATGCCTGGGCGATGGTGATGTGGAACAGCGAGTCCAACGCCACCCAAGCGGTGTTGTCGGTCTCCTGCTCCATCCGTTCCACCAGTTCGGTGAGCGCATCCAGGTGGTCCGAGGTGTGCCGCTGGGCGGCGTAGGCCGCGGCCGGAACCTCCACGTGCCGTCGGACTTCGAGGATGTCCCGCGCCGAGTAGGGGCCGAACACCGGGTTGTCGACTGGCCGGTTGGAGACCACGAACGTGCCCTTGCCGGTCTTCGACGCCGTCAGGCCGAGGGCCTGGAGGCCCCGCAGCGCCTCCCGGACGACCGACCGGCTGACTTCGAACTCCTTGCCGAGGCTGGCCTCGGCAGGCAACTTGTCGCCGACCGCGTACTCGCCCCGCTCGATCGCGTCGCGCAGGTGGGCGAGGACTGCTTCCATCGCGCCGATGCGCCGGACACCGTGTCCGGCTGCCCGGCTGTCGGACAGGTTCATGGCACGAAAGAGTGAATGCGAACACGCTCTGCTGTCAAGTCGGCCGAGTCATACGTCCGAGAAGGTGAAGTTTACCGGTTTGATGCCCGTGTGACCGCTGTTGACGACTGTGCCCGGTGCTTCGACCAAGCCCTCCAGCGGCTGGTGTGCCCGCGTCTCGCGACTCGAGGGCGCGTCGATCGGCGCTCCCTCAACCGCGCCGGGCGAACACGCCGATCGCGTCCGGCCCCAGCGCAGGAGCGCCGCGCCGCAGCAGGTTGCTCTCGGTGATGCCGTACTCGTAGATCTAGTCGCCGAGGAAGAACACCGAGTCCAGGTCCTCCACGCGCACCCGATTCCCGGACGAGGGTCACTGTGATCGAAAATGCCTGGAGCAGGATCGCAATCCACTGCCGTGGATTGCGCTCTCGTGCGCGATAAGTAGCCGGCCGAGGCTGTTGCAGTCTCGATACCTGCCCGGGGCCGTGAAAACGGTGGTGCGCGCCCTAATATGCAGCGGTGCAGATGTCCTTCGAGGTCCCCTACGACGCGCAGCAGCTGCGGCGCACCATCCGGTTCCTGGTTCGCAACCAGCTGATGCTCATCCGCATCTTGGGCGGGGTGCTCGCGCTGCTGGGGCTCCTCCTGGTCGTGCTGGACCCATCGGAGCCGTTCGGGTACACGGCGGTGGTCGGCGGACTGGTGCTGGTGTTCGCGATCGGGCCGATCCTGGTGGCCGTGGTGATGCGGATGCAGGCCGCGGCCATCAAGCAGGGATTCCGCCTGGTGCTCAACGACGAGTGGATGCAGATCTCCTACCCGTTGTGCGAGTCGCGGCTCTGGTGGGCCGGTCTCGGGCGCGCGGTGGAAACTCCCGAGGTCTGGTACGTGATGTTCGGCAAGGCCCAGGCCGTGGTGGTCCCGAAGGGCGTGATGACCCCGCAGCAGCAGGCCGAGTTCGCGGACTTCATCGCGCGGCTGCGGCCCGCCCCGGCCTGACGAGGCGGACCCGCACATGTCCTTTCCCCGCACGGGTTTTCACCGCTGGCGCTAAGATCGGCCGGAAAACGTCGCATTGGGCCAGATGGTATGGGGGTGGGTGGCTCGTGGGCGATGAGGGCGAGACGAACAATGAGCAGAGCGGCACGGTCAACGGGCCGGTTGCGCAGGTGGGTGCCGTCTACGGCGGTGTTCACTTCGGCGGGCAGCACCAGGAGCCGGTGGTGCCGCGGCAGCTGCCGCAGGCCGTTGCCCCGTTCGCCGGGCAGGCGGACGAACTGGCCGCGTTGCACGCCGTGCTGGCGGATTCCGCCCGGGCGGTGGTGATCTCGGCGGTCGAGGGCGCCACGGGCATCGGCAAGACGGCCCTGGCGGTGCACTGGGCGAATCAGGTGGCGGACCGGTTCCCCGGCGGGCAGTTGTACGCGGACCTGCGGGGTTCTGACCCTTCCGGCTGGCCGGCGAGACCCGGCGATGTGCTCCGGAGTTTCCTGGAAGCCTTGGGAGAAGACAGGATTCCGTCGGACGTTGCTGCTCAGGCGGCCCGGTACCGCACGTTGCTGGCCGACAAGCGGGTTCTGGTGGTGCTGGACGACGTCCGCGACGCCGAGCAGGTGCGCCCGCTGCTGCCCGGTGGTTCCAACTCCTTCATCGTGCTGACCAGCCGAAACCCGCTGACCGGCCTGATCGTCGAGGGCGCCCGCTCGCTGATGCTGGACGTGCTCAGCGCGGGCGAGGCGCGCGAGCTCCTGGTCCGTCGGTTGGGGGAGGACCGGCTGGCGGCCGAGCCGCAGGCCGCCGACGAGCTGATCGAACTTTGCGGGCGGCTGCCACAAGCGCTGAGCGTCGTGGCGGCCAGCGCGGCGAGCGTGCCGTTTTCCGCGTTGGCAGCGGAGTTGCGCAACGCGGTCGGCCCGCCGGGTGTCGGCAACCTGTCGGCGAGGATGGCGGCGGTGCTCGACTGGGCCCGCGCGCGAACGGCGCCACCGCCGGTCGATGGGGACTGGCGCAGCCGCGTGCGGACTCCGGTGTGGCTCCGCAGCCCGAAGGTGCTTTTCGCGGCAGCCGCGGCGGTCGCGGCGGCCACGTTGTTCGTCTCCACCCCGATGATCGCCGCTTCGAGCTTCCTGGGGCTCGGCTACTTCTTGATCCGGTTCGCCCTGCTGTTCGCCGGGTTGGTGCTGATGGAGCGCCCCGGCGGACGGGGCGCGATCGGTACCGGGCTGGTCGTCGCGAACGCGGTCTACTGCCTCGTGGACGCGCTCGCCTCGATCCACGCCGAGGCCGATGTGTGGGTCTGGCTGGAGTTCTTCTTCGTGATCGCCTTCACCGTCATGCTGGTCATGCGGCTGGCGTCGTTCGACGTGCTGCCCCGGCGCGCCCGCATCGTGCCGCCGACCCGGCGCCCGCTCGCTTACGTCGTGGTGGGCGCAGCCGCCGCGCAGTTCATTCTGCTGTTCGCCGGGATCCCGCACGAATACGGCAGCATGACCGTGCTGGCCGGGGTGGGAGCGCTGGCGGCATTGCTGCCAGTGGTCGCGATCGGCGGGCTGTGCGCGGCCACCGCACTCACGGAGCCCGGCGACGAATCCCAGCGGGCCTTCGTCGCCGCGACCGTCGCCGCCTACCTCGGCCCGGAACTGCTGCTCCTGCTCGGCTCCCTGCTCCTCGGCCCCCGATTCACCTACCTCGGCAACGCCTTCTGGTCCGACGGCGCATATCAGGGTTCCTGGGGCACCTTCGCGGTTGCGCAAGCCGTCGCGGCGGCAGCGCTGCTTGCGTCGACATGGGTGCTGCTCCGGCGCGCCGCCGAGCAGGCCTGACCTGGACCAGCCTGCGCTCAGCGGTCCAGCCGTTCGGCGGCTTGGGTTGCCTTTTCCCTGGTTGCGCGACCGACCCGCCGCGATACCTCTGTGCTGCGGTTGATTCGCGCGAGCGCGCGTGCCGCGTCGAAGCGAGTTTGATCGATCTTCGCTCCTACTGCTCCCACCGAGGTCGTCCTGAAGTGTGAGATGTCGTCTGCGGTAGCTGTTCTTGGGTGCGCGGAGATCGGGGCCGTGCCATTCTCGGCGCCGCGTGATCGTCTCGTCCGAGGAGTGGATCGGTGCCATCGGTTCGTGCAGGTTCGGTTGTCGCGCTGGCGGCGGCGCTGGGTGCGGGGATTCTGGCCCCAACGGCTTCCGCGCAGCCGGATTCGCCGCAAGACCTGGAAGTTCTCTTCGTCGGGGCGCATCCGGACGACGAGGCTTCGCTGCTGTCCACCTTCGGTCGCTGGCAGCACGACCACCAGGTGCGGACCGGTGTCGTGACCATCACCCGCGGCGAAGGGGGTGGCAACGCGGTCGGGCCGGAGGAAGGACCGGCGTTGGGCCTGCTGCGCGAAGGCGAGGAACGCCGTGCTGTCGGAGGTCTCGGCATCTCGGACGTGTACAACTTGGACAAGCCCGACCTCTACTACACGGTGAGCGCGCCGCTGACCGAGCAGGCCTGGCACCACGACGAGGTGCTGGCGAAGCTCGTCCGCGTCGTGCGGCAAACCCGGCCCGAGGTCGTGGTGACCATGGACCCCGCGCCCGCCCCGGGCAACCACGGCAACCACCAGTACGCGGCGCGGCTCGCGATCGAGGCCTACCACCAGGCCGCCGATCCCGCGGCGTTCCCGGAGCAGATCAGCGACGAAGGACTCTCGCCGTGGTCCGTGCGCCGGGTGGTGTCCAACGCGGCCGGGGCGGAGGAAGAAGTCCGAGGCCCGGACTGCGAGAAGCGCACCACCCTGGCGGATTCGCCGGGACCCGAGTACTACGTGTACGGGGTCAGCGGGGACACCAACTGGGAGCAGCGGGAACGCGTCGCCGAACGCGTGTACCAGAGCCAGGGGTGGGCCACCCGGCCGGACATCCCGGGCGATCCCGCGCAGATCGGCTGCGATCACCTCACCGAGATGGCCAACCGCGCGCCGCACGTGCCAGCGGCGCAAGGCGCGGATGCGCCGTTGCTCGGGGCACTGCTGCCGATTCCCGGCGGCTTGCCGGTCGGAACCGGGCTGACCGCGACCGCAGAGCGCTCGCAGATCACCGCCGGTGGGAGCACGCCGGTTCAAGTCGAGGTGACCGCCCCAGCGAACACGGCGTTGCAGGCGGGTCGGGTCGCGCTGGATCTGCCGCCAGGATGGGAAGTCCAGGGCGACGGTGCGTTCGAGCCGCTGGAACCGGGGGCGACCGAACGAGTCGACCTAGCGGTGGCGGTTCCTGGCCAGCACCGATCCGAGCGGGTTCAGGTGCCGGTGCGCATCGAATCCCCGCAGGGCCGCGGGGAAAGCGAGCTGCGATTCGACGTCGTCCCACCGGTCGTGGCCGAGCAGGCGCCGCTGCCGGGTGTCGCGGAGTTCCAGCGGTGGACCACCGAAGCGCAGCTTCCGCTGCTGCAGAACGAGGTCGCACCGGTCCAGACGGTCCCGGCCCTCGGCGAACGCGATGTGCAAGTGGTCGTGCACAATTACAGCGCGCAACCCCGTTCCGGCACGGTTCGGTTCGTGCCGCCTCAGGGGTTCGAGGTGCCGAACGCCGAGCAGCCGTTCCAGGCAATCGCTCCCGGGGAAATCGCGATGCTCACCTTCGGGGTGCGCAGCACGGACCCGGAAATGCCCACCGGAATGCAGGGCGGCGATCACACCTACACCCTGATCACCCGCACCGATGACGGCGCGACGGGCGAGAGCGCCGCAGCCTTGGAACTGGCACCGGCCACGACGATTCCACAAGCCGGCACCGAGCCGGTGGTGGACGGCGAAGCGGGGCCGCGGGAGTACCCGGGCACACCGCTCAACGCATCCGCGCTGTGGGAAGGGGAGGAGTGCGCGGCACCGGATTGTGCCGCTACCGCAAGGTTTTCCTGGCACGGTGAGACGTTGTACGCGTTGGTCGACGTAGTGGACGAGAAGCAGGGCGCGCTCCTGACGGCCGAGGACTGCAAGCGGCACTGGCGCACCGACGCCGTCGAGATCACCATCGACCCGAAGGCGGATTCGGAGAACACGTCGAGCACGTTCAAGGTGGCGGTGCTGCCGACCACCAGCGGATCCGGGGCACCCTGCTACGCCAGGGACGCCGACAACCACCAGGGACCGGGCGAGGAGACCGCGCCCGGCGTCAAGCTCGCGTCCAAGCTGCGCGAGGGCGGGTACGCGGTCGAGCTGGCCATCCCGCTGCGGGTGCTGCCCGGTTCGGTCGATCCCCGGAAGCTGGGCCTGAACGTCATGGTGTACGACTCGGACACCCAGGACCTGACCGGTCAGTCCCGGATCGGCTGGTCCACCTGGGGAGGCGTGCAAGGCGACCCGTACCGCTGGGGCCAGGCGATCCTCCAGGACCGGCCGGCCGACTTGCAGGCCCCGCCACCTGCCCCGGTGCTCCCGCCGGACGCGCTGTCCTCCGTGGACTCTCCGCGGTCGATAGACCAGGCGGTACGGCTGAACACCTCGCTGGGGGGCGCTCCGCCGGCGGGCGACGCGGGAACCCGGCTCACCGGTGCGCAAGCCGGGCATGGTGAGGTTCACGCCCGCCTCGACGTGAACGCCCCGGGCCGGGTCCACTTGTTCGCGCTGGACGCCAACGGAGCAGTCCTGGCGGACCAACAGCTCGACGCGAACCACCAAGGCGAACGAAACGTCTCGATCAAGGTCCCCAACGGCACCCCGGCGAGGGTCCTGGCCGGCTTCACCACCCCCGGCGGAGCCACCACAGCCTCCGCAACCGATGTGCCCTGACCAGCCAGAACCCGGGTCAGGTGCGGCATTTCAAGCCGTGGTGCAGGCCGCGGTGTGGGGAAACCAGGCAGACCTCACGTTCCGGATGTCGGCGGGCGCCGAGGGCGCCGCGGCGGGATTGGTGACCGGTGACAGCCTGCTGTTCTGGTCGCTGTTCGCCGCGCCCGGTCCCGTCCACCTCGTCGCCGACAACTCCGCTGGCGAGCTGGCCGCCGACCTGGTGCTGGTCGAACACCTGCTGACGACCGGCCGCGCGGACCGCGTCGTCCTGCACGTCAAGCCGAACCGGTACTACGTCTCCGATGCCACGCCCGCCAACGTGCTCGGCGTCCTGCACCACCTGATCGCCCGCGGCCGATCCGGACCGTGGTGGACCGGATGCTGGCCGACCACCCGGAGGTCTGGGCGGGCGCGGGCTCCAAGCACGCGATGTTCCCGACGACGTTCGGCGAGCTGGTGCGGATCACCGGCGGCTTGCCCGCCGAAGTGGAGAAACCTGAGCGGCACCCCGACGGCACCAGCTCGTGAGTGATGATTCCGGTTCTTACCGGAAAACTCACTCACGACCCCACGTTGCGCAACGAGGCCCCGCCAGGTGGGGGCCTCGTTCTTGCTTGCGGCGCAAGCGGATCAGACGCTCGGTTCGAAGCGGCCGTCGATCGCCGTCCAACCGCCCTCCACCAGCTGGAGGCTGCCCGTCACGTACGAGGCGGCGTCCGAGGCGAGGTACACCACAGCGCCGGCGATCTCGTCGGCGTTCGTCCAGCGCTTCAACGCGGTCTTGTCCGCGTACGCGTCGTACCAGCCCTGATCGGACTTGATCTGCTCGGTCAGCGGGGTCTCGAACGGTCCTGGCGCGATCGCGTTGACCCGCACGAGCTGGCCGGGGAGGTGGGCGCGATCGGGCAGCGCATCTGGGACGGACTGCGGGTTGGCCGGGTCCGAGCCCCGTCGTCGCGTTGCGAGTCCTGAAATCCGAGGTCGTGGTGGGACTCGACGACGCGACCGCCGAGACGTTGGACAAGACCGGTGACGCCTGGCGGACCAGCGGCTCGCACGCGTTCATCCAGGCGGCTCGCCCGGTCTGAACGCCGCCGATCCGGCTCCAGGCGGTATCGCTTCCGCCATAGCGGAAGACACCACAACGCCTCGCGCATAGTTTTGAGTTCCCCGGTGCCCGTAGGATCGGGGTGCGCCGAATTGGCCCTACCGGTTCTCGGTATGCGATTGGGATTCGGCACCGGGTGGGTAGACCCGGTGGCGGAATTTGCAGTTGGAGTTGGCTATCCGACCAACCCGCTGACGCGCATGGTGGACGGGAACGCCCGTCGCGGCACGTGGTTGCGCCGCAACGGGTTTCCAGGTCAGATGTCGGTCTGGGACTCGCGCACGCTCAGGGCGATGTCGGCGAGCCCGAGCTGGTCGAAGGCCTCGGCGGCGATGTGGCTGCCGATGAGCAGGCTGGAAGTCGCCGCCGGCGACGGGGCGTTGAGCACGTGGATCGCGCGCGGGGTTTGGCTGATGACGAAGTCGTCGACCAGCTCACCGGAGGCCTTGACGGCCTGCGCCCGCACGCCGCTGCCGTGCCGACGTAGGTCTTCGCCGTTGATCTCCGGGAGCATCCGGCGGACTTCGCGGACGAACAACGGCCAGATCAGCGATCGGCTGATTTCCGCGAGTCCGTAACGCCAATAGCGTCGAGCGAGCCCGCGCAAGGCGGGATCGCGCAGCAGTTCGCCCAGCATACGAGGGTCGACGTCGCGCCACCGGTATCCCTGGCGGGCCAGGGCGGGCACGGCGTTGGGGCCCACGTGCACGGTGTCGTCGAGCATCGGCGTCACGTGCACGCCGAGGAAGGGGAGGCCCGGGTCGGGAACCGGGTAGACCGGATGGCTGATCAGCCCGCGGCGAGCCGGGCGGATCTCGGCGTACTCACCGCGGAAGGGCATGATCCGCACCGGCGGCCGGTGCCCGGCGGCTTCGGCGATCTTGTCGCTGTGCAAGCCGGCGCAGTTGACGATGATTCGCGCCCGGATCTCGCCGGTGGGCGTGTGGACGACCGTCCGGTCGCGGCCGACGCTGAACGACCGCGCCAGTGAGTTCGTGCGCAGATCGGCCCCGAGTTCGGTGAGCTCGGCGGCGAAGGCTCGGCACACCTGGCCGAAGTCGGTCATCGCGGTGTCGGCGACCGCCAACGCGCCTACCCCGGCGACGTGCGGTTCGCGCTCGGCGATTTCAGCGCGGTTCAACCGCTGCACCGTGACGCCGTTCTGCCGGCCTCGGACTGCGAGCGCATCCAGCCGCGGCAGTTGGTCCTCGGCCGTGGCGACCACGATCTTGCCGGTGCGTTTGACCGGCACGCCGTGCTCGTCGCAGTAGCGGATCATCGCCTCCCCGCCGGCGCGGGCCAGCCGCGCCTTGAGGCTGCCCGGCGCGTAATAGAGACCACTGTGGATAACGTTGCTGTTGTGCCCGGACTGGTGCGCGCCCCACCGCGATTCCTTCTCCAGGACGGCCACGGCGGCGTCCGGGCGTGCGCGCAGCACCGCCCTCGCTGTGGCCAGCCCGAGCAATCCACCGCCGATGATTGCGACGTCGACGTCACCGGACATCCGGGAAACCATCCTTTCGCGTTGAATCGCAGCGAATGTATACAGTCGCTGCGGATAGGACAAGGGATATGCTGGCGCAGTGACTCGTGCAGTGACTCGTGCAGCCCGGACCAGTAACAGCGCCGAGACGATCGCCGCGCGGCTGCGGAAATCCATCCGGGGCGGCGAGCTCCTCCCCGGCACCCGCCTGGTCCAGGAACAACTGGCCGGCGAAATGGAAGTCAGCCGCATCCCGCTGCGCGAGGCCCTGCACGCACTGGCCGCCGAAGGCCTCATCGAGGTGCAACCGCAGCGCGGCATGATCGTCGCCGAGCTCAGCCACGACGACATCACCGAGCTCTTCGAACTGCGCCTCCAGCTCGAACCGCATCTCGCCGACGAGATCGTGCGCGGTTGCCGCGAACGCGACATCGACGAACTGCAGGCCATGGCCGATCAGATGCGCGAGAAGGGTGCCGACCCGGAAGGCCGCGCGTCCCTCAACTACCAGTTCCACCGCCGGATCTACGACCTGTCCGAGCGGCGGCTCGCGCTGCGCTTCATCGACCAGCTGCTGCACCTCGTCGAGCCCTACAGCCGCCGCTGGGTCCGCTCCGGGCGCGACCTGAAACGCATCGACGACGAACACCAGGCGATGGTCGACGCACTCAGGCTCCGCGATGCGGAAGCGCTGCGACGCGTGATCAAGGCCCACGTCGAGGGCGCCCGGGACCACGTCCTCGCCGCCCACGACGAGACCTGAGCAGCGCTCGACGTCGCGTGGCGTACCGGGAGCGTCACCAGCCGTTGAACACCGTCCAGGGGGTTGCCTTGCGGACCCGTCCTTGGCGTGGACCACGGGCTCCCCGATGTGCTACCTCGACGACTGGCCGGAGTTGAGGAGAGACCGATGAGGCTGCGCGAGCTGGTGCCTGGTTGCGGGGATGACTTCTTCGATGCGGTCCGGCGTCCAGGACAGGTTGCTGACTCCGACGGCGCGCGTGCCATCCCGAACGGGGATGCCCTCCAGCCAACGCGTCATGCGGTCACCTCCGCCTTCCAGCGCGCCTTCTGCTCGGCCGGGGCGAAGCATGCGTCGAACGAGTTCCCGGCCAGGGTCGCGAGCTGCTGGTCGTCCAGGCCGACTGCGCTGCGCAGCGCCGCGAAGTTGTCGTCTACGTAGCCGCCGAAGTAGGCGGGGTCGTCGCTGTTGACGCAGACGAGCAGGCCCTCGTCGAGCATCGCGGGCAGGACTTGACTGCGCCCCCGCCTGAAGCTATCCACGGGGGGTTCTTCGTCCCTCGTCTCCGGGCGTAGAGGGCGCGGTACAGGTATAGGTTCGTTCAGAGTGCGGCAGCGCGTGCTTGGTTCTCGCCCCGCATGCTGCGCAGTCCATCGTCGTGTGCTTCGGATCGACAAGCACCACCAGGCGGCCGTGCTTGCGCCCCATCATGATCAGTTCGTTCTTCGTGGCCGAGATCGCGGCATCAGCCGCTTTCCTGGCCATCGTGGTCTTCGCGAGAAATTTCGGGCGGCAGTCCTCCACCGCGATCACATCGTGATCGGTCACCACACGCACGGCCCATTCACGGGCCGTGTCCTGACGCCGGCGGGCGACCTTCGCGTACGCTTTCGCGGCCTGACGTTGGGCTTATCCGGAACCCACGCAGCGTGTAGTTCACGCTCGGACGCGCCAGCGCCTTTTTCTTCAACTTCGGCATCCCCGCCCGCTGCCGCACCGGCAACCCGGCCTTGATGTCCTTCAACGCCTTGGCACGGGACCGGGCGAAGTCACGGATGATCTGCTGCTGCGGAACCGAACCACCGGCACCGAGCCAGTCGTGTTCACTCCGCCACCCGGTCAGCAGCTTGTCCAGGTGCGCGGGACCGCATTTCTCGCCCGCACGGTGCGCCTGACGGGAAGTGGCCACGCACTGGTTCCATACCCACCGGCACCGATCCCACTCGGCCAGCAGCGCACGCCGGGAGGCCGACGATAAGCGAAGCCGATAGGTGTACCGGGCGTGCCCGGTCTCCCCGGTCTTCACTGCTGCTGCCGCCAGATGGATCACCGTAGTATTGGGTTAACGGTCATCGACAGCGAGTTCCGTACCGGCAGACACGAGTTTTCGTCATGCATGCCCACTTGGTTTTCATCACGAAGTACCGCCACCCCGTGTTCACCGACACACACCTGACCCGCATAGAAGAAATCATGCGGGAGGTATGCGGCGACTTCGAAACCGAGCTGGAAGAGTTCAACGGCGAAGTTGACCACGTGCATCTGCTGGTCAGCTTCCCACCCAAGGTCACGGTGTCGAAACTGGTCAACTCCCTCAAGGAAGTATCCTCGGCGGCTGTTCCCGCAAAGACTTCGAAGACCTGCGGCCCGCGTACTGGAGAGGTGCCCGGTTGTGGTCGGGCTCGTATTTTGCCGGGTCGGTCGGAGGCGCACCGATTTCCGCGGTGCGCCAGTACATCGAACGGCAAGCCCGCCCCGCTGTTTGAGTGGTCGGCTCAAGCACGGAGTTGACGCGCTTCCGTCCCGCCCTAAGGACGGGGCATCCGCGCTACGTTTCTTCGGTGACCCGCTTCTTCCCGGACCGGGCAGCGATGAACTAGGAGCGCGCGCCGGTCAGATCCCCCCGTCGCGGAACTTTTCGATCATCCGGCGGTCGCGCTTCGTGGGCCGTCCGGCGCCCCGCTCGCGGCGGGCCACAGGCATCGAGACCTCCGGCGGCGGGGCCGGCGTTCGGTCGATGTAGCAGGTGGAGGCGTCGGCCGCGCCCACGCGCCGCTGGATCACCCGCACCACCTCGACGATCCGGGTCCGGTCACCGACGCGCGCTCGAATTTCGTCGCCGGGGCACACGGTGGTCGCGGGCTTGGCGGGGCGGTCGTTGACGCGGACGTGCCCGCCGCGACAGGCCGCGGCGGCGTCCGGTCGGGTCTTGGTCAGCCGGACGGCCCAAAGCCAGCGATCAACACGGGTGGACTCCACAGCACTACATGATTGCACGACCAGCCAAGGCCCGAAGCGGGTGCGGTCGGCGGCCTTCAGGTGAATGCCTGACACGGCAACGGGGCTGTGAATCTTTTGGGCTGCCACGAGACTCACAGCCCCGTGCGGATCAGGCCGCTGGCTGCGCGGAGTGCGGAAGGTCGAACTCGCCGGCGCGGACCCCAGCTACGAAGGCATCCCACTCGGTGGCCGTGTAGGACAGCGTTAACGAGCGCGCGGGGAGCGACTGGAGATCGGCCCCGCCGTCGGTGCGGTGCACGATGCGGATGGTGCGGCTGGTGCCGACGGGAAGTCGCCCGGCGACCTCGGCGAGCAGCGTCGACCAAGCGTTGCCGGACACGCTGATGACAGGACCTTCACCGCGGTCCTTGGAATCCCGAACATGAACTGCCCTGTCGCTGAAGCGAACTTCGACGCACGCTTGCGACGGGTTGCTAAACGAACTCTTGAACCAGCCGGTTGGCGGCTGCGTGGACGAGGCAGCGGTGTTCATGACGTCTCCATCTCCTTGCGGACCTGATGGATCATCTCAAGCGAAGCATCGAGATCCAAGGCGCGGTCCACCGCTTCGTCGAAGCTGGCACTGAGTTCGCGCACGACGTGCGGTTTATCGATCAGCGATCCCGTGGTCACGGACTCCTGCCAGACCATGTCGGGCAGCCAGCGAGAATCGAACGCCAACAAGACGAGCCCGCCGCCGATGACCGGATGCGCGCCAGCTGTGTAGGGCATGACGTGAATTCTGAGGTGGTCATGGCTGTCTTCGGCGAGTTTGACAAGACGTGCCAGCTGGTTTGCCATGATCTCGCGACTGCCGACCTCTTGGCGGAGGGCGGTCTGACCGATGACGACGGTGCACGTGAGCGGGTCGGGACCTTGTAGGCGAGGTTGCCGCGCAAGTCGGGATTCAACGCGGGGACCGACGTCGACAGGTTTGATGTAGGGCGATCCGCCTCGGATCATGGCGCGGGCGTAGTCAGCAGTCTGCAATGGACCAGGAATGGTCTCGGGCGCGTATTCACGTGTCGCAGACGCGCCAGCCTCAAGACCGAGGAAGCGCAGGAAGTCTTCCGAGTACATGCGCGCGTAGTCGTCCCACCAGCCGCGCTGCTCGGCTTGTGCTCGCAGCTCTTCGAGTTCGGCGTGCTCGTCGTCGGAGAGCTCGTAGACGCGGGCGAGTTCGTCGAGCTTGGTCGCGGTGAGCTTGCGCTTCGCGATCTCGATCGACGACATGTTGTTGCCGCCGATGCCGGTCTGCTTGCCCACCGCTGCGGCCGTGAGCCCGAGCTGTTCGCGGCGTTCGCGCAGGCGCATTCCCAGCTCAAGAGCCCGAACGGTGCTCGACGCAGGTGTTCGTCCCATCGATGTAGCTCTCCCTGTGTTCTCGGAGCGGTCGACAGATTGTCGATCTCAGTATCACAAGCGGTGAGCGTGTACCCGATCGATCGATGTCACTCTGAGTGTTCTCGCGATAACTTGAGTGTACTCACGATGATATTGAGATCTAGTGAAGTTTCTTCGACTTAGTCAGTGTTTAGATCCGCTTCACTCGAGGAGGGGCAAATGCAGGAGTCACACGCCATGTCACGGGCCTGTGGGGTATCGGAGAGGGGCGAGGTCCGGTACTTCCAGTTCCGTCGGGGCGTTGTCCCGGAGTGGTGTCGGTTCACCCACATCCTTTGCCGTACAAGGGATTCGCTTATCGTCACGTGGTGCCGACAGGTCTTCGAGTTCGACGAAGTCGAGGAATGTTCGCAGCCGGATGGTTTGAAGCTCGGTCTGCGCCGAGCTGTCCGGGAGTGCACGGACTGCATCGTGTCCGCTGCATTCGGACGCGCTGGTGGGCAAGGAGAATCCGACGCTTTGGCGGCGGACGGCATCCCGGCGCGGATCGACACTCCTGGACAAATGGTGTCCGCCATCCGCTTGCTCCAGGGCGACCTCGCCTGCGAAGCGGAGCAGATCTCGCTCGGTGATGTCGATACGGCAAGCCTTGGATGCCTGGCCGTCGAAACGGAGCGGTTTGCCCGCGCGCTCCATCGGTTCGGGTGGCTCGCTGCACAGCGCTAGTGGTGGGGTCGCGCCCTGCCAGGCCGTGGCGTTCTCACACTGGTCGGGCGCGATTTCGCGAGCAGATGCATGCACGTTCGTAAGAGTGCTCCGCAGCGCGGTGCGGCGGCGGGAAATGCACACTGGGGCCGTCAGGTCACGCGTGCCGGGGGGCGGCTATGACGGGTGTTCGAGATTCGGTCGGGGATTGGGCTTCGCTGCGCGTGCAGGATTGGGCCGATACTCGCGACACGCTGCACATGTGGACCCAGGTCGTGGGGAAGGTCCGGTTGGCGATGGAGCCCATGGTCAACCACTGGTGGCAGGTTCCGCTGTACGTCTCGGCTCGCGGGCTGACCACCTCGGTGATGCCGCACGGCGGGCGGTCCTTCGACATCGAGTTCGACTTCTGCGCACACCAGCTGCACATCCGGTCCAGTAGCGGCGACGCGCGGCAGGTCCGATTGGAGCCGAAATCGGTCGCGGAGTTCTACCGGGAGACCATGGCCGCGCTCCGCGAGCTCGACCTGCCGGTTTCCTTCTGGACGATGCCGAGGGAGATCGAGCATGCCATTCCGTTCGAGGAAGACACCAAACACGCCTCCTACCGCCCGGAGCACGCGCACCTGTTCTGGCGGCAGCTGCTCGCCGCCCACCGGGTGCTGACCGAATTCCGGTCCCGGTTCGTGGGGAAGGTCAGCCCGGTCCACTTCTTCTGGGGCGCGATGGACCTGGCGGTCACCCGGTTCTCCGGCCGCACCGCACCGGAACATCCGGGCGGCGCCCCCAACTGCGCGGACTGGGTGATGGTCGAGGGTTATTCCCATGAGCTCAGCAGCTGCGGCTTCTGGCCGGGCGGCCCCGGTGAGGGCACCTTCTACTCGTACGCGTACCCCGAACCCGCCGGGTATGCCCAGCACCCGGTCCGCCCGGACGACGCCTTCTATAACCCCGAGTTCGGCGAGTTCCTGCTGCCCTACGAAACCGTGCGAACCGCGGCGGACCCGGATGCAACCCTGCTCGAGTTCCTGCAGACCACCTACGAAGCCGCCGCCGAACGCGGTGGCTGGGACCGCAGCCAGCTGGAAACCACCCGGTAATCGAGGTGTGGTGCGCGTGGGGCGTCGATTACCGGGGCGACTTTTCGGTTAGGTGAGCAGTTCGCGGATGTCTTCTGCGTTCAGGCCAGCACCGAACAGATTGCCCTCGTCCATCATGCCGGCGAACAGTTCGCTCTTGCGGGCTTTGAGCGCCATCACCTTCTCTTCGATGGTGTCCCTGGCGATCAGCCGGTACACCATGACGTTCCGCGTCTGCCCGATGCGGTGGGTCCGGTCCACCGCCTGCGCCTCGGTCGCGGGATTCCACCACGGGTCGAGCAGGAAGCAGTAGTCAGCCTCGGTCAGGTTCAGCCCGAACCCGCCGGCCTTCAGGCTGATGACGAAAACCGGGGCCGATCCTTCCTTGAAGCGCTTGAGTACCGATGCCCTGGCCCGGGTCTTGCCGTCGAGGTAGCAGTAGTCCAGACCTTCGGTCGCCAGCCGGGCGCGCACCGTATCCAAAAATCCGGTGAACTGACTGAACACCAGTGCACGGTGTCCACCGGCGGCCACGTCCCGGAGTTGATCGATCAGCGTGTCGAGCTTGGCGGACGGCATGTCCCGGTGCTCGTCGCCAACGAGCCCGGCGTGCAGGCTGAGCTGACGCAACAACGTCAGCGAACGGAGAATGGTGAACCTGTGCTTGTTCATGTCGTCGATCAGACCGAGCACCTTTTGCCGTTCTCGTTGCAGGTGGGTCTGGTAGAGCTTGCGGTGCCGAGGATGCAGGTCGACGTTCAGGACCTGCTCCTGCTTTTCCGGAAGATCGGCGACGACCTGTTCCTTGGTGCGGCGCTTGACCAGTGGTCTTACTCGTCGCCGAAGTTGGGCGAGCAGTTCCGTGTCGGCCTGCTTCTCGATGGGAGTCGCGTAGTAGTGCCGGAATTTCGTCGGGTTCGGGAACAGCCCGGGCGAGGTGATCGACAACAGCGACCACAGCTCCATCAGATTGTTCTCCATCGGCGTTCCGGTGACCGCGAGTTTGAACTCGGTGGGCAGCCGCCGGGCGCATTGGTAGATCTTCGACTGGTGGTTCTTGACGAACTGGGCTTCGTCCAGGATCAGCCCGGACCACGGCAGCTCGTGGTATTCGTCGAAATCGATGCGGAACAACGCGTATGACGTGATCACCACATCGGCGCCTTCGATGGCCGCGTCGAGGTCCTGCCCCCGGCGCTGCCGGGTTTCGGTGATCGGCACGGTCGTCAGGCCAGGAGCGAATCGGTCCGCTTCGGCCGCCCAGTTCGACACCACGCTCGTCGGAGCGACGATGAGGAACGGTGCGCCGTCCGGTTCGGTGTCCTTGGCGTGGCAGATCAACGCCAACGACTGCACGGTCTTGCCGAGCCCCATGTCATCCGCGAGGATGCCGCCGAGGCGGTGCCGCCACAGAAACGCCAGCCAATCGAAGCCGTCCCGCTGGTACGAGCGCAGCCGGGCCGCGAGCGTTGCGGGAACATCGGGCGAATCCAGCGACTCCAGCGACAACAGGCCCTGCACCTGCTTGCGCCAGGCGGTCGCCTGGCCGTCGACGACACCGAGTGCGGCGAGCTCGTCCCACAGCCCAGCCTGGAAGCGGCTGATCCGCAGCGTTTCGCCTGGTGAATCGTGCAGCGTGCGCGCTTCCTCGATCAGCCTGTACAGCGTCTGCAACTCGGGCTTCTGCAGCGAGAAGTATGCTCCGTCATCGAGCAGCAGGTGCGTCTGGTCCGTCGCCAGAGCCGAGAAAACCCGGGCGAACGGCACCTCCCTTCCCTCGATCCTGATGCTCACACCAAGGTCGAACCAGTCTGTTTCGCCGGAAACGTCGTGGGTAGCCACGCCGATCTGCAGCGAGTCGCTTACCTCGCGGTAGTCGGCCGGCTCCCCGCTGACCTCGACGGCAACGCCCGGCTGGTCATCGAGCAGCGGTAACAGCTCGGTGGTGAACCGCATGGTGTCGATGGCGTCAAGTGCGGTGTCGTTGAGCGCGGTGTCGTTGAGCGCGGCGTGACCGCTGCGGCTGGGCTCGGGATCATCGCCCCGCAGACCGAATTGGTCCAGCGGAGCATTGAGCCCGGCGAGCACTTCGCGCTCGGCGACCAGGTCGCGATAGCCCGCGGCACCTGTCTGGTCCGCGGCCAGCGGTGCGCGTCGCTGCTCCTCGCCGATGTCGTAGGCCCACTCCCAGCTGAGTTCGAGATTGTGCTTAGCGCCGTAGTCGGCATGCAGCACGAGCGTGGGATCCGAGATCGCTGGTGGGGTGAACGACTCGTCGGCGGAGATGATCGGTGCCAGGTGGCGCAGCCGAGGGAAGTACTCCTGGCTGAACCGGGCGCTTTCGGCGGTTGGGATTTCCAGTCGCTGGCCGCTGCGCACCATTTGCCGGAGCTGTTGCGGCACGCCTCTGGCGAGCTTGACGAGGCGAAGCTGGACCTGGCCGAGATCGACGTCGCCTCGAAGCCGTGCGCGGTCGACGCATACCGCGCCATGCCCCTCGCGGCCGATGAACAGGATCGGCACAGCATCGGTGATTTCGCCGTCGATGTGCAACGTGGGGGCGACCGCCAGCGTGCCGTCGTGCTCCCTGGCGTCCAGACAGAGCTCGCCGGCATAGCGCGCGACATCGCCGAGCGCCTTGCGCGCGTGCACCAACCGCAGCCCGACCGCCTCGGCTTCGTCCAGCAACGGCCACAACTGGCGAGAGCCGAATTCGGACAGGTCGATGGTCTTGACCTCGCCGTAGTAGCCCGAGTGGCGCGAGCTCGCCTGGTAGAAGGCGTACAACTCCTGCAACACACGCAGGTGCGAGTCCAGGTATTCGCCGTAGTAGTAATGCGGCGAGCTCACTTTCGACCAGTTCAGGTTTCCGGCGACCCAGCCGGACCTGCCCGGCCGCACAAGCCGAGCCATCAACCTGGGTGCCGGAGCCGGCGCCCGGCCGAATGCCGGGGTCTTCTGCACGGAAAG
Organism: Saccharopolyspora pogona; assembly: GCF_014697215.1. GTDB lineage: Bacteria > Actinomycetota > Actinomycetes > Mycobacteriales > Pseudonocardiaceae > Saccharopolyspora > Saccharopolyspora hattusasensis. Next base: position 1,359,101 of record NZ_CP031142.1, read on the forward strand.
CTCGATCGCCACCGGCAACGCTTCAGCGTGATACGGCGGTTGGTTCGGCTGGGGTTCGAGTAGTGCGCCCAGGACCCGTTCCCAGTTGTCTGTCTGTGCTCGACGCGTCGTCGGTTGTTTCTTCTTCTGGGCCTGCCGCGCCGGAGGCAGCGGGGCCGGGCGCTTCTTTCTTTCCTGCGTCGCGGTCAGCACAAGAGCGACCACGTGCTTGCAGTTGAACGAAACCGGACAGTCGCACTTGCCTTTCGCGAACCCGAGAGACGCGCCGCCGAGCTCGCGGAAGTACGCTACCGTCTGGTAGAAATCGCCGTTCCGGCCGTGCACGGTGCCGGCGAGGGCGTTTTCCGGATCGTCCCAGTGCATCCGCACGACCGCGTGCTGCTCGGCGTACCGCACACCACGTGTGTACGAGCGATCGTCGACGACGGCGCGCAGGGTGTCGAGATCGACACCCTGCAAGGACACGAGCTGCATGCGGGCACACTATCGTTCGCCCCCAGGGGGGCCTGCGCCGGTTGCATCGGGTCGCGCCCGAGCGGTCGTCAGCCGAGGGCTCGGTCGAGGTTGAAGGCGGCGCTGATCAGGGCGAGGTGGGTGAAGGCCTGGGGGAAGTTGCCCAGTTGTTCGCCGGTGTGGCCGATCTCCTCGGCGTAGAGGCCGAGGTGGTTTGCGTAGGTGAGCATCTTCTCGAAGGCGAGCCGGGCTTCTTCGAGGCGTCCGGCACGGGTCAGCGCCTCGACGTACCAGAACGAGCAGATCGAGAACGTGCCCTCGGTGCCCGGCAGCCCGTCCGGGCTGGCCTGCGGGTCGTAGCGGTAGACCAGCGAGTCCGACACCAGGTGCTCGCCCAGTGCGTCGAGCGTGGACAGCCACTTCGGGTCCGTTGGGGAGACGAACTTGGCCAACGGCATCATGAGCACCGCGGCGTCGAGCACGTCGTCGTCCTCGTGCTGGACGAACGCGTGCCGCTTGTCCGACCAGCCGCGCTTCATGATCTGCCGGTAGATCGTGTCGCGGGCCTGCCGCCACCGCGGGATGTCGGCGGGCAGACCCCGGTGGTTGGCCAGCCGCATGGCGCGTTCGATCGCCACCCAGCACATCAGTCGCGAGTACAGGAAGTTCTTGCGTCCGCCGCGGGTTTCCCAGACGCCCTCGTCGGGGCGGTCCCAGTTGGCGCAGACCCAGTCCACCACGCCGACCACTTCGTCCCAGCGCTCGCTGGAGATCGGCGCACCCCACTTGTCGTAGAGGTAGATCGAGTCGATCAGCGCCCCGTAGATGTCCAGCTGGAACTGGTGGACGGCGGCGTTGCCGACGCGCACGGGGGCGGAGCCCTGGTAGCCGCTGAGGTGGGGGATTTCGCGTTCGGGCAGTTCGCTGCGCCCGTCGATGCCGTACATGATCTGCAACGGTCCCGACGAGTCGCAGTGGCGGAGGTCGACGTGCTCGGACAGGAACCCCATGAACGCCTCGGCCTCCGCGGTGAACCCCAGCCGCAGCAGCGCGTACACGCAGAACGCGGCGTCGCGGATCCACACGAAGCGGTAGTCCCAGTTCCGCGCGCCGCCGATGCTCTCCGGCAGGCTCGTCGTCGGCGCGGCCACGATCGCGCCGGTCGGCGCGTAGGTGAGCAGCTTCAGCGTCAGCGCGGATCGGTGCACCATCTCTCGCCACCGACCGCGGTAGCGGGACGCGGACAGCCACTGCCGCCAGAACCGCACCGTGGCGGCGAACTCGCGTTCGGCCTCGGCCAGCGGGCACGTCCGGGGCATCACGTCGCCGCCGACCTGGTCGAGGGCGAAGACCGCGACCTCGCCCTCGTGCAGCTTGAACGCCGACCAAACGTCCGTTCCATCGGGCTCGACCGGCACGCTTGCGGTCAGTGCCAGCGACAGCGACTCCGACTCGAAGATCGCGTGGCAGCCCTCGATGCGTAGGGTGTGCGGACGCGTGGCGTAGTCGAGCCGAGGCGCCACCCGGGCGCGGAACGGCAGCGACCCCCGCACGCACACCACCCGGCGGATCAGCCGGTGCCGGCCGGCCTCGCGCGAGTCGTCCACGATCGGCATGAAGTCCTGGATCTCGCCGACGCCGTCCTCGGCGAAGAACCGGGTGATCAGCACGTTGGTGTCCGGGAAGTAGAACTGCTTGGTCCGCGCGGGCACGTCGGCCGCGAGTTCGAACGAGCCGCCCCGGTCGACGTCGAGGATGGCGGCGAAGACGCTCGGACCATCGAAGCGGCCGCAGCAGTACCAATCGATCGTGCCGTTGGTGCCCACCAGCGCCACGCTGCGCAAGTCGCCGATCAACCCGTGGTCGGCGATCGGCAGGAATCCCGAAGGTTGTTGGCTCGCAGTCACGGGCGCCTCCCGTGCGGTGTTCCCCGTACGCCTGCTCGCCGGCGCCGGGTCCGACACCCTCGTTCTACTCTGCGCCCCGGCGATGCACCAGTGCGAACGAGCGTGGCCCGGCGGAATCCGCCGGGCCACCGCTGCCCCGTGCCTGCGACGGGCGTCAGGTCAGCTTGATCTGCCGGTTGACGTCCTTGTAGAGCAGGTAGCGGAACTTGCCCGGACCACCCGCGTAGCAGGCCTGCGGGCAGAAGGCTCGCAGCCACATGAAGTCACCGGCCTCGACCTCGACCCAGTCGTCGTTGAGGCGGTACACCGCCTTGCCCTCGAGGACGTAGAGGCCGTGCTCCATCACGTGCGTCTCGGCGAACGGGATCACCGCGCCGGGCTCGAACGTCACGATGTTGACGTGCATGTCGTGCGAGAGGTCGTTCGGGTCGACGAACCGAGTGGTGGCCCACGCACCGTTGGTGTCGGCCATCGGCGTCGGCTCGATGTCCTGCTCCTGCACGGCGAACGCCTCCGGCGTCGGGTAGCCCGCTACCGGCTCGTAGGCCTTGCGGACCCACTGGAAGGTCGCAGCGGCGTCGGACTCGTTGGCCACCGACCAGCTGCCGCCCGCCGGGAGGTACGCGTACCCGCCCGCGGTGAGGACGTGCTTCTCGCTCTCGATGACGACGTTCAGCGTGCCGGTAAGCAGGAACAGCACCGACTCGACGCCGCTCTCCGGTTCCGGCTCGGTGCTGCCACCGCCGGGCGAGACCTCGACGATGTACTGCGCGAACGTGGTGGCGAACCCGGCGATCGGCTTGGCGAGGATCCACGCGCGGGTGTTGTCCCACCCGGGAAGGTTGCTGGTGACGATGTCGCGAAGCACGCCACGAGGGATGACGGTGTACGCCTCCTTCACGACGGCCCGGTCGGTCAGCAGCGTGGTCTGCGACGGCAGGCCGCCCTCGGGGGCGTAGTACGTCGGCTCGCTCAAGTTGCAACTCCTGTCTTGATCGACGTTCACACGCTGCCGTGCAGTGCTTGCCGGGTGCGCCGCGGGCGGAGCGTTGTGTGATGCGGACAGCGTAAGACCCCGAAGCGGCTCGGGACAGCTGCCCGAGGTCTACGTATACATCACACTCGGAGCTTGCTGAACCGCGCTGAATCGGTTTGGCCCGGGAACGCCACGAGTCGCGGGGCGGTCACTCCGGCCGTTTCCCGAAGCGCGCCCGGACGTCCTCGCGGTCGGCGAGCCGGGCGGGGAACTCGGGGCCGGGTTCTTTGGTGACCGAGTCGGCGGTCAGCGGTTCCGCGCAGTGCTCGCAGACGACGACGCCGTGGGTGGCCGCTCGCAGCGCCAGCGCTGCGAGGGTGATCTTGATCGGCAGATCACGCGGTTGCGGCACGCTACCGAGGGCCGTGTTGTGGTGGGGGAATTCTGGGACGTGGCGTCTGGGCTCTCGGATGTTCGTCGTGGTTTTCGGGCGGGTTGTATGGGCCGCGGTTAGCGAAGCAACGCCGAGTGATTCACTGCGTTAAACAGGCGGTAGAGTAGGCCATTGTTGGACACGCGGTGAAGGGTGAGGCGGTGAAGGGTGACGCGAGGAAAGCTTCGGCTGATCGCTGCGCCGTTCACCGTGGCCGCGCCATCCGGAGCGCGTATCCGCGATCGTCTGCGGGTGTCGGCTGTTGATGAGAAGGTGCTGATCCTGGTGGGAGGGCATCTTGGTTCTCTCGCCCGATCCGACCTGGCTGAACGGGTCTGTATCGGCGATGCGGCGGCGAAGCACACCCAACGAGCACGACGCAAGAGGAATCTCACCGCCCGGTGTTCGTCACGGTGGGCTGGTGCGATCACCCGGGCATCCGAGGACCAGTACCGGTTATCCCTGCGGTGCCTGGGCGCTCCAGAAAACCGGTCTCACCAGGGCAATCCGCGCTATCGAACAACGTCTGGCCGCGCCATGGCGGGAAGCGGCGGGGGCGTGTTCGCGGCTATGCGGATCGCGACGAGCGTTTCGGTAAGCAGCGTCGCGTTCAGGTCCTCTAGGCCCGGCTTGCCCGCGTCGGGCAGCGCATCAGCGAACGCAGGTGACCGCCGTGAGTGCTTTTGGGTGCTATGGCACCCAAAAACACTCACGGGTGTTCTTCCGCCACGCGAAGGTGGCCATCGGCAGACGTGCCCACCAGCATCGGTTGCGGCGTCGGCCAGGTGTGACCCGGACACGACCAGAGGATCGTGGCGGGAGAGCTACCGGATCAGTCCGGTTCCGGATGACGCGACCAACAATGGCCACTCACCCTAGTGTCCTGCACCGGAAATTCATGGTCGAAATGGCTATACTGCGGGAATGGCGAGGACTGGGCGGCCGAAGGCTGAGTTGGTGCTGACCGACGATGAGCGTTCGACGTTGCAGCGTTGGGCTCGGCGGGCGAAGAGTTCGCAGGCTTTGGCGTTGCGGTGTCGGATTGTGCTGGCATGCGCCGATGGTTTGTCCAATGTGGATGTCGCCGAGAAGTTGCGGGTGTCGCGGCCGACGGTGGGCAAGTGGCGGTCGCGGTTTGTCCAGCGACGACTGAAGGGGTTGGTCGACGAGGATCGCCCAGGCGCGCCGCGGAAGATCACCGACGAACAGGTGGAGAAGGTGGTCGTCTCGACGTTGGAAGAGAAACCGAACAACGCGACGCATTGGTCGCGTACATCGATGGCGAAGCGTTCCGGGCTGAGTAAATCGACCGTGGGACGGATCTGGAAAGCGTTCAACCTTAAACCCCACTTGGCCGACACATTCAAGCTCTCTACCGATCCGCAGTTCATCGAGAAGGTCCGTAACGTCGTCGGCCTGTATATGAACCCGCCCGAGAACGCAGTGGTTCTGTGCACCGATGAGAAATCCCAGGTGCAAGCGCTGGAGAGGTCCCAGCCGGTGTTGCCGATGATGCCTGGCATGCCCGAGCGGCGCACCCACGACTACGTCCGTCACGGCGTCACCAGCCTGTTCGCCGCCTTCGACATCGCCACCGGCAAGGTCATCTCCTCGCTGCACCGCCGGCACCGCTCGGTCGAGTTCCGCAAATTTCTCACCAAGATCGACAAGACCGTACCGGCGGAGTTAGGCGTCCATGTCATTTGTGACAACTACGCCACCCACAAAACTGAGATCATCCAGAAATGGCTAGCGAAGCATCCTCGATTCCAAATCCACTTCATCCCGACCGGATCGTCCTGGATCAACCAGGTCGAACGCTGGTTCGGCGAATTGACCACCAAACTCCTGCAACGCGGCGTGCACACCAGCGTCCAGGCACTCGAGGCCGATATCCGCAACTGGATCGACGAGTGGAACAACGATCCCCGGCCGTTCATCTGGACCAAGAACGCTGACGAGATCTTGGAGTCACTCCGATCATATTGTCAACGCATCTCCGGCGCAGGACACTAGGAACGGTAGAAGTCCTCGCCCTTTTCGGTGATGACATATTCGTACCGGTCGGGCCGCTGCTGGTAGCGCACGCGGTCCAGCAGGCCCTCCTCGACCAGTCGCTGCAGCAGGGCGTTGAGATCGCCGAAATCCCCCGAATCTGTGAGAAGGTGTTCGCCACCGGGGATTTCCGGGAGGGCGTCCAGTCCTTCGTGGAACGGCGCGCGGCCGTCTTCCAGGGCCGATGAGCCGAGAACGACGCACAACCAGAAAGCGGGTCTGCTGCATGTCCAGCGAGTACGCCCTCGATGGTCCCGTTGCGATCATCCGAATCGAGAACCCACCGGTCAACGGGCTCGGGCACGCCGTGCGCGAGGGCATCGTGCGGGATTTGCGCCGGGCCCTGGACTCCGCCGACGTGGAAGCCGTCGTGCTGACCGGCCGTCCGGGCTTCTTCTCTGCGGGTGCCGACACCACCGAGTTCGGGACGCCCAAGTCCGCGGCCGAGCCGACGCTCGGCGACGTCATCGCCGCGCTGGAGACCGCCGGCAAACCGGTCGTCGCGGCCATCGACGGCACGTGCTTCGGCGGCGGGCTGGAGCTCGCGCTGGGCGCGCATTACCGGGTCGCCACCGCCGCCAGCAAACTCGGGCTGCCGGAAGTGATGCTCGGGCTCGTTCCCGGCGCCGGCGGCACACAGCGGCTGCCGCGCGTCGTGGGGCCCGCGGTAGCGGCCGAGATGATCACCAGCGGCAAGCCGCGCACCGCCAAGGCGCTCGCGGGAGTCGAAGGGCAGCGGTTGCTGGACCGGGTCGTGGACGGCGACGTGGTGGCGGCCGCGACGGAGTTCGCCCGCGAGATCGCCGCGGCGCGGCCGCTGCCGAAGGTCCGGGACCTCAGCATGGGCGGCGTCGACGAGGTGAGCGCGATGCGCGAGCCGCTGCGCCGTCGCAGCCGCGGGTTCGAGGCGCCGCTGGCCGCGCTCGCACTGGTGGAGCTGTCCGGGACCGCGCCGTTCGACGAGGCGATGGCCGAGGAACGCCGGACGGTCCTGGAGCTGATGGGCGGTCCGCAGTCCGCCGCGCTGCGGCACGCCTTCTTTGCGGAGCGGACCGCCCGCAAGATCCCCGACGTCCCGCGCGAGACGCAGCCCCGCGCCGTCGAGAAGGTGTCCGTCATCGGCGCGGGCACGATGGGCGGCGGGATCGCGATGAACTTCCTCAACGCAGGTATCCCGGTCGTGATCGTGGAAACCGGCCAGGAGGCGCTGGACCGGGGGCTGGGCATCATTCGCCGGAACTACCAGGCCCAGGTGGACAAGGGGAAGCTGACCGCCGAAGTGCTCGAACGCCGGATGGCGCTGCTGATGCCGAGCCTCGACTACGCCGACGTGTCCGACAGCGACCTCATCATCGAGGCGGTCTTCGAGGGCATGGACGTCAAGCGCGAGGTGTTCACCAAACTCGACGCGGCGGCCAAGCCCGGCGCGGTCCTGGGGTCGAACACCTCGACCCTCGACATCGACGCGATCGCCGCGGTGACGGGGCGGCCCCGGGACGTCGTCGGCATGCACTTCTTCAGCCCCGCCAACGTGATGAAGCTGCTGGAGGTCGTGCGCGGCGCCCAGACCGCCGACGACGTGCTGGTCACGGCGATGGCGGTGGGCCAGCGGGTCGGCAAGACCGCCGTGGTGTCCGGGGTGTGCGACGGCTTCATCGGCAACCGGATGCTGGCCAAGTACCGGGACGCGGCGATGGAGTTGCTGCGCGCCGGGGCGTCGCCGGCCGAGGTCGACTCCGCGATCGAGGGCTTCGGCTTCGCGATGGGCCCGTTCCGGATGGGCGACCTGGCGGGCAACGACATCAGCTGGGCGATCCGGAAGCGCCGCTATGCGGAGCACCCCGACGCGCCGCGCGACGAGATCTCCGATGCCCTGTGCGAGTTGGGGCGTTTCGGCCAGAAGACCGGGGCGGGTTGGTATGACTACCAGTCCGGCAGCCGCGAGGCGATCCCGAGCCCGGTCGTCGACGAGCTGCTGGCCTCGTACCACGAGAAGCACGGCATCAAGCGCCGGAGCTTCGAGGCGGAGGAGATCGTGCAACGCCTGGTCTTCGCACTGGTGGACGAGGGCGCGCGGATCGTCGACGAGGGAATCGCGCTGCGCGCCTCGGACATCGATGTGGTGTACCTGGCGGGCTACGGATTTCCCCGCCACCGCGGCGGCCCGATGCACTACGCGAACACCGTGGGCACGGCCAACGTGCTGGCCGCGCTGCGCAAGTTCCACGACGAAGCCTGGGAACCGGCGCCGCTGCTGGTCCGGCTGGCCGACGAGTCCGGAACCTTCGAGTGACGTAAGCCCCGACCCGCCAAGCAACGGCCACAGTGGATGCGTTTCGTCCACAGTGGCCGTTCGCGTGTCAGGCCGTCTTGGCGAGGGGAAAGCTGACGCCGGTCAGCTCTTCGGACGGCGTCCACAACCGCTTCGCCGCCACCGGGTCGCTCGCGGCGGCCGTGCGGCTCACGTGCACGCCGGATCGTGGCGCTACAAATCAACCCTCTACGGTTTCAGGGGATTGGTGCGCCACGAGGCGCCTTGGTATATGCCCTGCTCAGCGGGGAGAGATTGGAGGTGGATCTCTGGGTCTGATGGCTGACCGGAGCTCGAAAGAGTGGAAGGGACAGTAGCATGCCAGGAAACCAGCGGTCGTGCCCAGGCGTATGGGATGGCGCGCTGGGGGACCCGCGTGATATGGCGAAAGCTGGATTGCCTGAAGCCCAATCTCCAGTTGGCGCAACTCGAACGCCCCCCGGAAAGACGCCTGAAACCGGTGTCGCCTCATGCCGCAGGGTGTCAATCCACCTGCTGCAACCTTCTGGGGCGAAGCGATGTCCAGTGAGGACATTGAAGGAGATGAGTGGGACGCCTACGTCACGCTAGATACGTATGTCAAGGACGAACGTGGGATCGCCTACGGGGCGCGAGCCCTATGGCGACAGAGTGCCCGTAGTAGTCGCGGGAGTGACGACCCGCCAGGGAGGACGGGAAGCCCGTCTGCAGGGCGAAGGGGCACAGGTGATCGGACACAACCGACCGGAAGGTATGCGGAATGCAAAGTGCCACAACGGTGCTGGGTGTCCTCCACGATCGCGGTAGGAAAGGTCTGCCGTGCAACGAGCTGTATCGACAACTGTTCAACAAGGATCTGTATCTGCTGGCCTACGGGCGCATCTACGCCAACCAGGGCGCGATGACACCCGGGGTCGGCCAGGAAACCGCAGACGGCATGTCAGTGGAGAAAATCGACGCAATCGTCGAGGCGATGCGTCACGAGCGTTACCGGTTCTCTCCCGCCCGGCGGACTTACATCCCGAAAAAGAACGGGAAGCTACGTCCGCTCGGGTTGCCGACCTGGTCGGACAAACTTGTCGGCGAAGTAGTGCGTCTGCTCCTGGAGGCCTACTACGAGCCACAGTTCTCTGATCACTCGCACGGGTACCGTCCCGGCCGGGGCTGCCCACACCGCACTACGGCAGATCATCAACACCTGGACCGGAACAACCTTGGATCACGACATAATGATCAAGATTCTCGCGGAGAAGATTCACGATGGACGGTTCTTGCGGCTGATACACAACATGCTGACGGCCGGATACCTGGAGGACTGGGTATGGAACGCCACCCTCAGTGGTGCCCCACAGGGCGGGACCGTTTCACCTATCCTCTCGAACATATACCTGAACAAGCTGGACAAGTTCGTCGAGACCGTTCTCATCCCGCAACACATCCAAGGGATACGCAGGACACCCAATCCTGCCTACCAAAAAATCAAGGATAATCTGAAGGTGGCGCGGCGGCGCGGCGACAGGACCAAGGTCCGGGCTCTTCGTCGCCAGCTACGCTGTCTTTCGGCCGGGGATCCCCATGATCCTGGCTATCGGCGGCTCCGCTATTCGCGCTACGCGGATGATCATCTGCTTGGGTTTCACCGGACCAAAGGTCGAAGCCGAGAAGATCAAAGATCAGCTGGAGACGTTCCTGCGCGACGAACTCAACCTGGAACTGTCCGCCGACAAGACGCTGATCACGCACGCCCGAACCCGGGCAGCGCGATACCTCGGCTACGAGATCATCACCCAGCACAACGACACCCGCATCACCGGTGGCCGGCGAACAGCCAACGGGCAGATCGCGCTGCGGGTGCCGCTGGATGTGATCACGACCAAATGTGCCCCCTACCTGCGACACGGTAAACCGTGGCACCGCAGCCCCATGCAGAATCTCGACGACTACGACATCGTCAAGACTTATGGGAACGAATACCGGGGCATCGTCCAGTACTACCTGCTCGCCATCGATGTCTGGCGGCTCTCCCGGCTCCGCTGGGTCGCCGAAACATCGATGCTGAAAACGCTGGCAGCAAAGCACAACTCGACGGTGAGCAAGATGGCGGCCCGCTACAAGGCCAAGATCTCCACACTGCGGGGGTTACGCACCTGCTTTGAAGCTCGCGTCGAACGCGAGGGCAAGCAGCCACTGGTCGCACGGTTCGGCGGGATGCCCCTTGCACGGAACAGGGACGCAAAGCTAGACGATCGCGTTCCCACACCGGTTCCCTACCCTCGAAAGGAGCTGGTCGCCCGGCTCCTGAAACGGCGGTGTGAGCTGTGTGGGGATCCGGGCAAGGTGCTCGTGCACCAAGTCCGCAAACTCGCACAACTCGAACAACCCGGACCAGACCAACCCGCCTGGGCGGCACTCATGACCAGGATGCGGCGCAAGACCCTCGTGGTCTGCCGCCCCTGCCACGAGGCCATCCATCACGGGCACCTCGCCGCGAACGCGGCATAGATCGCTGGAGAGCCACGTACTGGGAAACTAGTCCGCGTGGTTCGGAGGGAGGCCGCGCCGGAAAAGGACCTGCCCAGCAGGCACCTCACCGCGCGGCCCACCCTATCCACGGGATCGAGCAAGGGGTACTGGCGGATCGCGGGCTCACCCGTCCTTCAACGGGCTCTACCCAACGCCTACTGGACACAACTCGGCCTGCACAGCCTGTCCTGGCGCTGGCACCGCCACAGAACAACGGCTTGACGAACCGCCGGATGCGGGCCCGCATGTCCGGTGGTGTGGTAGGGCCAGGGCGACCCTGGCCCTACCCGATCGTTCCCTGCCACGGTCAGGCGGTTTAGACGGCCGGGCGGACCTTGGGCACGACCTCCTTGGCGATGCGGTGCATGGACTCGATCCAGGGTTTGGGGTCTTCGACGTAGTCGTGGGTGTTCATGACGATCTGGCCGAAGCCGCCGATGTCGTCCTGCATCTTCTCGATCTTGGCGATCACCGTCTCCGGGGAACCGCAGATCCAGATGTGCTCGGCGATGAAGTCCATGTCGACGTCGGCCGGGTCGATGCCGGTACCTGAGTCGTCCACATAGCCGTTGAGGATGTTGAACTGCTTGTAGACAGGAATAAGGTACTGCCGCCAGCAGTGCCCGAGGCCGCCGTTGATCGCGATCTTCTTGGCCTCCTTGTCAGTGTCGGCCACCACGATGTCCCGGCACATCCGCAAGCGGTTGCGGTCGGTTGGCAGGCCCTTGGACGTGGCGCCCTCCGCGTACATGTTCCAGTGCGAGCGTGCGACCTCCAGACCACCGAAGAACGAGATCGGGGAAAAGCCCTGTTCGCCGGCATAGCGCATCGACGAGGAGTTGTGCGACAGGGCCGTCATCGCGATCTCGAGGTTCTCCGCGCCCTTCCACGGCGAGAAGTCCGGCATCATGTGGAACTCGGCGCCATCCGCGGACGCGGCTTCCTCCGCAGGGAAGCCTCCGTTGAAGAACTTGCCCTCGTAGTGGAAGGACTTGCGGTCCCAGACCTTCTTCATGATCTGCAAGGCCTCGTCGCGGCGAGGACGGGCCTCGGACAGGTCGGCCGGTTGTCCGCGCAGGATCGCGTCGCGGGGGTAGGCGCCGGGGCCCACACCGAGGAAGTAACGGCCTTCGAGGACCTGAGACAGCCAACCGACCTGGATCGCGAGAGAGCCGGGCTGGTGCAGGCCGAGTAGATGAGCCATGGGTGCAAAACGGATGCGTTCGGTCTCCCGGGCGCAGGCACCGATGACGATCTCCGGGTTCGGGACGCTTTCCCATGCCTGGGTGGCGTGCTCGCCGATCATGAAGTCGGAGAAGCCCGCTTGATCGGCTTCGCGGGCGATCAGGACGGAGTAGTCGAACACCTCGCGGGGCGTGCGCTCGGGGCGCATGTACGGGACGTGGAAGATTCCGCTCTTCATGATCAGTGGTTCTCCTTTGAACTCATCGATGTGGTGTCGGCTTCCGGGAAATCGGGCTGCCGGTGGACGGGACGGGAACCGGTAGGCAACCTGGATTGGTCGGGCCGTGTGGACCCGACTCCGCTGCGGCGCGTTGCTCGCGTCGCTGGCCCGCAGCATGGATCAGTGTCGGTGACGCATGGGGCGAACGGGTGTGTTGGAGGCCGAGGTCGGTCGGCCCGCGGTGGTCGTCTGGAGGTTCGCGATCGCCTGTGCGGCATGGCGTCTCCGTTGATCGGTGCTTGTCAGATGAGCGTTCCGTCGCTGTCTTTGGTGGCGAAGCGCGGCGCGACTTCTTCGGCGAACCGGACCAGTTCCTCGTTGTTGCGGCCGGGTTCGAGGTGTCCCTGGCCGAACATGAGGAAACACTCGTTGAAGCCCAGCCGGTCGTGGGCTTGCTCGATCTGCCGGGAGATGTCGTCGGCGGTGCCGATGAGCACGTTGGGGAACTGCTGGCCGTGCGGGATGAACCACTTGTCCCAGAACCAGCGGTGTTCGGCCTCGAGTTGGGCGGCTTGTTCCTTGTCGTCGGTGAGGATCAGGAAGCCGCCCCACGCACCGATCTCCTCAGGGGGCACGTCACGGCCGGCCTTCTTCGCGGTGTCGGCATAGCGGTTCCACAGCGCCTCGCAGAAGTCGAGGTCGGTGGCGAACACGACCTGCTTACCGCCTTCCCGCGCCCACATGTCGACTGTGCGCATGCTGTAGGCGAAGGCGCCGTAGATCTTGGGATGCGGGTTCTGGAAGGGCCTGGGCGCGATGCCGATCTCCCGGACGATGCCGTTCTCGTCCTGTCCCTGCCCGAACTCGGCGTAACCCGGGTGTCCGGCCGAGCCGTCCTCCGGCGGGAACTCCCAGTACTTGCCCTGATGGGAGAACATCGATTTTTCCCAGGCCTTCTTGACGACCTGGACGGACTCCTCGAAGATCTCCCGGTTGATCGCGTCCTGCTCGTTTTTCGCCTTCGCGTGCGTGACGTTCGTGGCGCCGACTCCGCGGACCGCGGCGTAGGCGTCGACCCAGCGCGCATGGTAACCGCGGGTGAAGCCGACGAGGAGCCGCCCTTGCAGCATGTGGTCGAGGGTGGCGATCTCCTCGGCGACCCGGACGGGGTTGTGCGTGGGTAGGACGTAGCCGAGGATTCCGGCGCTCATCCGTTTCGCGTGCGTGCCAACGAAGAGGCCCCACATACCGGGGTGATTGGTGATCTCGAAGCCCTCGATCTGCAGGTGGTGCTCGGGTGAGCAGTAGCTGGCGTAGCCGAGCTCGTCGGCGAGCTGGACGTAACCCTTCACCTCTTCCAGGTAGCGCTGGTAGAGATCCGGGCGCTGGCCGGCCATGCCCTGCTCAAGCTCGTGTCGGCGGCCGATCACGCCTGTCTGCATGAGGTGGAACTTCACTAGGGCGTCTCCTTATTCATTCGGGCCGCGACAGGTCGTGTCCGGTGGTGCTATGCGACTTCGCCCGGCGGCGCGGCGTGCTCGCCCGCGTCCGGGGTGAGCTCGTCGAATGCCGTGCGCACCGCCGGCGGGTTGTGCAGGTGCCTGATTCCGCGCACGTCCAGGTCACGGAGGATCTGCACGGCGAGACCGCGAAGGTCGGCGAGTTCCAGGACCTCGTCGCAGGGGGAGTGGACGTCGCCGGTGTCGCGTACCTGGAGGGTTCGGAAGGCGCTCGGGCCGCCGGGCCGTAGGTAGATCACGACGCCTTGCCCGCGCGCGGTGATCTCGCGCATCGCGGCGTCGAGGCGGCGGGCGCAGCCGCACCGCCAGGAGCCGAAGACGTCACCGGGCAGGCACTCCACGTGGATGTGTACTGGGACGTCGTGCTCGCCGGAGAGGCGACCCGTGACCAGAGCGAGGTGTTCGGTGTCGTCGATGGTGGACCGGTAGCCCACGGTGTGAACGGGCCCGGCCTCGGTGGGCAGCCGGATCGACGTCACCCGCTCGATCCGGCGCTCGACCAGCTGCCGATAGGCGGCGAGCTCGGTGGTGCCGACCATGACGAGGTCGTGCTTGGCGCAGAACTCGGCGAGCTCGTCGCGGCGGGCCATCCGGTGCGGTTCGCGGGTGCTGACGATCTCGCACAGCACGCCGCCTGGCCGGAGCCCGGCCAGGCGGGTCAGGTCGACGGCAGCCTCGGTGTGGCCCTGGCGTTCGAGCACGCCGCCGGGGCGGGCAGCGAGCGGGACGACGTGGCCGGGGCGGGTGAAGTCTGCGGGCCGAGCGCCCGGATCGCTGAGCAGCCGGGCGGTGCGTGCGCGGTCACGAGCGGAGATGCCGGTGCCGATCCCGGACGCGGCGTCGACGGTGACCCGATACGCAGTGCCGAACCCATCGGAATTGGTGTGGTGCATCGGCGGCAGCACGAGCCGGTCGCAGTCCGGTTGCGGCAGTGCGACGCACACGAACCCCGAGCTATGCCGGACCAGGAACGCCATGAGCTCAGGGCTGGCGAGCTCTGCGGCGAAGATGAGGTCCCCCTCGTTCTCCCGATTCTGGTCGTCGACGACGACCACTGGTCTTCCCTCGGAGATCTGGGCGATCGCGGTATCCACGGCCTTTCGGGACGGGGCGGTTGCGGTGTCCATAGTGGAGTCCTCTCGGCTCAGACCGCGACGAGCTGGCGGAAGCGGCTGGCGTGGAAGACGAGCGGTGCACGGTCGGGCTCCGCGCGCAGGGCGTGGATGTTCAGCAGGACGATGGTGTGGTCGCCGGCTGGCACCTCGTTGTGGATCGAGCAGTCCAGCCAGGCGACGGCGCCGTGCACGAACACCGCGTCGTTGGCACTGACGCTCCACTCGCAGTCGGCGAACCGGTCACCGGTCTTGAGCGAAAGGGTCCGGCAGGCCTTGTTCTGCTCCTCGGCGAGCACACTGACTCCGAGCCTGCGCAGTGTGCGCAGCCGCGGCCAGGTCGCCGAGGTGTTCTGCACGCACACCGACACCAGGCCCGGATCGAGCGACACCGAGGTGAACGAGCTGGCCGCGATGCCGACCGGCGTGTCGTCATCGAGGGCGCAGACCGCGGTGACGCCGCTGGGGAAGCAACCGTACACCCGGCGCAGCTGTGCCGGGTCGCCGTTGCTGGGTTCGAGCTCGACCATCGGCCCTCTCCTTCGAGGTAGTCGTTCTGGCCGCTGTTGCGCTTGGATCCCGCAGCGGCGTCCGTCTGGCATTGACCGGTCTCGTAGGTGGCGGCCGGTGAACTCCGGTGTGAGCGGTGCTACAAAGTTATCTACATCAACGTAAACTGTCAACGTCTATGTAAACTGCCGCTTGATGGAAGCGAGCAGACGAGAAGATGTTGCGCCACAGTGCTCTGTTGAACGTTTACGAATAGGTAGATAGTGTCCATAGCACCTGCTCCGCGCAGGTGGCGGTTACCGATCCGCACGCCGACCGGTCGGTCCTGCAGGCGCAACGTCATCGCCGCCACCCAGTCGATCCGGAGGCAACTGTGACGACCACCCAACAACCGACCGAGGCGCTCGTCGCCGAACTGGTGGGGACCGAGCGCGTCCACGGCCTGCCGTTCGACTACGCCTTCCATCTCGACATGAGCCACCCCGACGAGCTCGCGGCGCTGTTCACCGAAGATTGCTACGTGGCCTACGGGCAGGGCTTCGGCGCGGAAGGGCATGCGGCGTACCGGGAGACAATGGGCGGCACCGGTAGTTCCTCCGCCGCGACCAGCCACCACGTCGGACATCGTCGTCGACCTCGGTCCGGACACGACTACGGCTGGCGCTTCGCTCGCCGCGAGCCGCGGGCTGACGGAGTCGTGGACGTCCACGTCAACAAACAGATCCCGATCGGACGCGCAGAGTCGTGATCGCAGTGTCCGACCGGCACGGTGGGCAGCACGAGGCGGTACCGCCGGAGTACGGCGAGATGCTGGTCGAGCATCGCGGGCCGATCAGCTGGATCGTGCTGAACCGGCCGGTGAAGGCGAATGCCCTGTCCAACGCAATGCTCGACGCGTTCTTCGATGCCCTTGAAGGGTTGGCGCACACCGGCGGCCCCGTGATCAGTATCCGTGGCGCAGGCAAGGGATTCTGCGCGGGCTACGACATCGACCAGGCGGGAAAGCCTAAAGCGCCGCACCCGGTCGCCGACCGGGAACGCTTGGCGCGCAACGCCAACCGGAATCTGGCGATCCACGTCCGGTCCGTGGGAGGACGTCGTAACCTCGCTCGCAAGCAAGCTTCGTGCGCGCTCGCCGGTCCAGGAGCCGGCGCCCGCCAACCTGCCTCGGTAGACGGCGCACCGACGCCTCCGTTACTCGGAGGTGCGGTGCAAGCCGTCGAAGAGGAGTGCAGAGAACGTGTCGATGGCCTGCTGCGCGGTGAATTTCCGGTCGCCTGGTTTGAGCCACCTGTGGGTCCAGTTCACCATTCCGAACAATGCTTTCACGACCAGCGGCACCGACAGGTCGTCGCGGAATGTTCCTTCGCGCACGCCGGACGTGATGACATCCGTGACGATTTGTTCGAAACGGCGGGTCTTTCGGAACATTTCCTTGGCCCAAGAAGTGGTTTGGAAGGCGACCTTTCCCATGTCTTCCTGAATGTAGACGTAGACATATGGGTAGTTCGCCTCGTACGAGGTGATCTGCAAATTGATGAGGAGGTGGAGCTTCTGATGGGCGTCGATATCGAGGCCGGCGATGCGGGTGGCCTCGGAGAGGTTGTCGTCGAGGACCTTCTTCGCAGTAGCCTGGAAGACCTCCTGGAAGAGCTCCTGCTTGCTCGCGAAGTAGTAGTAGATGGCGGCACGGTCGGTGCCGAAGCGGGCGGCGATGTCGTTGAGCGTCGCTGCCTCGTAACCCTTCTCCTTGAACACTTCGCCGGCGATCTGCAGCAGTTCGTTGCGCTTCGCCCGGTAGGCGGCGCCCCCCTCGACCTGTGCACTCTGGCGGCGCTGGCTGAGGCCGCTTCGAGTGGCTTCGGGAGGGCGTTTAGCGGGGTTGGCCATGTCCAAACTCTACCTGCTTCGATCCGCGGGAATCGTTCAGGGCGAGGTGCGTGCCGCACACAAAAACGAGTGTGTGACAAGTCGAAGAAACGGCGACCGCACGGAATGCGTTGCACGATAGACCAGCGGGCGTCGATGACTGGAGATCAGTATGGGTAAACACGGGCAATGGGCCGAGGTCTTGAGCATCGGCGACCTACTGGTGCGGTCGGCCACCCGTTATCCCGGGCGCGACGCACTGGTGTTCCCGGACAAGGCGGCCGAACTCGGCATGGCGCGCCGGGTCCGGGTGTGGGATGTCGCAGCCACCCTCCACACCTCGGGGACGACGGCGAACCCCAAGGGTTGCATGCTCTCGCACAAGGCGATGACCCGTGGCCCGGTGGAGCGGGCGTACAAGGATCCGCAGCAGACCTCGGAGAGTTTTGACGCCGACCGGTGCCTGCACAGCGGCGATCTCTACGGTTGGACCGACGAGGGCCAGGTCGTCTTCCAAGGCCGGCTCAAGGACATGCTCAAGATCGGCGGCGAGAATGTCGCGGCGATCGAGATCGAGCCCTTCCTGGCCCCCCATCCCGCCGTGGAGTGCGTCGAGGTCGTCGGTGCCCGCCGACGGGTGCCCGGACGAGGTGCCGGTCGAGTTCGTCGAGGTGCGCACAGGGCACGTCGTCTCCGGGACCGAGCTCATCGAGTTGTGCCAGGGAAAGATCGCCCGCTACAAGATTCTGCGGGAAGTCCGGTTCATCGCGCCTGGTGAATGGTGGATGCCGGTCACGGAGATCAACAAAACGAGCGCTGCGGGCTCCCCTCAGCGAGCCGACGGCGGAGCCGGCCGCCTGCTAGCCGAATTTTGCCAACTTTCCCTGCATTGCAGGGATTTTCGTGGTTCACCTCGCCTGGATCAGGAGGCATCATGCTGGACATCGAGGAACGGTCCGGAGTCACGGTCGTGCGGCTCCGGCATGGCAAGGTAAACGCGCTTGACCTCGACCTGCTGCAGGCGATCACAGCCGCCATGCACGAGATCGACGAGGAACGGGCCCTGGTGCTTACCGGGACCGATACGGCGTTCTCAGCGGGAGTCGACCTGCGGCGGATCCTGGACGGCGGCACGGCCTACGTCGAACAGTTCCTGCCCGCCCTCTCCGAGACGTTCCTGGCGATCTTCGACCGACCCGGTCCCGTGGTGGCCGCCGTCAACGGCCATGCGATCGCCGGCGGGTGCGTGATGGCGGCGGCGTGCGACTTGCGGGTGATGTCGCAGGGCACGATCGGGCTCGCCGAACTCAGCGTTGGCGTCCCATTTCCCACCAGCGCGCTGGAGATCGTCCGGCATGCGGTCGGCCCTGTGGCTAGTCAACTGGTGCTCACCGCGGCCCTGCTGGACCCGCCGCAGGCACGGTCGATCGGGCTGATCGATCACATCGAGCTGCCGGATGCCCTGCTGGACTCGGCGGTTGGACATGCGCAGCGGATGGCGCGGATCCCGGCCGAAGTGTTCTCGTTCAGCAAGAGGCAACTCCAGCAACCGGCACGCGACCGGATCGCGGCGCGCAGCGAAGATGATCAGGCCGTCTTGGCGATGTGGTCCTCGACCGACACCCAGAAGGCCATTAGCGGGTATCTCGGCGCGCTGGAGCGGCGCACCCGCTCGACGCGGTAACAGCCAGGTGTTGCAGTCCTTGCCCGTCGTGAAGGGAGAAAGACAATGGTGGAAGCAGTAGTGGTGGCAGGCGCGCGCACCCCGATCGGCCGGTTGCTCGGCGCGCTCGCGGAGCATACAGCGCCTGCGCTCGGCGGTATCGCGATCCAGGAGGCCGTGGCTCGTGCTGGCCTGAGCGGTGCCAACGTAGACGCGGTGATCATGGGCACGGTTGTGCAGGCCGGAGTAGGACCGAATCCGGCCCGGCTCGCCGCCGCCCGCGCGGGCATTCCGATGACGGTCCCCGCGACGACTGTCAACAAGCTCTGCCTGTCGGGGCTGGCGGCGATTGCGCAGGCGGCCCAGCTCATCGCCGTCGGGCAGTACGAGACAGTGGTGGCCGGCGGCCTGGAGTCGATGACGAGCGCGCCACACGTGCTGGCCGGGGCTCGGCGGGGCTTCCGTTATGGCGGCACTGGTTTGGCGGACGCGCTGGACGTGGACGCGTTGACCTGTGCCTTCGACGGGGTATCGATGGGCGCGGCGACCGAGCGGTACCAGGCCACGATGCGGATCAGCCGGGCCGAGCAGGACGCGTTCGCCGCCGAGTCGCACACGCGCGCGGCCGCGGCGACGAAGGAGGGACGGCTAGCCGAGGAGATCGTGCCGGTGACCGTGTCCAGCAAGGGCAGCGAGACGGTCGTCGACCAGGACGAGGGGATTCGTCCGGAGACGACGGCCGCCCACTTATCGCGGTTGCGGCCAGCCTTCGCCCAGGATGGCACGATCACAGCAGGGTCGTCCTCACAGCTGTCCGACGGCGCATGCGCGGTAGTGGTGATGAGCAAGGACCGGGCGCAGGCGCTGGGCCTGCCGTGGCTGGCGGAGATCGGCGCCTACGGAACCGTCGCGGGTCCGGATCCATCGCTGCTGCGTCAGCCTGCCAACGCCATCCGGGACGCGCTGCGCCGCGACGGATCGCTGACAGTCGCGGACCTCGACCTGCTGGAGATCAACGAGGCCTTCG
Organism: Saccharopolyspora pogona; assembly: GCF_014697215.1. Lineage (GTDB taxonomy): Bacteria > Actinomycetota > Actinomycetes > Mycobacteriales > Pseudonocardiaceae > Saccharopolyspora > Saccharopolyspora hattusasensis. Next base: position 1,378,844 of record NZ_CP031142.1, read on the forward strand.
CCGGAGTCGCGATCACGTCGATGCGCGAGTTGGCCGTGTCGGCGGACCAGGTCAACGTCAACGGCGGTGCGATCGCGCTGGGGCACCCGGTCGGAATGAGCGGTGCGCGCCTGGTTCTTTCCCTGGCGCTCGAACTGCGGCGCCGCGGCGGCGGAGTCGGTGCAGCCGCGCTGTGCGGCGGAGGAGGACAAGGCGATGCCTTGATCATCCGAACAGGCCGGCTCGGAGCTTGATCTTTAAGTGCGCCACGAGCGCGGAAGGTGAGGTTGGTGCGGGTAGGTGACCTTGCTGGAAGTGGTGCTGTGTTGAGGAGAAGGCGCCTCCGCCCCAGGGGCGGACTGTCGTGTATTGCCGGGTGTCGTCGGCTGACCAGCGTGACGATCTCGAACGCCAGGCCGGGCGAGTCGCTGAGGAATGCGGCCGACGCGGGATCACGCTCGCGGAGACGGTGACCGAGGTCGGTTCCGGACTGAACGGTCATTGTGTCAAGCTGCGGAAACTCCTTGCCGATCCCACCGTGACGCGGATCGTGGTGGAGCACCGCGACCGGTTGGCGCGGTTCGGTGTCGAGCACCTCGACGCCGCGCTGTCCGCAACCGGCCGCAGCATCATCGTGATCAACCCGGACGAGGTGAAAGACGACCTGGTGCGGGACATGGTCGAGGTGCTGACCTCGATGTGTGCCCGCCTGTACGGGCGCCGGTCGGCCGCGCGACGTGCCAAGGCGGCCGTGCGTGCCGCTGAGGTGACCACGTGAGCGTGGTGTTGCAGGCATATCGGTTCGCGCTCGACCCCACAGGTGAGCATGATGCGGCGTTGCGGTCGCATTGCGGCGCGCAGCGCTACGCCTATAACTGGGGCCTTGCCCGGGTGAAAGCGAACCTGGACCAGCGGACAGCCGAGAAGTCATACGGCCTAGCCGGCGACGAGTCAACCCCGTCGCTGAACTGGTCCGCGTACTCGTTTCGGAGGGATTGGAACCAGGCCAAACCCGTGGTGGCGCCGTGGTGGGGCGAGAACTCGAAGGAGGCGTACTCATCCGGGCTGGCCCATCTTGCGACCGCGTTGAAGAACTGGGACGACTCGAACAACGGCAGACGCACAGGCCCGAAGATCCGGTTTCCCCGGTTCAAGGGCAAGCGGTCCGGGTTGTCGTGCCGGTTCACCACCGGAAGCTTCGGTCTGGCAGACGACCGCAGGCATGTGAAACTGCCTCGCATCGGCACCATCCGCACGCACGAGTCAACCCGCAAGCTCGCCCGCCACGTGGAGCGTGGCACCGCGCGCATACGGTCGGCCACAGTCTCCCTGCGGGCCGGGCGGTGGTTCTGCTCGTTCTCGGTGGAGATCAACCGCAACGATCCCGCACCAACCCAACCGCACACGGCGGTCGGTGTGGACCTCGGCATCAAGTCGCTCGCGGTGCTGTCGACCGGCCACGTCATTGCCAACCCGAAGCTTTTGGAACTCGCGCAGCGGGATCTGCGCCGTTTGCAGCGGCAGGCCGCCCGCCGCACCGGCCTGGACCGCCGTAGCGGGCAGAAGCCGTCGCAGCGGTGGCGCAAGACCCAGGCCCGGATCGCGAAGCTGCACATCACGGTGGCCAACGCCCGACGGGACGGGCTGCACAAGCTCACCAACCGCCTGGTGCGCACCTTCGGGGCGATCGTGGTCGAGGACCTCAACGTGGTCGGCATAGTCCGTAACCGCCGCCTTGCGCGGCACGTCGCCGGGGTCGGCATGGCCGAGCTACGGCGTCAGATCGAGTACAAAGCCGCCTGGTCCGGCGTGCACGTACACGTTGCCGACCGCTGGTTTCCCTCTTCCAAGACGTGTTCGGGCTGTGGTGTGGTGAAAGCCAAGCTGCGCCTGTCCGAACGCACCTACCAGTGCGAGTCCTGCGGGATGAGCATGGATCGTGACCTCAACGCCGCGGTGAATCTCGCGGCACTGGTTGAGGCGTCCTCCTCGAGTTGCGGGGCGACGATAAACGAGCCCGATGGAAACCCATATAAGACCAGCGCTTTGCTGGCAGCGGGTACCGCCACGGGAAGACCCACGCGGTCAACGCCGCGCCGCAAGGCGACGGCTCAGGACACGCTCTTACACGTTTCCTGAACGGTACGAAGCCGCGACGCTCAACGACATCGCCGCTCGCTTCGGCACCGACCGGGCAGCCATCTACTACTACTTCGCGAGCAAGGAGGAGCTCTTCCAGGAGGTGTTCCAGGCGACCGCGAAGAGAGTGCTAGACGAAAATCTCCTCGAGGCCACTAGTATCGCGAATCTGGAAACGCCCGCTCACGAAAAGCTCCGCCTGCTCATCGAGTTGCAGATGACCTCGTACGCGGCGAACTTTCCCTATGTTTATGTCTATATCCAGGAGGACATGGGCAAGGTCGCTTATCAGACCACGCCATGGGCGAGGGACATGGTGCGCAAGACTCGCCGGTTCGAGTCGATCGTCACCGAGGTGATCACCAAGGGTGTCCGGGACGGGGAGTTCCGCGAGGATCTCTCGCCGCAGGTGGTGGTGAAAGCGCTCTTCGGCATGGTCAACTGGACCCACCGCTGGTTCAAGCCCGGGGTACGCGGGCACCGAGCCGACCAGGTCATCGAGACCTTCTCGGCTTTGCTATACGACGGGTTGAAGCGCCGGTAGGAGAGCGACCGATGGTGGCATCACCACCATCCTTTCTCCGTGTGTGCGGCGCCAGGTAGTCAGGCCGTGCGGGCCATCAGCGCCGCGAGTTCCTTGCGCAGCGCGACCTTGTTGACCTTCGTCGCGGACATCGGCCACTCTCCCGCTGTCTTGAAATGGACCGCCCGGGGGACCTTGAAGCTGGCGATCCGTCCACGGCACCAGGCGATGATCTCGTCCGCGTCCAGGCTGACACCCTGCTCGATCTCGACGAACGCGACGGGCACCTCGTCGAGCAGATCGTCTGGTATCCCCACGACCTCGGCGATCCGGATGTGGGGATGAGTGCAGAGGAAAGACTCCACCTCGATCGCGGGGACGTTCTCGCCGCCGACCTTGAGCATGTCCTTGAGTCTGCCCTCGTAGGAGATGTGCCCGGCGTCGTCCATCCGGTAGAGGTCACCGGAGTGCAGCCAGCCGTCCGCGTCGATCGTCTCGGTTGTGCGTTCCGGGTCGCGGTAGTAGCCCTCCATCTGCAGGTAGCCGCGGATGAGGATCTCGCCGAGAGCATTGCGCGGGACCTCCTCGCCCGTCTCCGGGTCGACGATCTTCACTTCGACCCCGCTCACCGGCTTGCCGCCGGTGGTGGCCCGGGCTTCCTGATCGTCGTTGAGCGGTGACATGGCGTAGTAGCCGGAGAGTTCGGACATCCCGCAGCCGTTGATGTGCGCGGCCCGGGGGAACAACGTTTGGATACGCCGCAGGAAGGCCGGCGGGCCGATCAGGCTGAAAGCCTGGACGTTCGGGATCGCCGCCGGGTCGAATCCCGCCGCGTCCTCGAGGCCCAGCATCACGGCCTGGAACCACGGCCACAGCGAGGTGACATCGTGCTCGACGATCTGCTGCCACGCGCTGTCCGGCCGGAAGTGCGTGTCGGTGACGAATGTGCCTCCCAGTCCGATCGATGCCAGTAAGACCTGCATGCAGGCGATGTGGAACATCGGGCTGGGACACCAGAACACGTTCCGCTCGCCGAGCGGGACGTTCTCCGTCATCCGGCCCATGCTCCCGCGCGAGATGGCCTCGTGGCTGATGAGGCATCCCTTTGGATGGGCGGTGGTCCCGGAGGTGTAAAGCAAAAGCGCGACGTCACGGGACCGAACCCTGGTGCGGGCCTCGGCCACGACGGACGGGTCGACGGTGGTCGCGAGGGACGCGAACTCGTCCGCACCGAGGAACGAGCCACCCCCGCGGCCGCGAACAATCACCAGGTGCCGCAGGTGGGGTGCCTCGGCGAATGGGCCGCCGGGCGCGTCCGCCGTGTTCACCGAAGGGAGGGCGTCGGCGAGGAGCCTCCGGAAGTCGGTGCGTTCGGCGATTCGGTCAGTGGTCAGCACGACCCGGAGCCGGGCGTGGTCGATCACATAACCGAGTTCCGCACTGCGGTAGCGGGCGTTGACCGGCACGATCACGGCGCCGAGCAGAGCCGCCCCGAAGAAGGACTCGACGAACTCGGGCGAGTTCGGCATGAGCACGCCGACGTTGTCCCCCCGGCGCACGCCGAGTGCGTGCAGCGCCCGGGCCGTACGGGTCGCACCGTCGAGCAGTTCGGAGTAGTTGATCCGGACGCCCGGGAAGGCGAGTGCGGTGCGCTCGGGGTGCGAGTGCGCCGAGCGCACCAGGAGGTCGGCGAGAGGCACGCTCTCGCTGAAGATTCCGGAACCGGCCACGGGGCGCCCTCCGTCGTCGAGTCTGACGCGATGCACGGTTGCTCCTTTCCGGGCTCACGACGAGGACGATCAGTCCTCCAGGGCCTCTTGGTGCTGGGAACGGTGGACACGGCTGACGGCCAGTAGCCCCACCAGGCTGATCAGACCGCAGCCGAGGGTGTAATAGGCGGCGGAGAGCCGGTCGCCGGTCGCGTCGGCGATCGCGGTGATCGCGTACGGCGCCGTGCCGCCGAAGATCGCCACCGTGAGCGCGTAGGTCAGCGACACGCCTGCCGCCCGGTTCCGGGTACGGAAGCGTTCGGACAGGAACGCCGGCATCGGGCCGCCGACGACTCCGATCAGGATTCCGGCCACGAAGAGCGCCACCAGGCCGCCGCCGAATCCCAGCCCGATCATCATGTACATCGGATAGGACAGCAAGACCACGCTGACCGTCCCCGCAAGCAGCACAGGACGTCTGCCGACCCGATCGGACAGCGCACCGAACAACGGCATCGTCAGACCCCCGACCAGGCCCGTGACCAGCGCGAGCACTGACGACTGGGCGAACGACATGTGGTAGCTCTTCGACAGGAACGTCGGCATCCCGACCATGAAGGTGTTGCCGATCGCGTTGTAGACGACGACCACGGCCGCCGTGGCGAGGAGGTATCCGAGCGGTCGCCTCGCGGCCGAGGGTGCCTTGGCGGGCGCCGCGGGAGCCGTTTCGCGATCCGCCACGACTTCCTTGAAGTGCGGAGTCTCATCGACCTTGAGCCGGATGTAGACGACCACGAGACCCATCGGCAGGGCGAGGAGGAACGCGACCCGCCAGCCCCAGGACGCGAGGGCCGCCGGCGACAGGGTCAGGGAGAGGATCGTGGCGACGGCGCCGCCGAGCACATAGCCGAGAGTCGTGCCGGTGAAAGACCAGGCACCGTAGGCGCCACGCTTGCCGGGTGGGGCGGACTCGACCATGAGCGACACCGCTCCGCCCATCTCCCCACCCGCCGAGATGCCCTGCGCGATGCGGCAGAGGGTCAGCAGCATCGGGGCGAGGGCGCCGACTGCGGCGTGGGTGGGCAGGACGCCGATCGCGGCTGTCGCGAGGGCCATCATGGTGATGATCAGCAGCAGCACGGGCCGGCGGCCCCAGCGATCGGTGAGCGGCCCGAAGATCGCGGCGCCGAGAGGCCGCAGGAAGAATGCGAGAGCGAATACGAGGAATGTCGAGAGAATGCTCGCCGCGGAGCTCGTCGAGGGAAAGAAAAGGGGGGCGATAATCGGGGCCATATAGGCGTAGATCGCGAATTCATACCATTCCACGAGATTGCCGAGCGACCCGGCCACCAGGGCACGTCGAGAAGCTTTCAGATCGATGATCTGCGTGGTGGCGGGTGCAGGATCCGCAGATGCGCGCCCGATGTCGTTTAAGGACACGACTCCTCCTGAGATGCCTGCCCGGACGTCTTTGTGTCGGGAGGGCAACGCTCGCACAGGTCTTCCACGCTGTCAACGTTGGAGTAAACGACGTCAGAGGTGTGCGAATACGTTTCCTGGGCACGCCGACAAGCCGGGACCCGCCCGGTCCCGGCTGCCGTTGGTCCGGTTATGAATGACTAGCGAATCGTGTAGTCGCTCAGGTTGAAATTCTTCGTCATTTGCCAGTACTCCGCGTTCAGGAATGGCATGACAAAAATGACTCTGCCGCGCGAATTCCGGTAGTAGGTTTGCATTCCGGGGTGGGTCCACACCGTCCGGTCATGAGTGCGGTCGACGAGCTCGTTGTAGGCGTCGGTGACGTCCTGGCGCGCGTCGAGCGCGGCGATCCCGCGGTCGAACATCGTCGTGAGGAGCGCCCGCACGTACCGCATCTGGACTTCCATGAAGTACAGGAAGCTGCCGCTGCCCGGGAACGAGTTCGGGCCGCCGAGCATGAAGAAGTTGGGGAAGCCCGGCACCGAGACGCCGAGATAGGCCTTCGGGTTGTCGTCTTCCCAAACGTCGCTCAGCCTGGCGCCGCCGTGGCCGCGGACGTCGACGCTCGACATGAATCGGGCGGCCTGGAAACCGGTCGCCCAGATCACGACGTCCGCAGGGAGGTCGGTGCCCAACCCCGTCATGAGGCTGCCGGGCCGCAATTCCGCGACGGAGTCCGTGACGAGGTCGACGTCGTCGCGGCGGATGGTCTCGAACCAGCCGTTGTCGAGCAGGATCCGCTTGCCGAAGGGCGGATAGTCGGGAAGCGACTTCTCGATCAGGTCGGGTCTGCCCGCGAGACGGTCGGTGAGGTACCGGGTGAAGAACTCGCGGTGGGCGTCGTTGCGGGCGTTGACCGAACGTTCCGGGTGCTCCCACTCGGGGTTGACGCGCAGAGCTTCGATCACCTTGTCGCCGAACTGCCAGAACAGCCGGATCCAGTACCAGGCGAAGTAGAGTGAGCAGCCCTGCAGTAGCCGGCGCAGCTCGGCGGTGATCGGCTGCATGAACTTGTCGAACGGCGCGACCCATTGCGGCGAGCGCTGGACGATCGTCAGGTGGCCGACACGGTCGGCGATTGCGGGCGAGATCTGCATGGAGCTCGCGCCCGCGCCCACGATGACGACTCGTTTCCCGTCGAGATCCAGGTCCTCCGGCCACTGTGACGAGTGAAACTGGGTCCCGGCGAAGGTGTCGCGGCCCGGAACGTCGGGGAGTCGTGGCAGGTTCAGCGAGCCAACCGCCGTCAGCACAACGTCCGCCTCAAGGGTTTCCTCGGCGTCGCCGCAGCGTACCCGCAGGGCCCATTTGTTGCGCTCCTCGTCGTAGCTGGCCGAGAGCAACTCGGTGTTGTAGCGGATGCGCTGGTCTGCGCCCAGATCCTTCAGCGTCTGGGTGAAGTAGCGCTGGATGTCGTCGCGCAGCTCGAAATGCCGGCTCCAGTCGTTGCGCGCGAACGAGAACGAGTAGAGGTGGCTCGGGGTGTCCACACCACAGCCGGGGTAGGTGTTCATCCACCAGACCCCACCCGCGTCCGGCTGACGCTCGAGGATCTCGTAGTCGACGCCCATGTCCTCGAGCTGGTGCACTGCGGCGAGGCCCGCCACCCCGGTGCCGATCAGGAGGATCTTGAACCCGGCCGGGGCGTGAACGGGTGGCAGGGCCAGCTCGGGCTGGTCCGGGTCGATCCGGCGAGCGACTTCCGCGGCCAGCATCTCGCCCTGCTCGCCCCCGACCGGTTCGCCCATGCAGACGCTCATCATCCGGGCGGTCAGCTCGGGGGAGGGAGCGGTGATGGCAGGCGTCTCGCCGTCCTGCAGACGCAGGATGACGTCGACGGAGGCCTCTCGGATCTCGATCTGGACCGCATCCGGAAGCCCACCGGAGTCGTGGTCGACGAGTCCCTTCCCCCGGGTGGGAAGGTAGGGGTCCTGGAGCCAGCGTTCGTCGCCGCTGAACTGGAAGAGCACCATCAGCAGGCTCGGCACGTTGGCTACGGCGACCGCGGCGCGCACCTGTTCCTCGGTCATCCGTTCTGTCGTTGCACCCGGTGTGGTCGGGCTGTCCATGTATTTCCTCCTACCTGGCGCCTGTGGTGGTGGCGATGTCGTTCTTGGCTCCTGCTCTCGGTGATCTCCGATGTGGGGTATTCACCATGTGTCGATCCGCCGCCGCACGGGGGCCCGGAGCCCGGGATCGTGGGTGTCGAGCGTGCTGCGGATCCAGGCACGTGTGTCGGCCGGATCGATGACGTCGTCGAGTTCGAACACAGATGCCGCGTTGACCGCGCTGCCCTGGGCTACGTAGTCCGCGAGCAGCTCATCGAAGCGCGCCCGGCGGCGCTCCGGATCGGTGATGGCCTCGAGCTCCCGGCGGTAGCCCAGCGTCACGGCGCCTTCGGGCCCCATGGCGCCGAATTCGGCCGTCGGCCAGCCGACGATCGCGTCGGGTACCCGGAAACTCCCGCCCGCCATCGCCTGTCCGCCGAGTCCGTAGGCCTTGCGGATCACGACGGCACACAGCGGCACGGACAGGTTGGGGGCGGTCACGAAAAGCCGCCCGAAGTGCCGGACGCCGGCCGACCGCTCCGCGCCCGGGCCGACGAGAAAGCCGGGGGTGTCGCACAGCGACACGACGGGAAAACCGTGCGCATCGCAGAGCTGCAGGAACCGTGCCATCTTGTCCGCCGCGTCGCTGTCCAGCGCCCCGCCGCCCCGGGCCCCGTCGTTCGCGACGAGTCCTACCGGCCGCCCCTCGATCCGGCACAGCGCGGTGAGGACGGCGTCGCCGAACCCCCGGCGCAGCTCGAGCACCGAGCCCGTGTCACAGAGGATGTCGACGAGTTCCCGGACGTCGAACACGCGGTGCCGGTTCTCCGGGATGACGTGGCGCAGGAGCCGCTGGTCCGCGCAGTCCCAGCCGGTGACCGGGCCCTGGAAGTACGACAGGTACCGGCGCGCGACATCGACGGCTTCGGCCTCGTCGGCCACCGCGACGTCGATGACGCCGTTGGCCACCTGGACCTCCAGCGGCCCGATCTCCTCGGCGCTGAACCGGCCCAGCCCGCCGTGTTCGACCATGGCGGGACCGCCCATCCCGAGGCTCACGTCCGCGGTCGCCACGAGCAGATCGCAGGCGCCGGCGAGCGCGGCGTTGCCCGCGAAGCACCGGCCGGAGGCGATGGCGACAGTGGGCACCAGCCCGTTGAGCCTGCCCAGGGCCACGAACGTCCCGAGGTCCATGCCTGTCGCCTTGGCCGCGTTGTCGACGTCCCCGGGCCGGCCGCCGCCGCCCTCGGCGAACACCACGACCGGGGTCCGCCGCCGGGCCGCCACCTCGAACAACCGCTCGGCCTTCTTGTGCAGCTGCACGCCCTGAGTGCCGGCCAGGACGGTGTAGTCGTGGGCCAGGACCGCGACCGGACGTCCGTGGACCCGGCCGAACCCGGCCACCAGGCCATCGGCGGGGGTGGTGCGCTCGAGCTCCTCGACCGGCCGCCGGGTGCGCTGAGCGGCGATCACCAGGGCGCCGTACTCCTGGAACGACGCCGGATCGTCGAGGGCGGCACCGGGATCGCCCGCAGCCCCTAGATCGCCCGCAGCCCCTAGATCGCACAGGGCCGCGACATTCTCCCGCGCGGTCCGCTTTCCCAGCCGGTGCCGCTTCGCCACGGCGTCGGGGCGATGCGCATCCTGGCCGAGTTCGTGGCGACGTCGCACGTCGGCGAGGTCGGAGCGGATGTGGCCGGGATCTACGGCGACCTGAACGTCGTCGGCGGGATCGACGCCGGTAACGGGCTGCAGCTCGGCGACGGCGTCGCCCTCGGCGATCATCTCGCCCACCGCGGGCCGCAAGGCCAGGAGCGTCCCGGACACGGGCGCGACGATCTCGTGCTCCATCTTCATGGCCTCGACGACCACGAGCGGCTCGCCTCGCCGGACGCGCGCCCCGGGTGCGCCCGGGACTGCGACGACCGTCCCGGAGATGCCCGAGCGCACCACGTCGATCCCGGCTTTCGTCGCGGGGTCCGCCGCGGCCGGTTCGTCGAGGAGTTCATCGGCCCACGCCGTGGTCGCCTGGCCCTTGCGCAGCTCCGGTCGGCCGAGCAGGTCGCGCAGGCGGGCCAGGTCGGTTGGCGCGCCGTCCACGACGAACGCCGCGAGCGCCGCGTCGAGGGTCTCGACGGCGGCGGCGAGATCGCCGCTCGCGTCGTGGACGATGACCTTGGCCAGCAATGGGTCATACGCGGTCGCCACCGGCCTGCCCTGCTCGGCGTGGGTTTCCACCCGCACGCCTGGACCCGCCGGTGGCGCGAACCGGGTGAGCTCGGTGGCCGGCCGCCCGGTGAGGGTGACTCGCGCCTCGACGGCCAGTCCGCCCGGTGCGTCCGCGGCGACCAGGGCCTGCCGGCTCAGCGGGACGCCCTCGGCGACGGCGAGCTGGGCGCCGACGAGGTCGATCCCGAGGACCTCCTCGGTGACGGCGTGCTCGACCTGGAGCCGGGGGTTGACCTCGAGGAACCGGTGCTCGCCGGTGTCGGCGTCGACCAGGAACTCGACGGTGGCCAGGCTGGTCAGGCCGACGTGGTCGCCGATCCGCCGCGCCGCCTCCGCGAGCCGCTGCCGGACATCGCCCGGCACCGTCACCGCCGGCGCGATCTCGATCATCTTCTGATGCCGGCGCTGCACGCTGCAGTCCCGGTCACCGAGCACCGCGACCTCGCGGCCGTCGCCCAGCAGCTGGACCTCGACGTGGCGGGCGCGGGGCAGGTAGCGCTCCAGGTAGACCTCGCCGCGCCCGAAGGCACGCGCGACCTCGGATCTGCAGCGGGCGATCGCGTCCGCGAGCAGGTCCGGATCGCGTACCACCCGCATACCCCGGCCGCCGCCGCCCGAGCGCGCCTTGACCATCACCGCCGCACCCGGGCCGAGCTCCCGCAGGAACGCGGCGGCCGCCGCGTCGGTCAGCTCGCCCCGGGTGGCCTCGGGCACCGGTACCCCGAGCCGCTCGGCCAGCTCCCGGGCCGCGATCTTGTCCGCGAGGAGTTCTAGTGTCTCCGGCGAGGGGCCGACGAAACCGACACCCTGCTCCGCGCAGCGCCGGGCGAGGCCGGGATCCTCGCTCAGGAAGCCGTAGCCGGGGTGCAGCAGATGACAGCCGGCCCGCACGGCGGCGTCGACGAGCTGCTCGACGTCGAGGAACGGTGTGGGGCCCGTGCCGTCGAGGGCGACGGCTTCGTCGGCGGCCCGGACGTGCGCGGCGCCGGCCTCGTCCGCGGCGCCGGCCTCGTCCGCGGCGTGCACCGCGATCACCCGCATCCCGCGAGCGTGCGCGGTCCGCGCGATCCGCACCGCGATCTCGCCGCGGTTGGCGATCAGCAGGCCCGGCATCAGGGCACCGCCGGCAGGGTCGGGAACAGTGCCCACGCGGCGAGCCGGTCGTTCTTCAGGCTTGCGGAGAGCGGGAAATCGGCCTCCGCGACCGACCGCAGTTCGGGGACCTTGTAGGAGGACAGCGCGTGACGGCACCACGCGGCGACCTCCGCCGGGGCGGTGCCGGGATCCAGCACCACGATCGCGCCGATACCGGACGATTCGTGACCCGCGCCCAGGCCGGTCACGACCGCCAGCCGGACGCCGGGGAACGCCGTCAGGACGGCCTCGACCTCCTCCGGCTGCACCGTGAGTCCCTTGACCTTGATCATGGTCTTCGTGCGGCCCGCGTAGCGGACGTGCCCGTCCGGGCTCAGCGACCCGACGTCGCCGGTGTGGAAAAAGCCGTCCTCGTCGATCAGCGCCAGGTGGGTGCCATCGGTGTAGCCGGACATCGTGTTCAGCCCGCGGACGAGGATTTCGCCCTGCTCGCCTGCCTTTAGCTCGCGTCCCGTGTCCGGGTCCACGATCCGCAGTAGGTTGCCGGGCAGCGGTCGGCCCTGTGTCGTCTGCCGTACCGCGGCCGGGTCGCGGTGATGACCACACGTGAAGGCGGTGGCGGTCTCGGTCATGCCGTACATGTCGACGCCGAGGTCGTCGGCGGCGCCGTGGGCCGCCAGCAGCGCGGAGTCGACCACCAGGCCCCGGCGCATGCGGCGCAGGTCCTCGTCGGTGAACGCGTGCTCGGCCGCCACCCGCGCCAACCCGTCGTGCCAGACGTCCCGGGCGGTGCATCGCCGTTCGTGGATCAGCGCGGCGGCCCCGGCGGGTGTGAACCTGGCCTGGGTGACCAGCTCGGCACCCACCGCGACGGTCGTGGACAGTGCGTTGCACAACCCACCGCTGAAGAACAGCGGAAAGTAGGTGTAGACCCGCTCGCCATCGGCGAAGCCCATCCGGTCGGCGATCAGTGCGGCGTTGCGCGCGACGGCACCCTGGGAGAGCACGACGCCCTTCGGCGCGCCCGTGCTGCCGGAGGTGTAGAGCACCACGAAGTCGCTGCCCACGTCCGGGGCGTCGACGGCGGCGAGCCAGGCCCCGTCGCCCACCCGGCCGCCCAGTTCGAGGAGATCGGCGAGGGGAAGGGCGGGGCCCGTGGTCTCGCCCCAGCTATAGGTGCCGATCGGCAGCTCGCGCGGCGCACCGGGCACCGTGTCGGCGGTGAGCAGCAGGTCCGGCCGCGCCGCGTCGAGCACCCGGCGCAGCTCAGGGCCGGTCGCCCAGGTGCTGACCGGGACAGCCGTAACGCCCACCCGCGCACAGGCGTAGAGCGCGGTGAGCAGCTCGGTCCCGTTGGGCAGCAGCGTCGCGACCCGGGCGCCTGGGGCCAGGCCGGCGCCGATCAGGGCCCGGGCCAGCGCGTCGCCCTCGTCCACCCAGCGCCGGTAGGTCAGCGGGGGTGCGTCGCCGGTGGTGAGCGCGCGCCGACCGGTGCCGGCCCACCGGCGCACCCCGTCCGCCCAGGGGCCGCTCATCCCAGCTCCCGGGCAATCACGCGCCCGCTGCCGGTACGGGGGAACGACTCGTGGACCCGGACGACGTCGGGCACCCCGCGCTTGCCTAGATTCTCCGCGCACCAGGCGCGGAAGGCGGCCTCGTCGTACCCCTCCGCCGGGATCACGTGCGCGACCACGATCGCGTCGAGCGTGTCGTCTTCCTGCGCGGTGACCGCCACATCGCCGACGAGTGGGCAGGACTGGAGATCGAGCTCGAGGCCGTAGGTGGACAGGTTCTCCCCGCCGCGTCGGATGATGTGCATCCGGCGGCCACGGAACTCGAAGCGACCATCGGGGTGCCGGACCATGAGGTCGCCAGTGCGCAGCCAGGCCCTGGCGGCATCGGCGACCAGCGTCTCCGCGGTCGCCTCGGGTGCGTTGTCGTAGCCCAGCATCAGCGAGCGCCCTGGGATGCCTTGGACCCACAGCTCGCCCGGTTCGCCGTCGGGGACGTCCGCGCCGGAGTCGCCGACCAGCCGGACCCGCTCGACGCCGACGAACGGACGTCCGATGGTCCGCCGGTCGTCGGCCTCCCAAGGGGCCCCGCCGAGCACCCCGGTGACGGACTCGGTCTGCCCGTAGATCTGCCGGGTGTCGATCCCGGGCAGCAGCGTGTCCCAGGCCCGCCAGTCGTTTTCGCTGAGATTCATGCCGTACTGGACGAGCCGCAGTCCGCCCGGGTCGACAGCGCCGCCGCGCTCCAGCGCCCGGTGCAGGGCCATCCGCATGGGCGGGGCGACCATCGAGCTGACCGTCGCGCCGGTCCACCGGGCGGCGTCGAAATAGGCGGACGCGCTGAACCGGGGCACGATCGCCACCGATCCACCCGTGACGAACGCGGGTGCGCAGAGGTAGAGCTGGCCGTTGGTGTGGAAGAACGGCGAGCAGAGGTAGTGCCGGTCCGAGGTGAGGAAACCGGCGTTGCGGGCCAGCCGCTCGGCGGCCATGACGTAGTTGCGGTGCGTCAGCTGCACCAGTTTCGGCGCGCCGGAGGTACCGGAGGTGGGCAGGAGCCCGGCCACGAGGTTCGGGGTGGCCTCCGGCGCCGCGGCCGACGACGGGGGCAGTCCATCGATCTCGTACCGGAGGGCATCGACGCCCAGCTCGGTCGGGACCACGAGCCGCGTCGGCACCTGGACCCGGGAGATCGCCTCGCGCATCGTCGCGGCGTTCTCCCGGGCGGCCACGACAAGCACCGGCCGGGTCGCGGAGACGGCGCGCTCGAAGGCCAGGATGCCGCCGTCCGGGTCGACGACCTGGATCACCGCGCCGTTCGCGGGCACGGCCAGCCAGATCGCCACGGCGAGCGGCGAGTTGGGCAGAGCGAGGACGACCGTGCGCTGGTCCGCGACGCCCGCGGCGGCCAGTGCGCTGCGCAACTGCGCGACGTCGTCGACGAATCGTGCCCAGGGCATGGACCGCATCCCCTCGGGGGTGCCGGACTGCGGTAGGAACACCAGCGCGTCCTCGTCGCCCCGCCGGGCCGCCCAACCGGTGGCCAACGACCACAGGGTGCGACCCGTGGAGACATCGCTGTCGCCATGGAAGTCAGTCATGCAGGGCCCCTCTCGGTTCGTCGACGACGTCTACGCTCTTGTTGACAAGCGTCCGGGGCGGCACCGTTGCGGACGTCAAGGTTTATGTCACGGCCAGCGACGAGGCCGGCCGCTCTCATCTCGCCACCGTCCATAAGCACCAGGGCCGCCCCGGCGCCGATGCGAGACCTCCTAGCGGGTCTTCGACTTCCCGCCGGGGCTTACCTTCGGGATGCACCGCATCCGGAGCGTGGATCTCGACGTGGTGATCGACGGGTCGATCGTCCTCGTGCTCGACCAGCAGGAGATCGAGCTCCACCCCGGCGACGGCGTGGTCCGGCAGGGCGACGGCCACGGCTGGCGGACCGGGGAACGCGGATGCCGGATGCTCATCGCGCTACCCGGCGCCGCCCACTGACCGGTCCGGACCGGCTCACTGCGCCGGGCTCAGCGGCCTGTCCACTGGGGAGCGCGGCGCTCGGTGAACGCCGCACGCCCCTCTTTAACGTCGTCCGAGTTGGCGTACGCCTCGATCGGCTCGTACTTCGTGGCCAGGGCGGTCTCCAGGGAACCCTGCAGCCCCTTCAACATGGCGTGCTTGGCGGCCTGCTGGGCCAGTGGCGATGCCGCCATCAGCTTCGCGGCCCACCGCATCGCGGCCTCGTCCAGCTCGGCGTAGGGGACGACTTCGTTGACCAGCCCGTAGGACAGGGCGTCGGCGGCGGGCAGCCGCTCCCCGGTCAGCACCAGCGCCAGCGCAATGTGGTGTGGCAGCTGGCGAATCGCCCGGTGCATCACACCGCACTCGCCGATGATGCCGGCCTTGACCTCGGGCAGGCCGAACTTGGTGTTGTCGGCGGCGACGATGATGTCGGCGCACATCGCCAGCTCGAACCCGCCGCCGAGGGCGTAGCCCTGCACTGCGGCGATCAACGGCTTCTTGAGCACCCGGAGCGGGCCGCCGATGCCGGTCAGCCCGCCACCGAGGGCCAGCCGCGAGGCGTCGGCCTCTGTGCCGCCACTGATGTCGGCGCCGGCGCAGAAGGCCTTCTCGCCCGCGGCGCCCAGGATCGCGACCCAGATGTCCGGGTCGGCGTCGATCGTGTCCCAGGTCCTCGCCAGCTCGACGTCGAGTTCGTGGGAGATCGAGTTAAGGGCCTTGGGGCGGTTGAGGGTGACCCGGGCGACATGGTCGGTCACCTCGAAGAGCAGTTCGTCGGACACTCTTGGCTCGCTTCCTCGCGTGGGCCCGGATCAGACGGCGTTGTTGCGCGGGATCGGGTTCAGGGCGTTGCCCTTGGCGTGGTAGTTCTCGGTGCCGGCGTGCTTGAGCTCGCGGCGGGCGATCCGCCAGCCGCCGGCGGTGCGCACGAAGGTGTCGTGGTACTGGCCCATGACGATGCCGTCCGGACGCTCCCGGTTGTACCGGTGCCACGCGTAGACCTGCGAGCGCACGGTCGCGGTGTCCTCGTCGGTGAAGTCGATGACGACGTTCGACACGTGGTGGCTGGTGCCGGCGAAGAAGGCGCCGATCCCGAACTTCTCGTGCTCCAGCGTGGCGAGGTAGGCGTCGGCGCCGTCGGCGCCGTGGTCCGGGCCGTACGCGATTTGGCAGCCGGGGGTGAACAGAGCGACCAGGCTCTTCGGCTCGTTGTGATCGAGGTAGTGGGCGTAGTCGTAGAGGACCCGTTCGATCTCCTGGCGGTCCACCAGGCGCTGGACGGTCGCCAGGAGGTTGTCGTCGTTGACCTTCATCGTCACTCCGTTCTCGGTCCAGGATCAGACCGTCGGTATTGCGCAGTTTACGTTCGCGTAGATTTATCGTCAACACTTGCGTAAACGAAGGAGGGACTGGTTGCGGGGGGCGATCCGGCCGGCCGTGAGCTCCATCAGCCGGCCGCGGGCACCCCGGGGTGCGAGGGCGCCGCGGCCGCGATGTCGAGAGCGTGCAGGATCGCGGTGCGGCTCGCGCCGAGTTTCACTGCGTTTTTCAGATGCAGGCGCATTCCCGGCAGGTAGCGGTGGGTCGGGGTGGCGTCGGACGCCATCGACATGAGCTCTTTGACCCGCCCCCGCACCGCGCCAGTCCGCCAGGGAACGGCGCAGTAGTCGAAAAACGCTTGGTATGCCTCGGGAGACAGGCGGAGCAGGGCGTCCAGGAAACCGGGGACCTCCTGCTCGAAGCCCACCCAGTAGGGGTCGTCCCCCTGGAACCTGTCGCGCATGGCGATCCGCTCGTCATCAAGTTGTTCGCTCGGCCCGTCCCCGCGTTCGACGACCGCATCCAGCACCCGCCGCGACCCCTCCATCAGGGAGTGCACGCCCAGCCCGGACACCACGACCAGCGTCTCGTGAACCTGGGCGGCGCTTGCCCCCGCGTCCAGCGCGGCCCGGATGGCCCGGTCAATACCGGCGGTGTCCAGGGTCGACACGGCGGCGTGCACGGCCAACCGGATCAGAGAGGCCGAGACCGGGTCGAGGTCCTCGCCTGCCGGGACGGCGGTGAGCAGCGACTGAGCCTCGGATCGCAACCCGTCGAGCGTCACCAGGAATTCTCGGGGATCGGTCACGCGCCGGTCCTCCCTTCCGTGCATTGTGTGGAATCGGTCATGGGGGTGCTCCCGCAATTCCTTGGAACCAGGGCGAGGTCGGCGATGACCGATAAACGCGGTGGTACCGCCTTGACCACGGCTCCTCCGCCCCGCCGCGTCGACCGGAAGTGGTTTGGCGAAGCGCCGGCGCAGTGCCCAGATCGAGGGCGGCGCGGTCTACCAGGCCAAGCGCAACGAGCTCCTCCAGATCGCGGGCGACGTCTTCAAGGAGAAGTGCTTCGAGACCGCGGCTGTGGAGGCTGATCGAGTTGCAGATCAGCTCGTACGAGGCGAACTTCCCCTACGCCTACGTGTATATCCAGGAGGACATGGGGAAGGTGGCCTTCCAGACGACCGCGTGGGCGAAGGAGATGGTCCGCAAGACCCGCCGTTTCGAGTCCGTCGTCCCCGACGTCATCACGTCGGGGATAAAGAGCGGTGAATTCCGAGAGGACCTCTCGGTCCCACTTGTCGTGAAGACGCTTTTCGGAATGGTCAATTGGACTCATCAGTGGTTCAGGCCAGGGGACGCAAGCACACTGCAAAGCAGACCGTGGACACGTTTTCGGCGATCCTCTTCGACGGTATGTGCCGACCCTCCTGAACGTCGGGTCGGCACATACCGCTCAGCTGCGGGGCAGATCGGCCGGAACTGGGTCGGCCCCGGGCCACCGGGCGCGATTCGTTGTGGTGAGGGAGGTTCCGACCTCGTCCCACGGGCCGACGTGGATGATCGCCATCTCGCGGGACCCGAACTTCCAGCCGTCCGCGGTACGGACGTAGGTGTCGTAGTAGCGGACCGCGCCATAGATCGTGGTTCCCCCGCGCGCGAGCTCCAGGTGGGCCCCTACCACGCCGCTGGCGTGGTCGTCGTCGGTGAATGTGATCAGCGTGGTGTTCTGGGTGTGAATGGTCACGCCCATGTTCTGCCGGTCCGCCTGGATGAAATTGACGACAGACTCCCGGTCACTGCCGCCGGGGAACGCGCCCGCGGCGAACGATCCGTTTTCCGCGAACGTCCATCCCAGCGTCTCCCAGTCGTCGTCATCGGCGGCCAGGAAGTACTTGAGGACGAGGTCCTCGATCTCGGCCCGGTCCTCGAGCCGGCTGATTCGTGCTTCGAGGTCTGTCATGGTGATCATCCTTTCTCTCCGCGATCGCTGCCGACGGCGGTGTCGGTGGAGGCGTCCGCGTTGCCTCGGCGGCCCGCGGACGGTGGATCAGCCTGCTCCGGAGGTGGGCTTGCGGAACTCCGCGATGGCGGCCTTGAGGCCGATCCTCCCGATCCACTCGCGCAGCTCCAGGACGGATGGGGACAGGTGCAAGAGCGCGTCCATCTCGGAAACCTGGGCGGCGGCCGTGCGGACTCCCATGGCGTCCATGGTCCGGTTGATGGCGAGCTTCTTGATCCGCAGGACATCCGGCGGAATGCGGGCCATCCGTTCGGCCATGTCCTCGGCGGTGCTGACGACTGCGTCGGCGGGGACGGCGTGGTTCGCCCAGCCCCACTCGGTTGCGGTGCGGCCGTCGATCGTGTTGCCAGGAAGGAGCGCCAGTTCTTTGGCGCGCTTCGGCCCCACCAGCGGGGCCCAAAGCGGCGCGATGTATCCACCGCCGATGGGCAGCGCCGGTTCCCCGATCTTCGCGTCCTCGGCGACGATGGTGATGTCGCAGAAGACGCAGAGCTGGGTCGCCCCGGCAATGCAGTAGCCGTGCACCGCCGCGATCACCGGCTTGGGGTGATCCCAGATCGCGAGGTAGCGGTTCACGTTGCGCGCTAACCGCTCACGGTCGGCGACCGGGTCCGCCGCTTTCGGCTTGCCGACCTGGTCCACGTCGTAACCTGCGCAGAACCCCTTTCCCTCGCCACGGATACCGACGATCGCGCCTCCGGCGTCCGCGAGCCGTGCCAGCGCGTCGGAGAACTCGTCGAGCATCGCGTTGGACAGCGCGTTGGCCTTGTCCGGCCGGTTCAGCACAATCCAAGAGATGGCCCCGCGGTGCTCGATCCGGATGTCGCGGTACTCGGGCAGGCCGAGCGCGGAGTGGTCCGCTGCGGTCGCGGTCATCGCCGCGCTCCTTTCGTGCGTGACCCCGTGCCACGGGCGGGAGCCGCCTCGTCGCACAGCGGGCCGGTTTGGTCGACGACACCGTCACGGCGCCCATCCTCCGGCTGGCAGAGCGGTCCGCCGGGCGGCATCGTCGAAATGCAGACGCCCCCTCCCTGGGGCCGGACTCCGACGAGGATATCTACACGGATGTAAACGGTCAACGTTGCAGGTCTATGCTGGTGTAGATCGAGTTGTGGTCGGCACCGCGCAGTTCTATGCCTGGTCCGACGACGGTCGTCCCGATCGACGCTCCCAGCCGACCGCGTCGACATCAACCGGCAACATCGGATTCCGGTGCGCGAGGGATGCGTGAGATACGCCGTCCGCTAGAGCGGGGGCCGGGCCACCCTGCGCGTGGCAGGGCCCCCGCGGCCTGCTACCGAGCGTTGAACCCGGCGTCTACGGGAAGCGTCACTCCGGTGACGTAGCGGCCGTCGTCGCTGACGAGGTAGAGGATTGCGTTGCTGATGTCGACCGGCTCCGTAAGTCCGACGGGCATCAGGTTCGCTGCCATCTGGGCAACCTGAGGGTTCTCCTCGAGGTACCGGCCCACCACTTCGTTCTCCACCATCGGGGTTGCGACGCCGGTGGGATGCACCGTGTTCACCCGAATGCCGTGCGGAGACAACCAGTTCGCGAAGCTGCGCATCAGCCCCACGACGCCGTGCTTGGCAGCGGCGTATCCGTGCGTGCCGGCCGAGCCGTCCGTGCCACGGCCGGTAAGCCCCTGGGTGGAGCTGGTCAGGACGATCGCACCGCCGGCCCCGCGGTCGATCATGTCCTGAGCCGCGACGTAGACCGTATTCCAGACACCGATCAGGTTTACCCCCACAACGTCGTTGAAGGATTGGACCGGGTCCGGCTCCTTACTGCCGAGCTGGCAGATACCGGCGTTGCCCAGGATGATGTCGACTGGACCGAGCTCGGCGACGCCGGCTTTGTACGCATCCTGGAGTGCTGCGAAATCCCGGACGTCCGCCTTGGTGGTGTGGATGCGGCGGTCCAGCGCCTCGACCTGCTTCGCAGTATCGTCCATATCGGACTGACGGGACATCGGGTAGTCCACCGTCGCGATGTCCTGCAGCCAGTCGACCGCGATGATGTCCGCGCCCTCCTGCGCCAGGCGGATGGCGTGACTGCGCCCCTGTCCGCGCGCGGCTCCAGTGATGAATGCGACCTTGCCGTCCAGCTTGCCCATGGTCTCGTCTCCTTCGGCGAGTCGTTCCGGCGCGGTCATAGTTTACACAAACATAGACGACTACTAGTCTTTGAACAGCTAAAAGTAGAGAAAGTTGTTTACACTAACGTTAGTGATCGTGTTCGGGTATCGCCGAGCACGCAGGCAGTCGGGAGAGTCACCGTGCGCGCATGGCAGTTCACCGCGGTAGGAGAGTCGCTGCAGATGACAACCCTGCCGGATCCCGAACCCGGCCCGGGCGAGATCGTCGTCGCCATCAAGGCCTCCGGCTTGTGCCACAGCGACGTCAGCTTCATGGACGGGACCATCACCGCGCTTCTCGGACATCTGCCGATCGTTCTCGGTCACGAGATCGCCGGCGAGGTCACGGCTGTAGGCAGCGGCGTTGGGGACTTCACCGTCGGCGACCGGGTCGGCGTGCCTGCCGTCACCGACGGACCCGGCACCGCCATTAACGGTGGCTTCGCCGAGCTGGTCCGCCTCCCCGCCACTCTCGCCGTCCGGATCCCCGACGAGGTCTCCTACGAACAAGCGGCACCAGCCACAGACGCAGGCCGCACCGCCTACCGGGCGATCCACACCGCCGGTCATGTCACCAAAGACCAGAACGTCGGCATCATCGGTTTCGGCGGCATTGGCTCCCTCGGCGCACAGATCGCCCTCGCCGCAGGCGCCGCCATCTACGTCGCCGACACCAACTCAGCCGCCCTGGATGCCGCGCGGGCCCTCGGGGCAAGCGGTGTCGCGGCCGATATCCGGGACTTCGAAGCACAGAACCTTGACGTGATCGTGGACTTCGCCGGCTTCGGAACGACTACCGCGTCTGCAATCGACGCCGTTAGACCATCCGGGCGGGTGGTCCAGATCGGGCTCGCGGTCGAGATGGCGACGATCTCCGCGCAGAAGATGGTCCTCAAGGACCTGACCTACGTGGGTGCCTCCAACGGCGAGCAGCACGAATTCGTCGGAGCCCTCAACCTCCTGGCCGATGGCATGATCCGCGCCGACACGATCCCGATCACCTTCGACCAGATCCCCGACAGCCTCCGTCGGCTACAGGAGGGCGGCGTGCGCGGACGATTTGTCGTCCTGCTTGAGTAGTTGTAGTAGGGCGCCGCTGGCCGGCTACGTTGCCGATGACGCTCAACGGCAGCGGAGTGTCCATGATGCACACTCATTGTGGCGATCTTGCTGGCGTTGCGGACGTTGCCGGTGCGCAGCCAGGTTTCCAGGCGGGCCATGGCGATCCGTCGCAGCGTGGCCGGGGTTTGGTAGCCGGTCAGCAGCGTGAGCTGTCCGGCGCGATCCTCGACCGACTGGCCGTCCACGGCGATGCCCGGCTGGCAACC
Organism: Saccharopolyspora pogona; assembly: GCF_014697215.1. Lineage (GTDB taxonomy): Bacteria > Actinomycetota > Actinomycetes > Mycobacteriales > Pseudonocardiaceae > Saccharopolyspora > Saccharopolyspora hattusasensis. Next base: position 1,400,385 of record NZ_CP031142.1, read on the forward strand.
TGCTCAGCAGCAGCGAAATCCCGGCGATCATGGTCGAGCCTTCGAATCCGCGACGGGTGAGCTCGAAGAACGGCTGCTCGCCGCGATGCACGCAGCGCTCGAAGCGGGTGGTGAGGCAGGGCCGGTGCACTCTGAGGGCGGTTCGCCCAGGCCGCTCGCTGAAGGAGTCGTCGCCCAGCCACAACACGGAGAACGGCGCCCGCTCGCAGCCCGCTGCGGCGAAGGGATGCCGTCTGGACACGGCGTACACAGGTGATCGGGGCGGTTCGGTACTGGCCCCCGAGTCACTCCAGTTAGGCGGAGTGGAAGGCATCAGTCCATGACAATGACGGCTCGGCCGAAGAGTCGACCGCTCTCCAGATCGTCGAACGCGGCCAGGGCATCCTCGAACCCGTAGCGCGTGATCCGGGTGGTGAGCCGGCGGGTGCGGGCGAGGCCGACGAGATCGACGAGATCCTGCTGGGTACCGCTGAAAGGCCGGCTGATGGTCGCGCCTCGTGGCAGGGTCGTCGATGTTCGGCCGGTTTCGAACTGGAACGTTCCGTCCCCCTGGCCGGGAACGCGGATTGTGCCGTACGGCGCGACAACGGCGCCAGCCAGCGCAAGTGTCGTCGTGGTCCCGACAAGGTCGAGTACGAAGTCGGCACCGTGTCCGCCCGCAGCGCGCAGCACTTTCTCCTCGATGTCGTCGTCGGTGGACAGGAATGTGTGGTCCACCTTGGAGCGGACCTCGTCGAGCGCCTGCTCTCTCACGTCCAGGGCGATGGCTTGGGCCACTGTGGACGCCCTGAGGATCTCGATGGCGAACTGGCCCAGGCCTCCGATCCCGATGACGACCGCGCACGATCCCGGGCGCAAGAGGCCGCGCACCGCGTTGATCGAGTGATACGGCACCAGGCCTGCGTCGGTGAGCGTGGCTGCGAATGCCGGGTCGAGCCCGTCCGCCGCCACCAACGCCGTGGCCGGGACCGCGACGAAGTCTGCGATGCCGCCATTGACCGAGACACCGGGTACTGGTGGCTGGCTGAGTCGTCCCGCGGTGCTCAGACACGCGTTCGTGAGTCCCGCGACGCACTGCCGGCAGGTTCCGCACGACCACACCGGGTGCACGATCACCTGGTCACCCACAGCGAAGGACGTGACCCCGTCTCCCAGTTCGACGATCGTGCCGGCGATCTCGTGTCCGAGGACGGTGCCGGGGGGAATCGCCGGCTGTGGGCTCGCGCGGAAATGAACGTCGGTGTGGCAGATGCCCGCCGCGGCGACGCGGATGAGAACCCGACCCGGCGTTGTGACGGGCATCGGCACGTCTGTTCGGGCGACGTGGCCGGTCCCGAGGTACTGGATGGCCCGCATCGGCGTCAGCTCGCGATCGAGATTCCGCCGTTCACGCTGATCACCTGGCCGGTGACCCGTCGCGCCAACGGTGAGGCGAGGAAGAGGATCGCGTTCGACAGGTCCTCGGGTTCGGTGAGGCCGAGATGGGCCTGCGCGGCGATCCGGTCGAAGATCTTTTTGCTGAACTCGGTCGCCATGGCGCGCTCGTGGGAGCCGGTGTCCACGATCATCGACGGTGTGAGGACGTTGACCCGTACGCCATACCGTTTCGCTTCGAGCGCGAGCGTTTGCGAGAAGGTGACGATCGCCGCCATGGCCGCGCCGATTCCTGTCTCGCCGGGTGTGGGCACACGTTGCGCGTCGGAGGCGATGTTCACGATCGCACCACTCTGTTCGGGACGCATCACGTCGATCGCCGCTCGGCAGACGAGCATGGTTCCCAGCGCCTGCTGGGCGAGCACCGAGTGGAGATCCTCGATGGGCATGTTGTGGAGCGGAACCGGCATGTACGGGGCGACCGTGGAGTTCACCACGATGTCGAGCCCACCCATCCGCTCGGTGGCCGACGTGACGAGCCCGGTCGCGCCGTCGGCGGTGTTCACGTCCGCGGCGACGAACGTGCTCGTCGCGGTCGCTTCGGCGGCGACGGCTTTCGCGGCGGCTTCACCTCGATCCGGATTGCGCCCACCGACGACCACGTGGGCGGCTCCCGCTCGGGCGAAGGCTCGGGAGGTCGCGAGTCCGACTCCCGAGGTGCCGCCTGCGATCAGGACTCGAGCTCCCCGAAGTTGGAAGTCGGGCTGCTGATCGGAGGTTCGCCCGATCGCATCGGCCCGGTTTGCTCCCGAAACGCCATCCCCTACTTTTGGCCTTACCATTTTCGTAACCTTTCCGATTCGTGTGACGCCGTCAACCGCGATACTTGATTCAAGCCCGGCGCGGAAACGGCGTGAAGTCCGGTGTGCGCTTGGCCTTGAACGCCTCCCGCCCCTCCTGCGCTTCTGGCTGTCCGTAGAAGAGCAGGTTGGCGTCGTGGGCGAGGGCCTGGATGCCGGCATATCCGTCCTCGTGCGCATGAAAGCTCAGTTTGGACAGTCGCACCGCCCACGGTGAGAGCGCGAGGATCTCGCGCGCCCACCTGACCGTCTCCGCCTCCAGGTCCGCCAGCGGTACGACGGTGTTCACGAGGCCCATCGCGAGCGCCGTTGTGGCGTCGTACTGACGGCACAACATCCAGATCTCCTTGGCCTTCTTCGGGCCGACGAGGTCGGAGAGGATGCTCGCGCCGTAGCCGCCGTCGAACGAGCCGACCTTGGGGCCGACCTGCCCGAAGACCGCGTTGTCCGCGGCAATGGTCAGGTCGCACACCAGGTGCAGCACGTGGCCGCCACCGATCGCCCAGCCGGCCACCATCGCGATGATCGGTTTCGGGCAGCGTCGCATCGCGACGTGGAGATCGGTGACGTGGAACCTTCCGGTGGCGGAGGCATCGGTCCGATAGCCGCTGTCGCCACGCACGCGCTGGTCGCCGCCCGAGCAGAACGCCTTTCCTCCCGCGCCGGTCAAGATGATTACCCCGATCGACTCGTCCTCGCGTGCTGTGGTCAGTGCCGATGAGGCCTCGGTCAGTGTCTGTGGACGGAAGGCGTTGTGGACCTCCGGTCGGTTGATGGTGATCTTGGCAATTCCGTCCTTAGTGGTCTCATAGCGGATGTCGTCCCACTCTCCCCGGGCATTCCAGACAACGTCGGCGTTGGTGTTGCAGCCTGATCTGCCGGCCGCCGCGTCGGCGGCCGGCAGAAACTCGGTATTGTCAGACACGATCTAGCTCTGAACCGCCGCGGCGGGATGTGATGAGACGATCGAGCGGTCCCATCGATGCAGCGCGACGAAGGTTGCGGATACACCCAGTGCGCAGAGCACCACGCCGTAGGCGGCGAGGGGGAGCCAACCGCCCCAGTTCGCGCCGATCAGTGTGGCAGCCACCAGCGGGGCGATGCCTCCCATGACGCCCCCGAGCTGCTGGCCCAGTGACACGGCGCTGGCGCGGATATGGGTCGGGAACAGCTCGCAGAAGAACGCCGGGACGACTCCGTTGACCACGGCATGTCCCAGCCCGAGCACGAGTACGGTGGTCGCGAAGATCACCAGAGTGTTGGATGTCTCGAGCCCAAGGAAGAACACGAACAGCAGGGCACCTTCGGCGATCGTGCCGAGGATGATCGGCTTCTTGCGGCCGATGCGGTCGGAGAGCCCGCCCCAGAGCGGAGTCGCGGTGAACAGGAACACGGCCGCGAGCGTGACGATCGTCAGCATGGTCGTCTGGGGCACGCCGTGCGCGGTCGTGGCATACGACAGCGAGAAGACCGTCACGATGTAGAAGATCGTGTTCGGCGCGGCGGAGATCAGCGCGACCGCGAGCACGTCCTTGCTGTGCCCACGGAGCGCCTCCACCACCGGCACCCGTGGCTTGGTGACCTCGTCCCCAGCCGTGCGGAGGACCGTGGGTTCGGGGACTCCGAGCCGGACGATGAGGGCCACCGCGACGACCACGACGCTGAACAGGAACGGCACGCGCCAACCCCAGCTGGCGAAGGCGTCCGCGGGCATCAGCGAGAGCAGGCCGAACACACCGGTGGACAGCACGAGCCCCGCGAACGGTCCTGAATAGGCGAAGGCGCCGAAGAATCCGCGCCGACCTGGCGGCGCGTGTTCTACGGCGAACACCGAGGCCACGCCGAGTTCCCCGCCAAGCCCGAATCCCTGGATGAGCCGGAGTAGGAGCAGCAGCATCGGTGCCGCCGCGCCAATCGAGGAGTACGTCGGCAGCACCCCGATCAGGACCGTGGACACCCCCATCACCAGCAGCGTCGCGATCAGGCTTCGCTTGCGGCCAAGGTGGTCGGCGACGTGGCCGAAGACGATGCCGCCCAACGGCCGCACGACATAGCCGATCGCGAACGTCGCGAAGGCGGCCACGGTGCCGAGTGCGGGGGAGAGACCAGCGAAGAAGAGCTTGTTGAGCACGAGCGCGGCCGCCGTGCCGTAGACGAAGAAGTCGTAGTACTCGAGCATGCCGCCAACGAAACTCGCGATGGCTGCGCGCACGGGTGTTGTCGCTTGTGATGTCGGAGTGGATGCCATGGTGTCTCCTCGTTGAGCACGAACCTGCCGGCGATCACGGTCGATACGGCTGGTGAAGGCAGCTGTGATTGGGTCGATGTCGAGAACTGCGGTTGACAGATCTCCTGGGGTGAATGGACTCCTGTCTCGTGTGCCGAGGTGCTACACCTCTGTCCGGCCCCAGTGGCCCGACCAGTGCGGATCCCTGTGTTGGCGGAACGCCGTGACTCCCTCGACGATGTCGTCGGTGGTGAACGCGAGCGCGAGCTGTGCCTGGAGGACGCTCAGCGCGTCGGGGAGGCTCATGTCGCGGGTCGTCGCGATCGCGTCCTTGCCGAGCTTCGTCAGCAGGGGTGACTTGGTCGCGAGCTTGTGTGCCCACACGCGGACGGTGTCGTCGAACTCACCGGCGGGCACCACGGCGTTGATGATCTGCAGCGCGAGGGCCTCGTCGGCACTGATGAGATCTCCGAGGAGCATCAGTTCGTTGGCCTTGGCGCGGGGAACGCTGCGGTAGATGAGCGCCGAGATCATGAAGGGGAAGACGCCGACGTTGATCTCCGGGCACCCGAAGCGGACTCCCTCGCGAGCGAGGATGAGGTCGCAGGCGAGGGCGATGCCGAAGGCGCCGGCGAGCACGTCGCCGGACGCGGCGCAGATCGTCGGCTTGCCGAGCTGCCCCAGGGCGAGGAACAGCCGGGGAAAGCGGTCGAGACCCGCGTACTTCGTGACGGCCGGCTCGGAGTCCAAGAAGGCCTTGAGATCACCCCCGGCGGAGAAGACCTTGCCGTGTGTGGTGCCGAGGACGACGACTCGGACGGCAGGGTCGGACTTCGCCCGGTCGAGCGCATCGAGCAGCTCGTCGAGAAGCTTGTTGCTGAGGGCGTTCCTGGTGTCCGGGGAGTCGAGACGGACGTAGGCGACACCGTGGTCGTCGACGTCGTACTGTACGGGCATCGGGCGATCCTCGGGTGCTAGCAGTGGGGGTGGTCGTCGTCGAGTTTGGACGGTGACCAGGTGACGGGGCCTGCGACGATCGAGTGGCTGGAGAGCGTGCGGCCGAGGGTGGTCTGCGCGTCGAGGGCGGCTTCGATGATCCGGCCGAGGTCGAGGCCGGTGCCGACGCCCATCTCGTGGAACATGCTCACCAGGTCCTCGGTCGCGATGTTCCCGGTCGAACCCTTGGGCACCGGGCAACCGCCCAGCTCGCCGAAGCTCGACTCGAAGCTGTGACAGCCGGCCTCGAAGGCGGCGTACGCGTTGGCAAGGCCCTGTCCGCGGGTGTTGTGGAAGTGCGCGGTGATCTCGATGCCAGGGAGGCGTTCGAGGGCAGCGGCGAAGAACCTGCTCGCGTACGCCGGGTTGCACATGCCGGTGGTGTCGCCGAAGCCGATCTCCACGGCACCGGCCTCGGCGAACTGCTCGGCGAGATCGAGGACCCGGTCCGGCGGAACCTTGCCTTCGTAGGGGCAGCCGAAGGAGGTGGCGACGACCGCGCAGAAGCGCAGGCCGTCGTCGACGATGCGCTTGCCCATCCCCCGCACCTCCTCCATCGTCTCCTCGACGGTGCGGTTGATGTTCTTCTTGTTGTGGGTCTGGCTCGCGCTCACGAACAGCGTTGCCTCGTCGAAGTACTCGCGCTCGCGCAGGGCGTTGTCCAGGCCCTTGCTGTTCGGGATCAGTACCTGCCGAGCGACCTCGTCGGGTAGCTCGATGCCGTGGAGCACCTCGACGCCGTCCGCCAGCTGGGGGAGTACGTCGGGGCGCACGAAGCTCGCGACCTCGATGCGGGTGAGACCCGCACGACCGAGTGCGTTGATCAACCGGATCTTGTCGGCGGTCGGGATCGTCTCGGGCTCGTTCTGGAAGCCGTCCCTCGGCCCGACCTCGCGGATGCGGACGCGCCGGGTCTCGTCTTCGGTGCTGTTGTCGTAGTGGGGCATGTCTGTTCCTCTGTCGTTGTCGCCGGGGAGCTCAGCGCTCGCGGTGCACCTGCTGGCGGATCTGGTCCACTGCCCCGGGGTTCTCCGCGCCGGAGAGGTCACCGGGATCGCTGTCGAGGACGGCCGCACGGATCGCGCGGCGAAGGATCTTGGCGGAGCGGGTCTTCGGCAGCTGCTCGACGCGTATTATCCGGCTCGGCGCGAACGGCTTTCCGACCTCCGCCGCGACGGAGGCGCGCACGCGCTGGGCGATGTCGTCCTCGGAACTCGTCGCGGCCCGGCGGGCCACGTAGAAGACCCAGATGGCCTCACCTTTCTGCGGGTCGGGCACGCCGACGACCGCGGACTCCGCGACGTCCGGGTCGGTGGCGACGACCGACTCGATCTCGGCTGGTGCGACGCGCTTCCCGGCGACGTTCATGACGTCGTCCGACCGTCCGAGGATGTACCAGCCGTCCTCGTCGGCCTTGGCGAAGTCGCCGTGTCGCCACATCCCGGGGAACGTCGACCAGTAGGCCTCGTGGTAACGGTCCGGGTCCTTCCAGACGCCGCGGGTCATCGACGGCCACGGCTGGCGGCACACGAGCTCCCCGATCCCGCCACGCATACTCTCGCCGTGGTCGTCGACCACGTCGACGTCCATGCCCAGCGCCGGGCCGCCCAGGGAGCAGCTCCGGATGGACTCGACCGGATAGGGACACAGGAAGGACCCGCCGACCTCGGTGCCTCCGGAGAAGTTGATGACCGGTACCCGCTCGTCCAGCAGGTCGCGGGCGAGCCACTCGTAGGACTCCGGGTCCCACGGCTCGCCCGTCGATCCGATGACGCGCAAGGTCGAGAGGTCCCGGTCCGGCCTCGCCGTCGACGCTGCCCGCAGCGTGCGGGTGAGGGTGGGACTCAGACCGAGTGTCGAGATGCCGTGCTTCTCGACCAGATCCCAGAGCCTGGTCGTGTCGGGCACGTCGGGAGAGCCTTCGTAGAGGAGGAGGGTACCTCCGTTCGAGTGCGTTCCGAAGACCGTCAGCGGGCCCATGATCCAGCCCATGTCGGTGATCCAGGAGAGGGTTCGGCCGCGGGTTACCTCGAAGGCGTACGCGAGCTCGGAAGCGGTCTTGAGCAAGAAGCCGGCATGGGTGTGGACCGCCCCCTTCGGTTTCCCGGTGGTGCCCGAGGTGTAGGCGAGCAGCAGCACGTCCGATGCCGCCGTCGGCTCGACCATCGGGTCAGGGGCGGTCTCCAGGAGACGGGCCCAGCCGACCTCGCCCTCGGTCAGCTCGAGCGGCTCGGGCAGGTTGTGCACGACCACGGTGCTACGGACGGTGGGGCACTGCTCGCGTGCCGTGCGTAGCTGCTGGAGCATCGAAAGCGGGCGCCCGCGCCGGTGGGTCCCGTCAGCGGTCACGACCGCGACGGCGCCGGCGTCGCGGAGGCGTGCCGCGATCGCCGAGGGCGAGAAGCCGGAGAAGAGCGGGACGAGGATTGCGCCGAGGCCGGCAACCGCATACGTCGCGACGACGGCCTCGGCGATCATCGGCAGGTAGACCGCCACCGCGTCGCCCTTGCCGACGCCGAGCTCGCGCAACGCGGCTCTGAGCCTCGCGACGGCGTCGTCGAGCTGGGCGAACGTGAGGGTCGTGACCGCGCCGTCCTCGTTCTCGTGAACGACCGCGCGCGCGTCGGGATCCTCTGCCGCCCAGCTCGAGAGGCAGGCCTCCGCGGCGTTGAGACCCCCGCCGGCGAACCACTCCGGCCACTCGATGCCGCCCGAGAGGTCGAGGACCTGCGTGTACGGCGTGTGGAAGGGGATCGTCAGGTCGTCGACCACGGCCTCCCAGAACCTACCGATGTCCTCGACGGACACCGCGCGGAGATCGTCGGCCGTCTTCACATCGAGTCGCCGCATCAGACGGGCGACGTTGGAGTGTTCCAGGTAGTCAGCCGTCGGTTGCCATTCATAGGTCACGGTTGATCGCCCGCCTCTCCTGTCGGCGTTCCCTCCCGAAGGGAGCGCATCAGTATGGTCAGACCGAATTCGTGATGGCAATGGCCAGTTTGTTTCTCTTCGCTTTTGTATTTTGGTCTGAGCATATTGCTCAGTCAACCAAAACGGCTTAGTCTGAGATCGCTCTTCGACGGGGCGACAGCCGGCACCCGGCGGGGGCCACACGCTGGACCGCTCGAAAACCTGCGGCGCCCAGGTCAACAGCAGATCGACAGCAAGGATGCTCGATGCCTTACGAATTCAGCGCAGAGGGCCGACGGGTCGTCGAGTCCGTTCAGCGCTTCATGGACCAGCACGTCTACCCGAGCGAGGCGCGCTACTACGACGAGCTCGACGAGGTGGGGCCGTTCGGTCATCCACCCGTCGTCGACGAGTTGAAGGCGAAGGCGGCCGCCGAAGGGCTGTGGAACCTCTTCCTTCCCGATCTCGAGTCCGGCCAGCCGGGCACGCGCCTGTCGAACGTCGACTACGCGCCGATCTCCGAGCAGCTCGGCAAGGTGTGGTTCGCGTCTGAGGTGTTCAACTGCCAACCACCGGACTCCGGCAATATCGAGATCCTCAACCAGTACGCCACCTCGGCGGTCAAGGAGCGGTGGCTGGGGCCGTTGCTGCGCGGCGACATCCGCAGCGCCTACTCGATGTCCGAGCCCGACGCCGCATCGTCGGACGCGACCAACATCGATCTCCGCATCACCCGCGACAGGGACCACTACGTTCTCGACGGCCGAAAGTGGTTCAGCTCGGGCGCGAAGGCGCAGCGGTGCAAGCTCCTGGTGGTGATGGGCCGGAGCGGGCCGGAAGCCCCTCGACACCGGCAGCATTCTATGCTGGCCGTCCCGCTCGATACGCCCGGGATCGAGTTCGGCGCGCTGCCCACGGTCTTCGGGTACCAGGAGCGTGGCGGTCATCCCGAGGTGATCTTCCGCGAGGTCCGCGTGCCCGTCGGCAACCTGCTCGGTGAGGAGGGTGGCGGCTTCGCCATCGCCCAGGCCCGGCTCGGTCCGGGCAGGATCCACCACTGCATGCGCGCGATCGGGGTGGCCGAGCGTGCGCTGGAGCTCATGATCACCCGCTCGCTGCGGCGCAGCACCTTCGGCTCGAAGCTCGCCCACAAGGGGGCGATCCAGCAGTGGATCGCCGAGTCCCGGATCAAGATCGACATGGCGCGTCAGTACGTCCTGCATGCCGCACACCTGATGGACACCGTCGGGAACAAGGAGGCGGCGACCGAGATCGCCGGGATCAAAGTGGCGATCCCGGAGGTCTGCTTCGAGGTCGTCGACCGCGCCGTCCAGGTGCACGGAGCTGCGGGTGTCACGCAGTTCACCCCGCTGGCCTATATGTACGCCAAGATGCGCACCCTTCGCCTCGCGGACGGGCCCGACGAGGTGCACAAGATGTCGATCGCCCGCCGGGAGATCCGGAAGCACGACCCCGCATTTCGCATCAGCGGGACCACGAGATAGCCGCCGCCGGCACCGGAACGCCGTCGGCGGGGTTTCTCGACTGCTCAGGGATTCAGGCACCTACCACTCACCTAGAAAGGTAGTAGCGAACATGGACTACCAGGACATCTCCTACGAGGTCGACGGCCCGGCTGCTGTCCTCACGATCAACCGGCCGGACAGGATGAACGCCTTTCGCGCCAAGACCACGGAGGAGCTCATCCACGCCTTCAAGCGGGCTTGGGCGGACAAGTCGGTGCGTGGGATCGTCCTGACCGGCGCCGGCGACCGCGCCTTCTGCGTCGGCGGTGATGTGAAGCAGCGGGCGGAGACGGGTGACTACGGTCCGACGTCCAACGGTCTGTTCGAAGGCACCTACCTGCAGCGGGTGATCCGGGACGTTCCGGTTCCCGTGATCGCCGCGGTGAACGGCATCGCCATCGGCGGTGGGCACGTCCTGCACGTCATCTGTGACCTGTCGATCGCGGCCGAGCACGCCACTTTCGCGCAGAGCGGCCCGCGTGTGGGCTCGTTCGACGGTGGCTTCGGTGCGTCGTACCTCGCCCGAGTCGTCGGTGAGAAGCGCGCCCGCGAGATCTGGTTCCTGCTGGACAAGTACACCGCCCAGGACGCGCTGAACTGGGGGCTGGTGAACAAGGTCGTCCCCAAGGAGGAGCTCCTCCCCGCGGCCAAGGAGTGGGTGAACACGATGGCCGACTACAGCCCGACCGCGCTCCGTTTCCTCAAGAAGGCCTTCAACGCCGACACCGAACACCAGGCGGGCATCGCGTCGCTCTCGGAGGTCGGGCTCGACACGTTCGCGAACACCGACGAGGCGATGGAGGGGGCGCGTGCGTTCTCCGAGAAGCGCAAGCCCGACTTCGCCCAGTACCTGTGACGGGGCGGTAGTGGTGAGCCCGGAGGTCACATCCACGGCGGTGAGCGCATCCGGAGGCGCGGACGGGGTCTTCGTCATCCGGATGGAGAACCCTCCCGTCAACGCGCTCGCGCCTCAGCTGCTCGACGGCCTGGACGAGGCGCTCGACGTCGCGGAGAAGGACCGTGCCCGCGTCATCGTGATCGCGTCCGGTGTGGAGGGTTTCTTCGCGGCCGGTGCGGACATCAAGACGATGGTCGACGTCGACCGCGACGGATTTGTGGCGTATGGGCGCCGGCTGCGCTCGACCGTCGAGCGCGTCGCGGCGCTGGACCGGCCGACGATCGCGGCGATCGAGGGAAGCGCGCTCGGCGGTGGCTTGGAGTTCGCGCTGGCCTGCGACCTTCGGGTCGCCGCTCGGGGCAGCAAGCTGGGGCTTCCCGAGGCCAAGCTCGGGTTGATCCCGAGCGCCGGCGCGACCCAGCGCCTCCCGAGGTACGTCGGACGCGGACGCGCCCTCGAACTGATGCTGACGGCCCGTCTCCTCGAGGCCGAGGAAGCTTTCGAGGTCGGGCTGGTCGACCGCGTCGCCGAGACGGGCCAGGCCGAGGCACAGGCCGTCAGCCTCGCGACGCGCATGGCAGGACTGTCGATTCCCGCGCTGACGGACGTGATCCGGCTGGTCGACGCCAGCTTCGAGATCCCGCTCTCCGAGGGCCTGGCAGGTGAGGTGTCGCGCGTCGAGGCGCTCTTCGACGGACCGGACGCACGTGAGGGTATGCGGGCGTTTCTCGAGAAGCGACCACCGCGGTTCCAGTGAACGGATGGACGATGAACGACACAATGGCAACGACGCCACCAGAGGACATGGCCGGACACGATGGTTCGCCGCCCGGGATCGACCTTCGCGCGCTGCGGGCCTATCTCGACACGACCGTCCCGGGGCTCGTGTCGGGCGACCTCCGTGCGGTCGTGCTCGCCGGTGGGCATTCCAACCTGACGTTTGACGTCGGCGACGGTGCGGGGCGGTGGGTCCTGCGGCGACCGCCGCTGGGGGAGCGGCAGTCCGCCTCGCACGACATGGGGCGTGAGTACCGCGTGATGGGTGCCCTGGCTGACAGTGTTGTTCCGGTGCCCGAGGTGCTGCACCACTGCGAGGATCCGTCGGTCATCGGTGCGCCGTTCCACCTGTCGGTATTCGTCGAGGGCACGGTCTACCGCGCTACAGCGCAGACCGCCCTGCTGGGAGCCGAACGCGTTCGGGAGATTTCTTTCGAGCTGGTGGATGTGCTCGCCGACCTGCACGGCGTCAATCCCGAGGCGGTCGGGCTCGGTGACTTCGGCCGTCCGGCGGGGTTCCTCCAGCGTCAGGTCGCCCGTTGGACCGGTCAGGCCGAGGAGGTGCTCGCCGGCTTCGACGGTGTCGAGACGCTCGTGGAGCGTCTGCGCACCGGAATGCCGCAGAGCCTGGGTTCCGCACTCGTGCACGGCGACTACCGCCTCGACAACGTCATGGTGTCCGGGGACGGTCACATCGTCGCTGTCCTCGACTGGGAGATGGCTGCATTCGGTGACCCGCTTACCGACCTCGGGCTGCTCCAGTGCTATTGGGACGGGGTCGAGAACCCGGGCGGCGACGGGATGCGGAAGGGCATCGATCCCGCGCTCGGCTTCCCCGAGTTCGGCGAACTGGCCGAGCGTTATGCGGCGCGCACCGGCACCGACCCCGCGGGGCTGTCCTGGTACACCGCCTTCGGCTATCTCAAGCTCGCGGTGCTTCGCGGCCGCATTCACCAGCGTTTCGTGGACGGCAACACTCCTGAGGGCTTCGACAAGGTCGGCGATCTCATCGCGCCGCTTGTGGACCAGTCACGACTGACCTTGGAGCGCGCATGACCCAGTCGCAGTTCGAGGGACGCACGGCCATTGTCACGGGCGGGACCCGGGGAATCGGGTTCGAGATCGCGCGGGAGCTTCTCGGCCGCGGTGCCAACGTCGCCGTTACGGCGCGCAGGACCGAGTCGCTCGCGGAGGCCGAACGAGAGCTCGGCAGTGATCGTCTGCTGCCGGTCCAGGCCGATGTGCGAGACGCGGAGACAGCGGACGCGGTGACGTCGAAGGTCCGCGACAGCTTCGGATCGCTGGACTTCCTGGTCAACAACGTCGGCGCGAGCCCGTTCTACGGCCCACTGGCCGATGCCTCCTCGGCGGTCGTGCTGAAGACCTTCGAGATCAACGTGGTCGGCTGCCTGTCGATGATCCAGAGCGCCTGTCGCAACGGGCTGGCCGATTCCGGCGGCGCCGTGGTCAACGTGACCTCGGTGGCGGCCAAGCACAGCGCCGAGAACCTCGGCGTCTACGCCATGTCGAAGGCCGCGATCGGGCACATGACCATGCAGCTCGCGTTCGAGCTCGCACCACGTGTGCGCGTCAACGCGGTCGCCCCCGCGATCATCAAGACGCGGTTCTCGGAGGCGAGAACCAGCGGGCACGAGGACGAGCTGCTCACGCGCTACCCGATGCGTCGCTTCGGGACGCCGGAGGACGTCGCGCCCGCCGTCTGCTTCCTGCTCTCGGACCACGCGGCATGGATCACCGGCGAGACCCTGTCGGTCGACGGTGGAGCCACGAAGATCGACTTGGGCTAGCGCCCTCGAGATGACACAAGGAGAAGAGACAGTGGGTACCGACAAGCGAGTTGCGATCGTCACCGGCGGCGGTCAGGGCATCGGCCGCGGGATCTCCGAGGCGCTGGCGGAGGACGGCTTCCACGTCGCCGTCGTCGACCGTGACGAGGCGACGGCGAGCGAGGTGGCCAAGGCCCTTCAGGACCGCGGGCTTGCCGCCTCGCCGCATCGAGTCGACGTGACCGACAGCGCCCGTGTCGCGGCCGTCGTGGACGAGATCACGACGACTGTCGGGCCGATCCACGTCCTGGTCAACAATGCCGGCTTCGATGAGCACCTGCTCTTCGTGGACACGGAGGAGACCTTCTGGGACCGGATCATCGACGTCAACTTCAAGGCCGCGCTCCGGTTCGTGCGGCAGGTGCTGCCGCGAATGCTCGAGCGCAAGGCGGGTCGCATCATCAACATCGGGTCCGACGCGGGGCGGGTGGGGTCCTCGATGGAGGCTGTCTACTCCGGTGCGAAGGGCGGCGTCATCGCTTTCACCAAGACGATCGCGCGGGAGGCGGCGCGCGCCGGTGTCACCGCCAACAGCGTCTGTCCCGGGCCCACTCGGACGCCGGCGATGGAGAGCGTCCTGGACAAGCAGGAGAAGGCCGAGGCGATGATGCAGGCGATGGTCCGCGCGGTGCCGATGCGCCGGCTGGGTGAACCGGCTGACATCGCCGCCGCCGTCCGGTTCTTCGCCAGCGACGGGGCCGGCTTCATAACCGGGCAGACGTTGTCGGTCAGCGGTGGCCTGACGATGGCCTGAGGCCTCGTCATCCGAGTCGGTCGGAGGAACGGACATGACCATGGGAACGACGCGAGCGCTTCCGTTGACGACGTCGCACTGGCCTGCCGACAGGTCCTACGAGATCGAGAACGACCTCACGGTGGGGAAGCTGCTCGAGCGTGTTGCCGCACAGGTGCCGGGCCGCGTCGCGCTGGTCGATGGCCTGCGCGACCCCGCGGCCCGACGCCGGTGGACGTACGCCGAGCTACTCGAGGAGTCCCGTGCTGTGGCACGAACCCTGCTCGATCGGTTCGAGACGGGGGAGCGACTCCTCGTCCTCGCGCCGAACTCGGCGCGGTGGGTCGTTCTGCAGCTGGGGGCGGGGCTTGCTGGGCTTGTCCTGGCCGCCGCCAACCCTGCGTACCAGGAGCGTGAGATCGAGTACGTCCTGCGCAAGTCGGCAGCGGCGGGGGTCATTCTGGCTGACGAGTACCGGGGTCACGACCTCCTTGCGACGGTCACGCGGCTGGCCAAGGACATTCCCTCGGTGCGGATGATCCTGCGCTTCAGCGAGTGGGACGACTTCCTGGCGGCCGGCAGCCCGGACACCGAACTCCCCGGGGTCGATGCAGCGTCTCCGGCGCAGATCCAGTACACCGGCGGGACGACCGGGTTTCCCAAGGGAGTGCTGCTTCACCACCGCGGCATCTGCAACACACCGAACCTCGTCCTCACCCAGTGCGGGATGGAACTCGGTGACGTGTGGCTCAACGCGATGCCGTTGTTCCACGTCGGTGGCTGTGTGACGAGCTGCCTCGGCATCGTCGCGCGCCAGGGCACGCACGTCGTCGCGCCCGAGTTCGAGCCCGGACTCGTCCTCGAGCTGCTGGAGAGCGAGCGGGCGAACATGGGCCTCTTCGTTCCGACGATGCTGGTCAGGATGCTCGATCACCCCGACTTCTCCAGGCGGGACCTGGCGAGCGTGCGCACGCTGGTGTCCGGCGCCGCGCCGGTTCCGGCCGAGCTCATCCGCCGTACCAAGGCGGCGTTCGGGTGCGGCTTCACCAACATCTACGGGCAGACGGAGGTTTCCGGTGTCGTCACGACGACACGCGTCGACGACACGCCCGAGGATCAGTCCGAGACCATCGGACGGCCCGTGAAGCAGGTCGAGATCAAGATCGCGGACCCCGTCGACGGGAGCATCGTCCCGTTGGGCGTCGAGGGCGAGATCTGCGGCCGCGGACACCAGATGATGATCGGTTACCTCGACGACCCGGAGACCACCAGCCGCACCCTCGACGAGGAGGGCTGGCTGCACACCGGCGATCTCGGGGCGATGGACGAGCGTGGGTACCTCCGGATCACCGGACGGCTCAAGGAAATGATCATCCGCGGTGGTGAGAACATCTCCCCGCGTGAGGTCGAGGACGTGCTCTTCGAGCATCCCGACGTGGCGGAAGCGGTCGTGCTGGGGATTCCGGACGACGAGCTCGGCGAGGTCGTCGCAGCGGTCATCCGTACCGTTCCCGTCTCCACGGTCATGCCCTCGGACCTGCGGCAGTACTGCCGCAGCAGGATCGCCCGGTTCAAGGTCCCGTCGGTCTGGTTCTTCGTCGACGGGTACCCGACCACAGCGGCCGGGAAGATCCAGAAGTTCACCCTGCGGGAATCCATCATCGGCGGCGCGCTCGCGCCGACGGCGTCCGGGCGCGCGCCTGACGATCGTCCCGACCGGAGTCCGCGGCCTGATTCCGTTGCAAGTACGTGACTCCGGTTTCTCGCGGCCACTCCGTCACATCTCATTCGACCCAAGGGGGTTTCAGGTGAACTTCGACCTCACCGAGGACCAGCAGCTGATCCGCACGGCGGCGGCCGAACTGGCCGGCAAGTTCGACGACCAGTACTGGCTGGAGAAGGACGCCGACCACGAGTTCCCGACCGAGTTCTACAAGGCGTTCGCGGACGGCGGCTGGCTTGGCATCACCACCCCCGAGGAGTACGGCGGCAGCGGCTTAGGCATCACCGAAGCATCGATCCTCCTCGAGGAGGTGGCCGCCTCGGGCGCGGGGATGAACGGCGCGAGCTCCATACACATGTCCATCTTCGGCATGCATCCGGTGATCATGCACGGCTCGGACGAGTTGAAGCAGGAGAACCTGCCCCGTCTGGTGAAGGGAGATCTGCACGTCTGCTTCGGGGTCACCGAGCCGGGCGCAGGGCTGGACACCACGAAGATCACCACGTTCGCCACCCGCGACGGCACGGACTATGTCGTCAACGGCCGCAAGGTGTGGATCTCCAAGGCGATGGAGTCGGACAAGATCCTCCTGCTCACACGTACCTCGAAGGCCGAGGACGTCACCAGGAAGACGGACGGTCTCACACTCTTCTTCACCGACCTCGACCGCGCGCACGTCGACATCCATCCGATCCGGAAGATGGGCCGCAACGCGGTCACGTCCAACGAGCTCTTCATCGACGATCTCCGCATCCCCGAAGAGCATCGTGTCGGCGAGGAGGGAAAGGGGTTCAAGTACATACTGGACGGTCTCAACCCCGAGCGCTGTCTGGTCGCCGCCGAGGCACTGGGCATCGGCCGTGCGGCGCTGAGCCGTGCGGTCCGCTACGGCAACGAACGCGAGGTGTTCGGCCGCCAGATCGGCATGAACCAGGGCATCCAGTTCCCGCTCGCCGATGCGCTCGCCCACCTCGACGCCGCGGAACTCGTGCTGCGCAAGGCGACGTGGCTCTACGACAACGGTCAGCCCTGTGCCCGCGAGGCCAACACCGCCAAGTACCTCTGCGCCGACGCCGGCTTCGCGGCCGCCGACCGGGCGCTTCAGACCCACGGCGGCATGGGGTACTCGGAGGAGTACCACGTCGCCCGCTACTTCCGTGAGGCCCGCCTCACTCGCATCGCGCCGATCAGCCAGGAGATGGTGCTGAACTTCCTCGGCGAGCACGTTCTCGGACTTCCCAGGAGCTACTGATGTCTCTCTTCTCCCTCGCCGGCCGCACCGCCTTCGTCACCGGCGCGGGCAACGGTATCGGCGCGGCCGTCGCGAAAGCCTATGCGGCGGCAGGTGCGGCCGTACTGGTCGCCGACCTCGACAAGGACGCCGCACAGGCCGTCGCCGACGAGATCACGACGGCGGGCGGCACGGCACGCTCGGCCGCGTTCGACGTCCGTGACGCCGGGGCCGCGACCGCCGCGGTGGAACAGGCGGCCACGCTGGGCGGCGGCACCATTCACATCGTCGTCAACAACGCGGGCGCGATCGCCCCCGCGATGTTCGACAAGATGACCGCCGAACAGTTCAACGACGTGCTGAGCGTGCACGTGGGCGGCACTTTCGGGGTGACGCAGGCGGCGTTGCCCTACCTTCCCCAGGACGGCACCGGCCGGGTCATCAACGTGACGTCCGCAGCGGGCCTCGTGGGCACGATCGGGCAAGCCAACTACGGCGCGGCGAAGGCCGGGGTCGTCGGACTCACCAAGTCCCTCGCCAGGGAGCTGGCGAAGAAGAACATCACGGTCAACGCGGTCGCACCCCTTGCCGCCACGAACATGACCGCCAACATCCGGGGCAACGAGAAGCTCGCGACGCTGACACTCGCGCGTATCCCGCTCGGCCGGTGGGCGGAGCCCGAGGAGATCTCGGCGACGTTCGTGTTCTTCGCCTCGGACGCCGCGTCGTACATCACCGGGCAGATCCTGCCGGTCGACGGAGGGACGGTCATCTGATGGTCTTCGCAGGAACCGGCCGAGACGCCTGGATCGTCGAGGCGCTTCGAACCCCGATGGGCCGAGGTCACCTCGAGAAGGGGTGGTACCGCGAGGTGCACCCGAACACCATGCTCGCCGCCGTCTACCAGGCGCTACTGGCCGGGACCGGCCTCGCCGACACCGACGTCGAGGACGTGATCATCGGCAACACGGCCCCGTTCGGCGAGCAGTCGCGCAACGTGGGACGCAACGCCTGGCTGACCGCCGGCTACTCGCCGACGGTCCCGGCCGCGCAGATCGACCGGCGCTGCGGGTCGGCGCAGAGCGCCGTCGCGGTGGCGGCGGCCTCCGTGTCGTCGGGCACGCACGACGTCGTGATCGCGGGCGGCGTCGAGCACATGGGCCACATCCCGATGGCGGCCGTGGGCGAGATCGAGAAGTTCTACGGCCCGGCATGGCCGGCCGAGTTGCTCGAGGCGTGGGACTTCCCGTCGATGGGGGAGGCCGCAGAGCGCATCGCCGAACAATGGGGACTCACCCGCCAGGCGATGGACGAGTTCGCCGTGCGGTCGCACCGGCTCGCGGCCGATGCCGTGGACGCGGGCCGCTTCGAGCGGGAGATCATCCCTTTCGAACTCGACGGCACCGTGCGCACCAGCGACCAGGGCATCCGGGCCGACTCGTCGCTGGAGTCCCTTTCCCTCCTCAAACCGGTGTTCCGCCCCGCAGACGGCCCGAGCCCGGGCAGGGTCACCGCGGGCAGCTCGTCGCCGATGACCGACGGGGCCGCGGGGTTGGTCGTGGCCTCGGACCACGCCGTAGACCGCTTCGGTCTGCCCCGGCGCGCGCGGATCCTGGACCAGACGACCGTCGGCGTCGACCCGGCGATCATGCTGACCGGGCCGATCCCCGCAACCCGGAAGCTGCTCGACCGCAACAGCATGACGATCGACGACATCGACCTCGTCGAGGTCAACGAAGCGTTCTCGTCCGTCGTGCTCGCCTGGGAGCGCGAGCTCAAAGCCGATCTCGACAAGGTGAACGTCAACGGCGGCGCGATCGCGCTCGGCCACCCGGTCGGTGCGACCGGCTCGCGGCTCTTCGCCACGCTGCTCGCCGAGATGGAGCGCCGCGACGTGGAGATCGGCCTGGCCACGATGTGCTGCGGCGGAGGCCTCGGCACCGCCACACTCGTGCAGCGGGTATGACCATGTCCGTCGCCGATCAGATCGACTTCACCAGGTTGCTGCGACCCGGCGGTGGTCTGTGGTGGAGCCAGGCGGGCGCCGAGCCCGAGCCGCTCGTCGACGCGCTCCTCGATCAGGTCGGCTTGATCGGCCGGATCCGCGCCTTCAGCGGGCTGACCTGGAACCAGCGGCTCACCCGTGACCTCCCGGACGGGCTCACCGTCCTGTCCTACGGCGGGCTCGGACAGCTACGTGCGCTGTCCAAGCACGGCCTCCTTGATGTGGTGCCCTGCCACTACTCGTCGATCCCGCGGATGTTCGAGCGCGGCCAGCTGCCGACCGACCTCGGGCTGGTACAGGTCTCACCGCCGGGGCCCGACGGCAAGGTCGGCCTGGGAATCGGCGTCGACTACGCCGCCGATGCCGTCCCGCACACGGCCAGGCTCGTCGCCGAGATCAATCACCGCATGCCGCCGACGGTGGGGGCCGTGCGCCTTCCGCTGAGCCGGTTCTCCGCGGTCATCGAGACTTGCCGGCCGTTGCGTGAGTCGATCCCGCGGCCGGCCGACGACGAGGACCGGCTCATCGCGTCGTACGTCGCCTCGCTCGTCGAGGACGGCGACACGCTCCAGATCGGCGTCGGGACCGTACCCAACGCCGTGCTCGACGCGCTGTCGCGGCACCGCGACCTGGGCATGCACACCGGCCTGATCACCGACGGCGTGTTGACCCTGATCGAGAAGGGCGTCCTCACCGGCGCGCGCAAGGAGATCGACTCGGGCCTCGTGGTCACGGGGGCGGCGCTCGGATCGGCGTCACTCTACGACCGGATCCCGGAGATGCCCGCCGAGTTCCGCCCGGCCAGCTACACCCACGCACCAGCCGTGCTCTCACGGCTGCGGTCGCTCGTGTCCATCAACTCCGCGATCGAGATCGACCTGCTCGGCCAGGTCGGTGCGGAACTGTCGCGCGGCGTCCACATCGGCGCCGTCGGCGGACAGGTTGACTTCAGCCGAGCCGCGTCGCTCACCGGCGCGCGTTCGATCATCGCTCTGAGGTCGGAGGTGAAAGGCGAGTCCACGATCGTGCCCGCCCTGCACGGGGGTGTCGTCACGACGGCGCGCGTCGACGTCGATGCCGTCGTCACCGAACACGGCATCGCGCTGCTCACCGGGTGCACGGTCGCCGAGCGCGCCCGGAAGCTGATCGCCGTCGCGGCCCCGGCGCACCGCGAGTCGCTCGAACGCGAGATGAGGTCCTTGGAAACGCTGGGGTGAGCGTATTTGGTTGGACCCTTGCGTATCATAACCAACATGTTTATTATCAGACCATAACTCGCTCGTGTGTCGAACGGGTTGGAGGAAGGAAGGCTTCGCCATGGAGCACGCAGCGGCGAGTCCACTGGAGGCCATGACGAGGGCCGCGGAGGACCCGGCCGGCTACGTCGAGCAGTGGAAGGCGAGGACCGGGGGGCGCGCGATTGCCGTGTTCCCGATGAATTTCCCGGCCGAGATCGCCCACGCTGCCGGCCTGTTGCCCGTGATCGTGCAAGAGGACCGCAATCCGATCACGCTGGGAAACAACCTCTTGAGTGAGTTCAACTGCGGCTACTCCCGTAACCTCGCAGACCAGGCCGCGACCGGGCGCCTCGACGTCTTCGACGGTTTCTTCATGGCCGATCACTGCATCCAGCTGATCGGAGCCGCCGACGTGATCCGCGAGCTCACCGGCGGCCGGCGGTTCTACCTCGGTCAGCTCATCTCCTCGATGAATGACCCGTGGACACCCGAGCAAGCGCGGCTCACCATGACGGACTTCGTCGCCGAACTGTCGTCCTTCGCCGGAGTCGAGATCACCGACGAGCGCCTCCGCGAGAGCATCAAGACCTATAACCGTGGCCGCAAGCTGCTACGTACGCTGTACGAGCAGCGGCGTTCCGGGGACTCGCGGTTCACCTCAGGGGAGCTGCAGACCATGGTGAAGTCGAGCATGGTCATGCAGCGCGAGGAGCACAACGCGCTCATGGAGGACCTGGTCGCGCAGTCCTCCGCCACGCCTCGCGACGACCGCGTGAGGGTCCACCTCTCGGGACACTTCTGCCATGCGCCCAAGCCGGAGCTGCTGGCACTGATCGAGGAAAGCGGGGGCATCGTGGTCGACGACGACCTCTTCCACGGTGCCCGCTACATCTCGACGGACGCGGACGAGTCCGCCTCGCCCGTCGACGCCCTCGTGGGTCAGTACCTCGAGCGCAACGTCAACGTCCCGTGCCCGACCCGCGCCCAGTCCGATGTCGACTGGGACGCCTACCTCCTGAACGCGGTGCACTCCAGCGGTGCCGAAGTGGTGATCTCACTGCTCGTCAAGTACTGCGAACCGCACATGCTCTACCTCCCCGAACTCCGCAAGGCGCTCGAGGCAGAGGGGATTCCCCATCTGCTCCTGGAAACCGAGCACGAGGGGATACCGCTCGAGACCATGCGTACGCGGATCGAGGCGATGTTCGAACAGGCCACGCGCGGCAGGGCACCGACACGGGTGCCGACTGCCTGACGCGGGCCCGGCCCGCACGAAAGGAACACGATGGCGACTTTGGTCGAGGACAAGTCCAACCGGCTCCGGATGACGGGCCGCGGCGGCGAACTGGTCGGCGCGTACTGGGACGAGCTGTTCACGGCGCGGGAGCGTGGTGCCCAGGTCGTTTGGTACAACGGCCACGCGCTGAACCCGCTGTTCCAAGCCGCCGGGATCTCGTGGTGCCATGGCGAGGCCTTCTCCGCTCGGCTGGCGGCGCAGCACCTCGAGGGCCCCGCGCAGCTCGCTGGCGAGGAGTACGGCTACGTGAACGAGCTGTGCTCCTACTCCCGCACGCACTTGGGATGCGCGGTGCTCACCAACGACTTCGGCGAGGGCGAGACGGGCATCGTCGGTGCGGTTGACCAACGTGAGCTCGCGAGCCGCCTCCCGGAACCCGACTTCTTCGTCAACGGTTATCAGGGCTGCAGCACCGGGCAGCAGTGGGACCAGATGTCCTATCGCATCCTCGGCAAGAAGGTGCCGATCTTCACGCTGTCGCTGCCGTACATGTTCGGCAGCAAGCCGGACGCCGGCTACCTCGTCGGCGAGGAGTGGGAGACCGCCACCAACTACGTTGTGGACCAGCTCGAGAAACTGATCGAGTTCCTCGAGGCCCAGACCGGACGGCCCTTCGACTACGACAAGCTCGGCGAGATCATGGGCTACATCAAAGCGGCGTCGCAGCTGCGCCGGGAGGCCATGGCACTCTGCATGGCCAAACCCACCCCGGCGACGTACTGGGACTGGGTCGCCTGCATCGCCCACATCAACTTCATGCCCGCCGGGCAGCGGCTGATCGACTACTTCCAGGGCGTCAAGGACGAGGTCGTCGAGCGGCTCGCCAACGGCGTCTCCGGCGTGGCCAACGAGCGCTACCGCCTGTACTTCGACGGGATCATGAACTGGAACAAGCTCGGCTGGCTCGCCAGGAAGTTCGCCGATACCGACGCCGCCGTCATCTGCGGGCGCTACACCCACCAGAACTTCTGGCAGGAACCGCAGCTGATCGATCCGGAGAACCCGTTGCGGGGACTCGCACAGCACTACCTGCTGTGTTCCAACAGCCAGGGCTTCAAGACGCTGAAAGAGGCCATGGTCAAGGACTGTGACGACTACGGGATCGACGGGATCATCTTCCACGCGTCGCGGACCTGCCGGGCCTACACCAATCACCAGCACCTGCTCGCCCGGGTCGCCGAGAAGCAGCTCGGGCTCCCGACGACCTTCTTCGAAGGTGACATCGCGGACGCGGCCTTCTACAAGGATGAGATCCTTGAGGTTCGCCTCGCCGCGTTGCTGGAGACGATCGATGCCAAGCGGGCGCGGACCTGACAAGGAGTGCGGATGAGTGCCTACGTCGTGGGCATGGACCTGGGGTCTACGTCGGCTGAGTGCGTGGTGATCGACGAGCTGCGTGCGATCGTCGCGACCGCCGTCGTCGAGACCGGCACGGTCAGCCAGAAGGGGCTTCAGCGCGCCATCGACGAGGCCTTCGGCGAAGCCGGGACGGAGCGCGACCTGGTGCGGGCCACAGCCGCCACCGGCTACGGGCGGCGACTCGTTCCCGGTGGTGCAGACTTCACGTTCACCGAGATCAGTGCGCACGGCCGGGGTGTCGCCGCGCTGTTTCCGGGCGTGCGCCTCGTGGTGGACATCGGTGGCCAGGACACCAAGGCGATCCAGGTCGACGAGGCAGGCCGGGTTGAACGGTTCGCGATGAACGATCGGTGCGCGAGCGGTACCGGGCGTTTCTACGAGGGCCTCGCCCACGCGCTCGAGACCGATATCGAGTCCCTCGGCGAGCTCGCGAGTAGGGGAAAGGCAGATCTCGAGATCAGCAGCCTGTGCGCCACCTTCGCCGTCACGGAGGTGATCGCTCTGCTCGCCAAGGGGCACGATCCCGCCGATATCGCGGCCTCGGTCCACCAGGCCGCCGCGGCTCGCACCCTCGGGCTCATCGGCCAGGTCGGCAAGATCTCGCCGGTCGCGCTCACCGGCGGCGTCGCGCGCAATGCGGCGGTGGTCCACTCCTTGTCCGAGGCTCTGGGCGAGGAACTTCTGATCCCGGAGAACCCACAGACCACCGGGGCCTACGGCGCGGCGCTACTGGCGGCCGAGTCGCTCGAAGAAGGAGGCTTTCAGCCGGACCAGAACGCGACTGTTTCGGCTACTCCCCATGACCACGGCGGGTCAGGATCATGCGCTGACTGCGCCGGTAACAAAACAGAGTCGAGTGTCACCATGCTGCCGTTGACAGCGCCGTCTGGTCGCGTGGTCTAGGGGCGAGAGAGAAGAGTTCAGATGTCACAGGAACGCAACACGGACAGCGGGGCAGCGACGGTCCGGAAATTCGTACGGCTGCCCCACATCGAAGTCCCCAAGGCCTCCGACGTCCTGGCGGACACCCTACGCGAGCGCATCCTCGCCGGGGACTTCCCTGAGCACACGGCCCTACCGCCGGAGCGAGACCTTGTCGAGCAGGCACAGATGAGCCGGACCACGGTGCGCGAGGCACTGCGCATCCTGGAGGCACAGGGATTCGTCAGGCTCAAGACCGGGCGAGCCGGTGGTGCGTTCGTCAGCCTCCCGGGCGAAGAGTCGGTCGCCAGCACGGTGAGCATGTTCATTCAGGGTCGCCGGATCCGCAGGGAAACGCTGCTGGAGACTCGCGAGGCGCTCGAGCCGATGCTCGCGCGGCTGGCTGCGAAGCGGCGCACGGACGCCGATCTCGAGCGCATCGAGGCGGCGAATGCCGCGATGGCGCGTTCTGCGGACTCGCTGTCGGGCTTCTTGCAGGCCAACGTCGACTGGCACGTCGGGGTCGCCGAGGCCAGTCACAACGACCTTCTCGTCGGCTTCATGTCGGCGCTCTCCAGGGCGATCTACCTCTCGACCGAGAACCGGAGCTTTGTCGATGACAGCATCCGCAAAGCGACCGCTCGGGCGCACGAGGCGATCACCAAGGCGATCAGGGACCAGGACGAGGTTTCTGCCGCCCGCCGGATGAGCAAGCACGTGCACGCGTACGCCTCGGCCATCAAGCTCGTCGAGGACCGGGACGAGATCGACGTCTCTGCCGAATGAGCCTGGCTCAGGCGCAGGGCCGCTCGTCAGCGGATTCAGACCGTCTGCCCTGGGCTGACACGCCCAAATTTCTGGTCAGACCGTATTCAAGGAGTCGTTCTGGAACGCGTGGTCGATGTCGTGTCGTTCGACGTGGAGCGGGGCAAGGTTCGCGAGTTCGCGCGGTCGACCTTCGCCGTGGATCCCGTCTACACCGATCGGGGCGCCGCCGTGGCCAGGGGCCACGTTGACGTCGTCGCAACCCCCACGTACGCCGTCGTGAGCCTGCACTTTCGCAACCAGCGCGAGTGGGTCGCCCAGCTTGGACTCAACATCGAGCGCGTGGTGGTGGGCTCCGTCCGCTGGACCTACCGGCGCCCGATGGTCGTCGGCGACGTGATCGTCGGAACACGACGCTTGGTGAAGGACGAGCGGAAGCCGGGATCGGGTGGCGACTTGCGGGTGCTGACGTTGGAGACCGACTTCGTCGATGCCACCGGGCAGGTCGTCGTGACGGAGGAAAACGTCGTGATCGAGAGGCCGAGCACGTGAGCGGGGCGTTGGTCGTGGAAGCGGGACAGGAGCTGCCCGCGCGGGTCGTCGGACCCCTCACTCAGGCTGACGTTCTGCGGTTCGCCGGGGCGTGCGGTGACTTCAACCCCCTCCACTACGACACAGAGCTGGCCAGGCGCGCGGGCTTCGATGCCCCCATAGCGATGGGGCAGATGACGGCGGGGATCGTCGCTGCGTGGATCGCAGACTGGTGCGGGGTCGAGCGGCTCGCCGAGTTCGAGGTCCGCTTCGTCGCGCCCGTCCTGGTCGGCGACACGATCACGCTGACGGGTGAGGTCGCCGACGTGGTGTCCGGCGACGACGGCCGTGAGATCGCGCGGCTCGCCGTCGTCGCGGCCAAAGGAGAGACGGTCGTGGTGAAGGGACGTGCCTCAGCGGTCCTCGCGCCCGCCATGCCTGGTTGAGAAGGCGATTCGGGGGGACGGGCCGAAGTGACGTCAGAATGGAGTCGGCAATGTTGCCAGCTACATCTTCAGGGAGCCCGCAGCTCTCCTACTGGACCCCCGACGAGGAGCCTCTGCTGACCACGATGGTGGGAGACGTGCTTCACCGGGTTGCCGCCGAATTGCCCGATCGCATTGCCCTTCTCGATGGGAGCGCTGGCAACCCGCCCCCCATCACGGGTGCGGGACCAAAGTGAGTGACGAGAGTAAGTCGCTTGCGGAACAGATGCTTCTCCTGATCTCGGTTTCAGGAGGGGAATGAGTTCGTTTGTGCGGCGCGAGGTCGCACGACGTAACTCCATAGCTGAGGGAGGTCGGCTAATGACGACCCCAGTAGCCCAGGGATGGGGTTGAGATGAACCAGGACAGGATCGTGCTGCTGGACGGGGCGCGGACGCCGGTGGGCAGCTTCGGTGGCGTGCTGAAGGACGTGGCGGCGCATGAGCTGGGTGCGGTGGCGGCGCGGGCGGCGCTGCAGCGGGCGGGACTGGAGCCCGGAGACGTCGACGAGGTGGTGATGGGCTGTATCGGCCAGGTGGGGCCGGACGCTTACAACGCCCGCCGGGTGGCGATCGCGGCGGGACTGCCGAAGAGTGCTCCGGCGTACACGGTGAACCGGTTGTGCGGGTCGGGGTTGCAGGCGATCTGGTCTGCGGCGATGCAGATGCGCTGGGGCGGGGTGGACGTCGCGCTGGCGGGTGGCAATGAGTCGATGAGCCGGATGCCCTTCTACGACTTCGGCGCTCGGGCCGGGTATCGGCTCGGGAACCGCGAGCTGGTGGACGGCACGGTGATGATGCTGACCGACCCTTTCGATGACATCCACATGGGCGTGACGGCCGAGATCGTCGCCAGGAAGTACGACGTGTCCCGCCTGGCGCAGGACGAGTTCGCGCTGACCTCGCAGCAGCGGGCCGCTTCGGAGGCAGCGAGGGCGGCGTTCGCCGAGGAGATCACCCCGGTCGAGATCAATGGCCGCAGGCCCGTCACGGTGACCGAGGATGAGCATCCGAAACCGGACACCACCTTGGAGGTGCTGGCCGGATTGCGGTCGGCGTTTCAGGCCGGCGGCACGGTCACGGCGGGGAACGCGTCAGGGATCAACGACGGTGGCGCGGCTGTTGTGCTGGCCCGCGAGGCGGTGGCCGCGGAGCGGGGACTGACCGGGCTGGTGAGTCTGGAGGCGGTGACGACTGCGGCGATGGAGCCGGAGTTGATGGGCTATGCGCCTGTGATGGCGCTGCACAAGCTTTTCGCCCAGACCGGTACGGCCCCGGGTGCTATCGACACGATCGAGCTCAACGAGGCGTTCGCCGCCCAGGCGGTGGCGGTGATCCGGGACGCCAAGCTGGACCCGGAGAAGGTCAACCCGTACGGCGGTGCGATCGCGCTGGGCCATCCGGTCGGCGCCACTGGCGCGATCCTGTCGCTCCGGGTGGCCAAGGATCTCGTCCGTCGTGACTTGGAGCTCGGTGTGGTCACCATGTGCATCGGTGGCGGCCAGGCGCTGGCCGCCCTGTTCCGCCGGATCTCCTGATGACATCGGGTGATCCGGCCGGAAGCCGATCGACCCGCCTACGGCGCGATCGTTCTGCACGGCAGTCACTGCCGCGCGGCCAGCGCCGCTGCGGGCTGGCGGTGTCTGAGGTGTATCAAGGTTCTGAGGTGTGTCAAGGATCTTGGACGGTCCTCGGTTGGTTTCCTCGTGGGGCTGGCGGGCGTGCGGGATCTGCGCGAGATGCGCGAGCCGTTGGGCCCGGAGAAGATCGCGCGATTCGAGACCGATGTGTTCGCCGGGTTCGTGTTGGCCCGCTCGGCCGCCGGGTTGACCGATAACACGATCCGTTCGGATGTCTGCCATCTGGAGCAGGTGCGTGCCTGGTTCGGCCGGCCGTTGTGGGACCTGCAACCGTCCAACGTGGACGGCTATTTCGGCACGGCGTGCGGGCGGTGCCGCCCAACACCCGGATGGCGCGGGCGCAGGCGATCAAGATCTGCTTCGGGTTCCTCGAGTTCCTCGAGTTCCTCGAGTTGCGGCACAAGGTGGAGATCCACAACCTGACCGGCCGGGTCGTGGAATGCCCGATCGACGAGGTGAACCGACCCCGCGGTCGACGCGAGGCGAAGCTGTGGATCCAACCGTCCGCTGAGCAGGTCAGGACGCTGTTCGCCGGGGTGACCGTTCCCGACAACCCGACACCGACGTCGTTGGTCGGCGTCGGCCCGGAAGGAGAACTTCGAGGCAGGCCTGTAACGGGCCACGATCCCGCGGCAACGGGATCGGGCAGGGTTCTCATCAAGCCACCGAAGCAGACCGGGCCGGCGTCGCCACCACAACCAGTTGACAGATCCCGGGAAGTGCACTCGAACAGGCAAAGCGATTCACGAGTCACACCGGTCGTCGCGACGACCACCGATCCTGTCAGCCAGCCCCGGGCCGGCCACCCCAAACACTTACAGGCGATTCAGGAAGCCGCCTGATAAAGTCATTTGGCACGCGTCCGGAAAACGCGGGGCACATCATCACCCGGCTACGCGCGGCCGGCGCGTTTGTAGGTGTACATGTCGAGGTCTGCGTTGTGCAACAAGTCAGAGGCTGGTGTGGCAGCATCCCGGGCGGTGGCGAGTCCTACGCTGGCGCTCAACTTTATTTCGTGACCTGCTACGACGATGTCAGCTACCAAACGTTGCGCCAGGTCGTCGCGGAGCTTTTTGGCCTCGCGCAGGTTCGATGTCCAGGTGAGTACGACGAACTCGTCTCCGCCAAGCCGGGCCACCGTGTCGCCCGGTGGGACGGCTTTGAACAGCTCATTTGCCGCGGTGATCAGGAGTTGATCACCGACGGCGTGGCCGTAGCTGTCGTTGACCGGTTTGAGCTCATTGAGGTCCGCCAGTAGCACGGTCAAGACGCCGCCATGCTGGGGGAGTGCCGCGAGCGCCTGGTCGAGCCGGTCCATCAGCAGGGCCCGGTTAGCGAGCCCGGTCAACGGGTCGTGCAGGGCCATGTGTGCCATGTGACGGTCCTGCATTTGTCTTTCGCCGATTGCTTCGTACTGCGAGACCAGGTAGGCCGGACGGCCGTCGGCCCCCGGAATGACACTGACCCGGATGAGGACCCAGATCGGGTATCCAGCCTTGTGTCGGTAGCGCTTCTCTAGGCAGGCGGTTTCGAGTCGGCCGGCGGTCAGGTCCGCAAGGAGATCCGTCCCAGACTTGTCGTCTGAATAGGTGAGGTCGGTGAAGCGCATGGTCAGCATTTCTTCTGCGGAGTATCCGACCATGTCGCACAACCGATCGTTGACCTCCAGCCAACGCCCGGTGAGATCGAGCGCGGCCAAGCCGATCGGGGCGTTGGCGAAAGTTTTCTGCCAGCGCAGCTCGGCCGAGCGTCGACTGGTGATGTCCTGGTATTGCGACAGGACAAACTGCGGTTCGCCATTTGAGTCTCTGATGACTGCGTTGCTGATGAGCAGCCAAATTGTTTGGCTGTCGGATCGCACACCGCGCTTTTCTGAGCGTAGCTTGTCAAACCCGTTTGCGATCATGTTGTTGACAAGGTCACGGTCCAGTGCGGGGTCATCTGGATGCGTGAAATCCCGCGCTGGGCGGCCGAGGAGATCGGCAAGGCCGTAACCGAGGAGGTCGCATACCGCTGGGTTGGCGTAAACGAAGTATCCCTCGAGGTCGAGCACCGCTACCGGGGCGGCAGCTTGGTGTAAAATCACTTGCCACGTTAGCTCGTGGGGGGCGGCCGAACCTCGCGCTGACATCGAACTAACGATAACGGGAGGCGCTCTTGACGGTTGTCACTCGGTCGGGCGAGAGACTGGGGACAATAGTCACAGAAGGCATCAGCAGTCACAACCCTGCACAGCCAAGCTAAAAGGCTTGGTCCGGGACGATGTCGTGTGGCGGCAGAGGCCGCCACGCATCCGGATCGCAGGACACTTGATGGGTGGCGGCTCGTCGCACGTTAGAGAAGAACTGCTGTTCATGTCCGCCAGAATCAGGCACGCGAGTGTCCCTGAGGATGTCGCCCTCAGAAAGGACGCCAGCTTTCAGGAACGCCTTGAACAGCGACAGAACACGTTTGTCCCCGACGCGTTTCCGTATCCTGTCCATTAAGGACGGATGTGAGATTTCGTCGAAGCACGCCTTGATGTCAACTTCGAGCACCCACTCGTGGGTGCGGGAACCCAGCAGGTGGATCTCGGCGATCGCGTCCTGTGCCCGCCTGTTGGGGCGGAAGCCATAGGAGACCGGCTTGAAGTCCGCCTCGAAGACGGGTTCGAGGATCATCTTGTGTGGGTGGCG
Organism: Saccharopolyspora pogona; assembly: GCF_014697215.1. Lineage (GTDB taxonomy): Bacteria > Actinomycetota > Actinomycetes > Mycobacteriales > Pseudonocardiaceae > Saccharopolyspora > Saccharopolyspora hattusasensis. Next base: position 1,430,402 of record NZ_CP031142.1, read on the forward strand.
GAGATCCCCGGCTTTAGCCGTGGGTAGGAGCCACCCCACCTCTTAATCAGTTCTGGGAGTGAGCCATCCGGCATCTTCAGCACGCAAGCTGTCGGCCCCGCGCACGCGGGGATGGTCCTCGATCACCGGAGCGACTACGAGCTTGAGCACCTCGCCGTAGCGCCGACCGGTGATGATGATCGCCTCCCATACATCCCGCATGCGGCAGTCGAACGGGTCGTAGGCGTCGGTCAGCTTCCGCCGGTTGGCCTCGTCGGCCGGCGCGCGGGCGACCCCATCGGGAAACGGCGGCCGTGTTCGGCGGACCATGGTGCCAGCCGGCGACATAGCGGTGATGAACGCTCGATTCAGGCCGAACCGCTGGGCCTTGCCGGATTCCAGTGCCGCACGCAGCAGCCGCCGGGTGTTGCGCACGACCGCATGGCAGGTGTTCTGGGTAACGATGGATTGCTTGCCGGGTACGCCTCTCGCGGCGATCGGGGGCAGGTGTTCGCGTTCGCGGTGGAGCTGATCGGCCGCGAACCGCTGCATGTGCCGGCCGATTAGGGTGGCTGGATGGTGCCCGTCCTCAGGGGTGTGACCGGGAACTCATCCGCGAAGTCCAAATTGCGCTAATTGAGTGTTTTGGGTCGACTTGCGTGTGGGCGTGTGTCAGAGTCGGGACGTGCTTGAGGGAGATCACCGCCCGCGAGGCGGTAGGTGCGGCGCGTGAGAACACATCTTGCGCAGGACCCGAGCTCGTGGCCTGGCTGGCGGGTAGCGGTTCATTGGTTAGCTTCGCCGGATGCCGTTCAGCTGCCGGGCGGCGATGGTGACTTCGTCGGCCACACCTACGGGCGGCGCTCCTGGTTCCCCGGCAGCAAACTCACGAGCGGCTGGATCCATGCCGGCGACAGTGCGGCACGGGACTGCGTCGGGGAGCCGGAACACGATGTGGATTTGCGGGTGGTCGTCGAGCCACGGGTGCTCAACGAGTTGTGGTGGGGCGAGCGGGCATGCGCGCCCGCGATCGATCAACGCCCTGGAACACGGCGAGTCAGTCGACTGGGCCCTCTGAGCCCATCGTTGCCGTACCGTTCCTAGGGTGAGTGGCCATTATTGGTCACGTCATCCGGAGCCGGACTGGTCCGGTGATCTCCCGAACGGTCGTGGAGTTCTGGGAACAACACGAGTTGGTCACCTTGGTCCAGCATGGTCTTGTCACCACGGTGTGGTGTGCCTGCTGTCTTTGGTGCTGGTGTTGCCCGGGTGCCCGTCAGCGCGGGTGCGGTCTGGCCGGTAGCTCTCCCGCCACGATCCGCTGGTCGTGTCCGGGTCACACCTGGCCGACGCCGCAACCGATGCTGGTGGGACGCCTGCCGATGGCCACCTTCGCGTGTCGGAAGAACACCCGTGAGTGTTTGTGGGTGCCATAGCACCCAAAAACACTCACGGCGGTCACCTGCGTTCGCTGATGCGCTGCTCGCCTAGGAAACAGCGCCCAACCCGTCCGGGATCGCAGATCAGTGTCTGCGACCACGGACCGTGCGGTGGTCTCACCTCGTCGTTTCCCGATCGCCCGCGGCGACCGCGAGCAAGTCGGTGGAGGAGGTCAGCTTGACCCGCGGCCGACGCTGCGGTTTGGCGGTCTTCTTCTCGTGGCGGTCGATCGATTCCCACGCCGCGTAGTCGAGCGCCTCGGGCCGTCGCTCGGTCAGCAGCGTGCGGAGCGCTTCGGCGTCGTGCTCCGGGGACTTCAGGCGCCCTGCCTCGTAGTCGTCCAGCAAGGCCTGAACGGTGTCCTCGGCGCACTTCTTGTTGGTGCCGATCACCCCGGACGGTCCGCGCTTGATCCACCCGGCGGCGTAGACGCCGGCGAGCGGGTCTCCGGTCGCCGGATCGACGACCCGCCCCCGGTTGTTGGGCAGCGTGCCCTTGTCGGCGTCGAACGGCAGTCCCGGCAGTGGTCGTCCGCGATATCCGATGGAACGCAGCACCAGCCCGCAGTTCAGCTCGGTGACGTCGCCGGTTGGCTGCGCGACCAGACGTCCGGAGGAATCGGCGAGCGCGTTGCGGACCACTCGAATGCCACGGACGCGGTCGTCCCCGAGGATCTCCACCGGTGAGGTCAGGAACCTCAGCTCGACTCGCTTGTCACCGCGTCCGGACGGCTGTCTGGCGAGTTCGGCGAGGACCTCGGTCTTGAACACACCGATGTCGTGTGGGCTCAGGGCAGCGGCGCTGACCGGGTCGAGCGCGGCATCCGCAGGATCGACGACGACATCGAAGTCGTCCGTGTCGGCGAGCCCGAGGAGTTCGGGTGTCGTGAACGCCGCTTGCGCCGGGCCACGTCTGCCGAGGACGAGAACCTCGGAGATATTGCTGGAGGCCAGTGCTTCGAGTGCGTGGTCGGCGATGTCGGTGCGGGCGAGCCGGTCGACGTCGCTCGCGAGGATGCGGGCGACGTCGAGGGCGACGTTGCCGTTGCCGACGATCACCGCGCGTTCGCCGGAGAGGTCGAAGGTGCGGTCGGCGAAGTCAGGGTGGCCGTTGTACCAGGCGACGAACTCTGTCGCGGAGTGGCTGCCCGGCAGTTCCTCGCCCGGGACGCCCAGCGAGCGGTCCGTCGCGGCGCCGACGGCGTAGAGCACGGCGTGGTGGTGGGTGAGCAGCTCGTCGTGGCTGAGGTGCTCGCCGATGTCGACGTTGAGGTGCAGGTCGAGGTTCTTGCGCCGGGCTGTGCCGGTGAACTGGCGGGTGATCTCTTTGGTGTCCTGGTGATCCGGCGCGACGCCGTGGCGCACCAGCCCCCACGGAGTGGGCAGTCGCTCGAACATGTGGACTTCGGCCTGCAGCCCCTTGCGGCTGAGCAGTTCCTCGGCCGCGTAGCAGGCCGCGGGGCCGGACCCCACGATGGCGATGCGCAGCGGTTCGGGTTCGGAGACCTCGACCGCCGGCTTGCGCTTCTGGTACTGGGTCTCCGGATAACCCTGGTGGGCCGGATCGCGGAAGTAGCGCGCGTTGATGTCGAGGTAGCGCTCGGCATTCTCGGTGAGGTCGAAGTCCGGGGTGATGGCCTCCACAGGGCACACGTCGACGCAGGCACCGCAGTCGATGCAGGTGTCGGGGTCGATGTAAAGCATCTCCGCGGTCGCGTAGTCCGGTTCGTCCGGTGTGGGGTGGATGCAGTTGACGGGGCAGACTGTCACGCAGGTCGCGTCGTTGCAGCAGCTCCGGGTGATCACGTAGGTCATGTGCACTCTCCGCCGGCAGTCCTGGCGCCTGTGATCAGGCGCCGGTCGAGATGTAGATGTTCTTCAGCTCGGTGTAGCCGTCGATGGCGGCCAGTCCGAGTTCGCGGCCGATCCCAGAGCCTCCAGCCGCGCGAGCTCGTCCACGTGCGACTCGACAACTCCGGCGATCGCGTTCATGGCCTCCCGCCGGACGGACATCGGTAGCCCGACCCAAGCGCGCTGCGCCTCGACCGCCCGGGTCCCCGCGGTCTCGGCGTCAGCGGCGTTGAAGCTGGCGAATTCGATGATCGGCTCTTCCGTGGCGGGATTGATGACAGTGTTCACAGCGGACACTCGTGGTTCCTGCCTTCGTCTGACGGGCCCACCCGCCGTGGTAGCGGAGAGCATGGTTGAGCGGGTCTTTCCATGCTCGGGACCGGGTCCTGACACAACAACGTGCGTCATGCCCTGCGCGCCGGGAAGGCATGTGCACTGTGAACACAGACGATTTCGCCTCGACGGCCTAGCGTCGTTTCTCAACATCAGCGTGATGACGCGATGGCGTTCAGCCGGACAGCCAGGAGAATTCATGAAGGTCGGCGTACCCGCAGAGGTCAAAAACCACGAGTACTGCGTGGCGATCACCCCGGCAGGCGTGCACGAGCTCGTGATCAACGGACACGAGGTGTCCGTGCAGGCCGGACCCGGCGTCGGTTCCTCCATCAGCGACAGCCGAGTACCGAGCCGCTGGGGCGTGGATCCTCGACACGGCAGACGAGGTGTGGGCCGCGGGCGAGACTCGGTGTTCTACTGCGTGGCCAACATTCCAGGGTCCGTGCCCAACACGCCCACGTGCGCGCGGACGAACGTGACCCTGCCGTACGTGGTCGCGCTGGCCAACAAGGCTGGCGCCAGGCAGGTGCGGACGACGCCAGCCTCGCACTCGGCGTCAACACCCACGGCGGGTTGCTGACGAACTCCGCGGTCGCCGGTGGCCACCGGACTGGAGGCGGCATCTCTGAAGGAGGCGCTGGTGGTCGACTGACGTCCCGAGCGGTGTTCGGCGCACACATCACCGGAGTGCGTTGACCACGTGCGACGTGCCTCTTCAGCTTCGGGCGGCATGTGCACCGTGAACATGGACCACCACTGTGACCGCGCTTACGGTCACCGGAAAGCCGATATGGGTAAGTGAGGACATCATGGCATCGAGCGAGGCATCGGTAGACCGCGAACGGCTTGAGGAATTCGCTGCGGAGAACGGGATCCACACGTTCAAGATCGGTGCGGTCGACCTGGACGGCGTCTGGCGCGGCAAGCGCGTCTCCAGCGACCACTTCATCGACGGCGTCAGCGAAAAAGGGACGTTCATCTGCAACATCCTGTTCGGATGGGACATCCAGGACGAACCGATCCCCGACCTGGCTTACACCGGATGGCACACCGGATACCCGGACATCAACTTGAAGCCCGACCTGTCGACGCTCGCCGTTGTGCCGTGGGAGCCGGGCACGGCCTCGGTCATCTGCGACATCTACGAGCGCGACGGCCAGCCCATGGAGCTGTCCCCGCGTACGGTGCTGAAGTCGGTGGTGTCGCGAGCCGAATCACTGGGTTTCGACGCGCAGGCCGCGTACGAGTTCGAGTTCTTTCTGTTCCGCGGCAGTCCGCGTGAGCTCGCGGCCCGGCAGTGGCGCGACCTCGAAACGGTCTCGGACGGCAACCACACCTACAGCGTGTACCGCGACACGGGCACCGAGTTCGTCATCGGTGAGGTGCGCCGCCAGCTCGCCGAGTACGGCATCAAGATCGAGGCGAGCAACAGCGAGCACGGTCCCGGCCAGTTCGAGGTGAACATTCACTACTCGGACGCGCTGCGGGCCGCGGACAACGCGATGCTGCTCAAGCACGCGGTGAAGGAGCTCGCCGCCCGCAACGGTTTCACGGCCTCGTTCATCGCCAAGGTGAATCCCGGTTGGGCCGGTTCGTCCGGGCACGTGCACCAGAGCCTGCTGAACAAGGACGGTACTGCGGCCTTCGCCAATGCGGACGACCCGACGCGGCTCAGCGACATCGGTAGCAGCTATCTTGCCGGGCTCGTCGAGCACGCCTCGGATCTCACCGCCCTGTTCCTGCCCAACATCAACTCGTACAAACGGACCGAGGGTGGCGAGTGGGCCGGATCGAGCTCCACCTGGGGCTTCGACAACCGGACGGTCGCCATCCGCTCGATTCCGGGGGCGGGGCCCGCCGCCCGGGTCGAAAACCGCGTGGCAGGCGCCGACGCGAACCCCCACCTCGTGCTCGCCGCGAACCTGGCCGCCGGGCTCGACGGGATCGAGCAGAACCTCACCCCGCCGCCGCCGATCGAGGGCAACGCCTACGCCTTGCCTGCCGGGCAGGCTCCGCTGCTCCCCGCGAACCTCGGGGACGCGGCGGACAAGCTCGAAGCGAGCATCCTCGCCCGGAAACTGCTCGGCGAGCGCTTCGTCGACCACTTCGTGTCGACCCGCCGCTGGGAATTGAAGAAGTTCGGCGCGGCGGTGACCGAGTGGGAGATCGCGCGGTACCTGGAGCACACCTGATCCACGATCGAGTTTCTGCTGAGTTCGAAGGGATTTCCATGCTCACTCATGAAGGACGTTTCGCGGCTGTCACCGGCGCCGGCTCCGGCAACGGCAGGGCGATCGCGGAGACACTGCTGGCCGAAGGTGCCCGCGTGGCACTGCTGGACATCGCGCCGGAGTCGGTCAAAGAGGTCGCCGCGGAATACCCCGGAGCTGTGCCGATCAGCGCTGACGTCGCCGACCAGGGATCGGTGCGGGAGGCGGTCCGCGTGATCGAGAACGAGTTCGGACGGCTCGACCTGCTGGTCAACAACGCCGGCATCGTCCGGTCGAGCAACTTCGAGGATCTTCCCCAGCAGGAGTGGGACCAGGTCTTCGCGGTGAACTCCACCGGGCCGTTCCTGATGAGCCAGGCCGCGATGCCGCTGCTGCGGGATGGTGTGCAGCAGCGCGGCGGGGACGCGACCGCGGCGATTGTGAACATCACCTCGGTCGAGGCACACATCGTGATCTCCAGCAGCGGGCACCCGCAGGTGCACTACAACGCCTCCAAGGGAGCCCTGCTGCAGCTGACGCGCGCGCTGGCCGTGGAGTGCGCCTCCTCCAAGGTGCGGGTCAACGCCGTCGCGCCCGGGTTCATCGAGACGCCGTTCACCCGCGACGTTCTCGGCAATCCTGAGGTGAAGGACTGGCTGCTGGAGCGCACGCCGATCGGCCGGATCGGTCAGCCAGAAGATGTCGCGAACGCCGTGTCCTTCCTCGGCGGCGACAAGGCGAGCTGGATCACCGGCACGACGCTGTTCGTCGACGGCGGGTGGACGGTCTACTGACATGGAACGTCCGCTCATTGCCGTGTCCGCGGCCATCGAGGTGCTGGGAACCGCGTTTGGTGACCGCGACTGCACCAAGCTGGGAGCCGATTACACCAACGCGGTTTACGCTGCGGGTGGCCAGCCGGTGATCATGCCGGTGTCGCAGACACCCGCGCCGGGAATGCTGTCCAGAATGGACGGTCTCCTGCTCACCGGTGGAGGTGACCTCGATCCGTCGCTGTACGGCGAGGAACCGGACGAAGCCGTCTACGGGATCCGCAAGGACCGGGATGCGTTCGAAACGGCGCTGTATCAGGAGGCAATAGCGCTGGGCATGCCGATCCTGGCGATTTGCCGAGGTCTACAGCTGGTGAACGTGCTGCGTGGCGGGACGCTCCTGCAACAGATCGAAGACGAGCAGTCGCACTGGCAGGAAAACCCGCCGACGAACATGAGCCACGCCATCACGGTCGCCAGCGGCAGCTCCCTGGCGGCCATGTTCGGGGACGCGGGCGAGGTCAAGGTCAACAGCTACCACCACCAAGCTGTGAAGGACCTGGGCGCAGGACTTCAAGTGACCGCCGTCTGCGGCGACGTGATCGAAGCCGTCGAGGCCGCCGACGCCGACCTCGTCGGGGTTCAGTGGCATCCCGAGAATCTCGCCTCGACCAACGACCAGCACGCCGGTCTCTTCACGCAGTTCGTGCAGAGGGCCGCCGAATTCCGCACCACAGTTTAGGAAGGTTTCCATGTCCGAGAACGTGACCGCCGGGCGGGAGTTCGACTACCACGGGCCGGCGCTCGACAACGTCTTCGACACCTACAAGCAACTCCGTGAGCAATGCCCGGTCGGCAAGAGTGAGAAGCACGGCGGCTTCTGGTATGTCACCAAGAGCGAGGACATCTTCGCCGCCGAGCAGGATCCCGACACCTTCGCGGTAGCTCCGTCGATGCTGATGCCGGCCTTCGGCACCGACATGCCGCTGATCCCGATCGACATCGATCCGCCGGACCACACCGACTACCGCAAGGTCCTGCTGCCGCTGTTCACGCCGAAGGCGATCGCCAAGCTCGGTGACGGCATGCGTCACACGTCGCGCGAACTAGCGCAGGAGGTCGCCGATCAGGAGGTGGTCGACGCCTCGCACGCTTTCGCGCGTCCGATGCCGACCATCATCTTCAGTCGGCTGGCCGGGTTTCCGGAGAAGGACTGGCCGAAGTTCGACCGTTGGATCGACGACATCATCTACGAGCGCACCGACAACCCGGAACGCGCGTGGAACGCGGGGAGAGAGGTCATCGACTACTTCGACGATCTGCTCACCTCCCGTGCGGACGAAGAGCCGGCCGACGACCTCATCGGCGTTCTCCAACAGGCCGAGATCCAGGGACGCAAGCTCACCCACGACGAGCTGCTGTCCTACTGCTACCTGCTGTTCCTAGCGGGTCTGGACACGACCGCGTGGGCGATCCGCTCCAGCCTGTGGTACCTCGCGCAGAACCCGGAAGCACAGCGCGTGCTGCGCGAAAACCCGGACGAGATCCCCACGGCCGCAGAGGAATTCCTCCGCACGCTCTCGCCGGTGCAGGGTATGGCCCGCACTTGCAAGAAGGACACCGAGCTCTCCGGGCAGGAGATCAAGGCCGGCGACCGGCTCGTTCTCGTCTTCGGCGCCGGCAACCGCGACCCCGAGGTCTACGACGACCCCGACGAGATCCAGATCGGCCGCCAGAACAACCGGCACCTCGCGTTCGGAGGCGGGATCCATCGCTGCCTCGGATCGAACCTCGGTCGGCAGGAACTCATCGTCGCGCTCGAAGAATTCCTCGAGGTCGTTCCCGAGTTCTCGCTGGCGGACCCGAGTGAGCCGTGGCACGGCGTCGGCCCGCTGACGCTCCAGATTGGAAAGTGATCGACATGTACCGCATTTCGGTTGACTCGAGCAGGTGTCAAGGGCACGCGCGCTGCATGGCCTTCGCGCCCGAGGCGTTCGACTTCGACGACGAGGGCTATGCGTTCGTCCCGGATGGGTTGGCCGAGGCCGCCGAGCTGCCGGAGAGCATCCGTCGCGCCGAAGCGAACTGCCCGGAGCGCGCCGTCAAGATCGAGGAAACGTGAACCGATGACCCTTACCGGTGATGTGCTGGTGGTCGGGGCGTCGGTAGCCTCCGGTGCGTTCGTCGCGCAGCTGCGCGAAGACGGCTTCGAAGGCCGGGTCCTGGTCGTGGACCAGGACCCGGACGCGCCCTATGATCGGCCGCCGCTGTCCAAGGAATTCCTCGCTGACTCCGCCGAGTCACCGGGTGCACCGTGGTGGCACGACGGCTGCGAATTGGTGCGGGGGAGGGCCACCGCACTGGATGTGGCCTCCTCGACGGTGCGCGTCGAGTTCGAAGACGGGTCGGAAAGTGCTCTGGCGGCGGAGCAGATCGTCATCGCCACCGGTTCGGTGCCGGTGCGTCTGCCCGGTGAGCCGGCCGGGGTAGCGCAGTTGCGCACAGCAGCGGATGCGCGCCGGATCCGTGACTCGGTCGCCGCAGAGCGCAGGATCGTGATCCTCGGAGCGGGCACGATCGGCACCGAGCTGGCGTCCAGCCTCACTCTGGCTGGCGCCCAGGTCAGTCTCGTCGACCTGACCGACAACCCCCTGGACCGCTTCCTCTGCGGGCACCTCGGGGCCGAGGCCGCAGCGTGGATCCGGGATGCGGGAGTCTCACTGCACCTGGGCTCGCGTGTCGAAGGCGTCCTCAAGCAAAGCGGCGGCTGGCGCGTCGTGACAGATTCCGCTGAGCTATCGGCTGACCTCGTGGTCAGCGCGGTCGGCACGCGCCCCGCGACCGCCTGGTTGGCGGGATCGGGGCTGGACGTGGCCGACGGAGTTCGCTGCGACGACGAGGGAACCGTACTGGATACGTCCGGTTCTCCCGTGTCGGGCGTGCGCGCCATCGGCGATGTTTCGGCATGGGGCTTGATCGGTGCAGGTGCTCGTCGGTGCGAGGACTGGACCAATGCGCAACGTCAAGGACGCAGCGTGGCGCGTGCCCTGCTGGGAAAGAACCCGGTGCATATGGACGCGGAACCGGCGTATTTTTGGAGTCACCAGTTCGGTCGGAAAATTCAAGTCTTGGGACACCCGGACCGTGAGGCTACGCTCGTCCAGCATGTCGACGAACCGCACCGAAAGGCGGCGTTCTACACGCTGGAGCGCGGTGCGGAGACCGTCGCCTGGATCGCCATCAACACACCCCGGGAGTTCGCCATGGCCATGCGGAAGTCCATCCAAGCACTCGGCTGAGCAGGCCATATGAGCGTTCCGACACAGGATTCAAGTGGCTTCAAAGCACAGCTCGACCAGATGACCGAAAAGTTGGTCGCAGTTGAGCGCCGCGCTGAGACCTTGGCGGAATTGAACCGCCTGATGGTCCAGGGCGGGGACCCGATAGCGCTCGCGCAGCGGGCCGTCGACCTGGTTAAACGCGCCACCAAAGCCGCAGGGACGTTTGTCTATATCTGGGATCCTGAGATCGAGCGCCTGGTGCTGCGGGTCGCCACCACAGGCCGCCAGGCGGCCCACGTCGGGGAGATCCAGCTCCGCCTCGGTGAAGGCGTCACCGGGTGGACGGGACTGATGCGGCAGACCGTCAGACTCGACGAAGACATCCAGAGCGATCCCAGGTTCGTCAACTTCTCGGTCCTCGAAGAGCACCAGTTTCATTCCATGGTCGCAGTTCCCGTCGCGGTGCCGGGCGGCGAACTGCTGGGTGTGTTCAGCCTGTACGCGGGCGAGCCGGCCGCGTTCGACACCCACGACGTGGAGTTGGCGACCGAGGTCGGAAGTCTGCTGGCCAACGGCCTGGTCCATGCCCAGACCGTGAAAGACCTGCGCAGGGAGTCGGCGGCCTCTCGGTTCCTTATGACCCTGCCCGCGGACGCCACGAGTTCGCTGCAACGCTGCGTCGACGTCCTCGCCGAGGCGATTCGTGACCAGGTGGACGCGGCGTTCTGCTCGCTGGAGCTCGCCGAACGGGGAGCGCCCGACTGCAAGGTCCGCCCTGGACTCGCCTTCGCCGACGACGTCGACAACGCGGTCGTGGTGTCGGCGCGATCGGTCCGGGCGAGGGCTGAACTGCACGACCTGGCCCAGCAGATCAGCTCCGAGCTGGAGAAGCTCACGATCTCTTTCGGCACGCTGTTCCCGCTGGGCGCCATCACGTGTTATCGCGCGCGGCCGTTCACCGAAGCCGACAAGGGCATCGTCGACGCGCTCGCGGCGCAAGCGGCCACCCTCGTATCGTCACTGAGCTGTCCGGCCATGACGACACCGTTGGCAGGCAGGTTGGCGGGGGCTCCCACACGGGAGAGCGCAGACCGGCTCCTTCGTGACCTGGGCTGGCATCCCGGACCCACGCAACCGGTGCAGGTGCGGGTCAGCGGGACGCGGTACACAACGCCATCGGCCTTCGAACGGGTTGTGGACGCACTTCGCGAGATGCGCGGTGGAATCGAAGGAATGGTGCTGGTCCCATCGGCGCCGGTGGTTTCTCTGTTGGTGCCGTACCAGCCCGAACAGTGGAAGGGCTTCGAACACGCGTTGCGGACCACGATCAGGCAGCTGCAGGCCGAGTCGAATGGTGGGGTGACGGCCGGTATCGGTCCCGTGGCCAACGACGTTTCCGACCTGGTCTCCGCGCTTCAAACCGCGGAGACCGCGGGCGCGTGGGCGCAGTTGCTCGGTGACCGCGGTTCGGTTGCCCATCACGAGGACTTCGCACACCTGAGGTTGCTCCCTCGAGTCGCTCTGGACATCGGGGAGGATCTGCGCGATGTCCTGACCCGCATTTCCGAGGTCATACGCTACGACCTGCGCAACGGCACGGCGCTGGCGTCGACCCTGGAGGACTACCTCGCGAACCGCTGCTCGGTGACCGACACCGCCAGCGACCTGTTCATCCACCGCAACACGCTGCGCCAGCGGCTGGGACGCATCGAGGAACTCGTCGGGAGACCGGTCGAAGGCCTCGGGGACTGGGCGGTCGCGGCGCTGGCGGCACGGCTCGCCCTGGCCGGCGAGCCGCGGCTGGTGCGGACACAAGCCCGGAACGCTGCGAGCGGGGAATGACCGGTCCGAACCCGCGTTGTGGGTTCGGACCGGTCATTGGCCATCCGCGGGTTTACTCGTCGGGAAGAGCCTCCATGGCGTCTTCGCGCAGCGTTCCGATCGCCGCGAACCGGGCCGGGGCCCTGCGGCGCAGCCAGATCGCGTACAGGAAACCGGTCGTCGCGATTGCCAGCACGTACACCGGGATGAACGTGACGATGAGGGTGTCGGCGCCGGCGAGGAAGGTGAGGTTTTTCAACAGGAGACCGACGACGACGAGCTGTGCCACGGCGCCCGCGATCGGGGCGGCGAGCGTCTTGAGGTAGTCGCCGGTGCAGTGGCGGCCGACGCGGTTGAAGTAGCCGATCACGGCGATGGACACCAGCAGCTGAACGACCATGACGGCCAACGTGCAGAAGATCGGCAGCCAGGTGCCCAGATGCAGGATCGGGTCCGCGCCACCGATGGCGAAGATCGCAACCGTGGTGATCGCGATCGCGGCCTGCACACCGGCGGCCAGGTGCGGCGACTTGTGCTTCGCGTGGGTCCTGCCCAGCGCCTCGGGGAGGATCCGGTCACGGCCCAGCGAGAAGAAGTACCGCGCCGCATTGTTGTGGAAGGCGAACGAGCACGCGAAGAATCCCGATACCACGAGGAAGTCCATGAGCGTGCGCACGAACGGCAGCGTGTACATGTCGGCCAGCTTGAAGAAGTACTGGTCGAGCAGCGTCTCGGCTTGCGCGGGGGAGTCGCTGCCGAAGCCGACGATGGCCGCGTAGGCGGCCAGGGCGTAGAAGACGCCGAGCGTGATCACGGCGATGTATGTCGCGCGCGGCACGCTTTGCTTCGGATCCATCGTCTCTTCGCCGTAGATCGCGGTCGTTTCGAAGCCGATCCAGGACCAGAACGCTAGGAAGAAGCCGATGCCCACGGCTGGTGCGGCGCCCCACTGCGCGGGGTCGAACGCGACGGCCATCTGACCGGACGTACCGCCGGATCCGATGGTGAACACGTCGACCACGAGGACGATCAGCACCTCGAGCGTCAGCAGCAAGCCGAGAATGCGTGCGGTGAGGGTGACCCGGTAGTACGAGATCACGAACATCGACGCCAGCGCGACGATGCTGCACCAATACCAGGGCACGCTCAGCCCGAAGTAGTCGCCGAGCAGTGCGGAGGCGTAGTAGCCGAAGCCGCCCTGGATCGCGGCGGTGATCATGCTGTACGCGGAGAGAATCGTGAAACCCGCCGCGAGTCCCATGGGCCGGCCGAGGCCCTGCGAGGTGAACGTGTAGAAAGCGCCCGCTGCGGTGATCCGCTTCGCCATCTGGACGAACCCGACGGAGAACACCAGCAGAATGAGTGTCGTGGCGAGGTAGGTGAGCGCGGTGGCGAGTCCTGCGCCGCTGGACAGGGAGATCGGGATGTAGGTCGAGACTACGACCAGCGGAGCGGCGGCGGCCGTCACCATGAGCACGATGTGCAGGAAGTTGATCGAGCTGCGTAACAGGTCCGTGGACGAGCTACGCGCCGACGTCTTCCTAGGGGGAGCCGCGGCTTCGGGTTTGGAAAATCGGGTCATGGTCCTGCCTTCCTGCGGTGGCTCATCGCTACCCGGGCATGCGGAGCATGGATGGGCGATTTGGTGACGTTAGCCACGGCGGGGCGGCAGCTGTATGTCCATGCAGACCACATCGGCGGACCGGGCATGTGCAGTACGCGGTGAGTCCTCATGTGCCTGGTCCCGGCGCCGGGATGTGCACAGGGTAGGTCGGCCCCAATGATGTGCATATTGTCCGCAGACGGTTGTGGGCGGGAAGGATCTTTTCCCCAATCAATGTCACTTTAAGTAACGAATAATCGCGCAGCGCGTTTGTTGGGCGTCGTCGCTGGCTCTGCATCCATCTGCGGCACAAGGTCGAGGACGGCCCACACCACCCGCCCGGTGCCGTGATCCACGCACCACATTCGCGTGTCACCCTGACTGGTGTAATTGAGGCGCGTGAAGCGGCACCATCGACGCGACAGCGGGACTGACCACGCTCGGTGCTCGCCACCTCTACAAAGGAAAGCCGCCCTTACGGGGGTAGCAACGTGTCACCGATTCGTGACTGGTGCAGATAGAACCCTTCAAGCAAGCCGCCGTCGTCGATAGGGCGGAGCGGCCGTAGGGGCGCTTGCCGACCCGCCACGGCTCGCCCAACGACATGAGGACTTCTGCGCCGACGATGCCCATGCACCGACGCTCAAGATCCAGCAAGCTCACCGGGTCCCCGACCACCACTTGCCGTGCCACACGCCTTCCACGCAGATGTCCGAACAGGACAGACATCCCGAACCTGGTCGGTAAACAACCACGGGATGTCCCTGGAATCACGCAGGACGGACGGCGCGTACGGGTCTATCTGCGGTCGGTAAGCTCCAGGATCAGGATGGGGACGCGACCGCGTTCGGCGTGCTCGAGGGCGAGGGTGTCGGCGGCCTGGGGGACCAGGGTTGCGTGGTGCACCAGGGGTTGTCCACCCAGGGCGGCGGCCAGCACACCGAGGAAATCCTGCGCTCGGCTGGATACACCGCCGAGCGGATCGCGCAGCTGCTCAACGACGGCGTGATCAGAACCTACCGGGCGACGACTTCGGGCTGATCTGACGAGCCTGATCCGCCATAGAACTGAGCTGGCTCGCATCGGCAGCTTCAGATTGCGTGGCCCGACGCCGAGCGGCGAGCACGACGAGACGTGGCGTCGAGTGCGCTGTAGTCCCACTTCCTTGCGATGCCGAACACGCCGGCGCCACCTTCGTCTCCGAGGTGGAGAAGGTGGGGTGTTCTGGCTGTTCCCGGTCAAAGGCAACCGGCCTGGCCTGCACCCACAGCTGAAAACCCTGCCCTGGACCCGAGTCCGCCTCGGCGAAAGAAACCGCGGCCGCGGGCACGGGCGTGCCGAGACCCACAGCCTGAAAGTCCTTGCTCTGGAAGAAAACCTGTGGACCGACCTGCTCGGGACCCGAAACGACCTAAACCGGACAGGTCAACCTTGCACACGCCCTGGGTGGATACCTCCGGTCCGAATCATGCATCCCTACCCGGAAGGCGCCTTGCTGCCAGGACCCAAGGCAGGAGCCCAGTGCGGTAGTCCCGCACCCTGGGATCTGTGCGGGGGGCCGCCCGCGAGGGCGGTCCCTACCGCGACAAAGGGGGTGCGGACCTGCCGACACGAACTTCTTGACCGCACGCTGATCTGGGACCAAAGCCATCTCCTGCACGCCCTGCGTGAGTTCGAGAAGTTCTACAACGAGCACAGGTCCCACCCACGCCTCGCGAACCCCCGCCCGCTACACCCACTTCCCCAACCGATCACCAGCCCCGAGCAGCTGGCCCAACTCGACATACGAAGGCTTGAACGCCTGGGCGGCCCCCTCCACGAGTACCGACATGCCGCATGACCAGGGCGGACGAGGTTTTCGGCAAGCGCACCCCTGCCGCGGCGGGTACCGGGCGTGACTGATGTGGACGGTCGGCATCGTCGGCGCGAGTTGTCTGTCACTTGCCGACGGTTGGTAATACAACCAACCCAAATGTTCACCAACGGGGCGAGCCGGGTTTGACGACGTGCAGTCGTCTGGACCGGCTGGGCGTGCAGTGTTCGCTGTGTGACGAGGTACTTGGAAATCGCTGACCGGCTTGCCAGCGAGTTGGGCGATTCAGTACCCGGTAGCCGGGTGGTCAGTGAATCCGAGCTGGCCAGGCGGTTCGGTGTGGGCCGCGGGGCGGCCAGGTCCGCGCTGCAGGAGCTGGAGCGCCGGCTGCTGGTTCGGCGTGTGCGTGGCGCGGGCACGTTCGTCAATTCACGCATCGACTATGTGATTTCCCGTGACCGCCCGCCGTCGTGGCACGCGAGTGTGCAGGCGGCGGGCGCGACGCCGCGGTCGGTGGTCAGACGCGTCGACCGGGTCGGGCTGCCTGAGCCCGAGGCGAAGTGGTTCGCCCGGGAGCCGGGTTCGCCTGCCTACCTAGTGGTGCGCGAGTTCTACGCCGATGACCTCCTGGCGAGTTGGAGCGAGGAGTGGATCCCTGCCGACATCGTTCCCGAGCTGGATGTGGCGATGCAGGTGGTCGATTCGGTCGAGGACGTACTGCGTCAGGTGGGCCGGTTGCAGCTGGTGCGCACGTGGCACCGGGTGGCGCTGGAGATACCGCCGCCCCGTGTGCTGCGGGAGCTGGAGGTCGAGGCGAGCTGCCCGGTCTACCGCTGGGAGAACCACAGCCGCGACGCGGCGAGTGGGCGGGTGCTGAGGCGGAGCACGGCGTGGACCAGGGCCGATGTGGTTCGCGTGATCGTAGAGCTGTTAGAAACGATCTCGGAGGAGGAAGGGTGACCGAGGTGTTGAGCCGGGAGCAGCGGTGCGCGCTGCTGGCGGAGGCCGAGCGCGACGAGCTCGTTGCGTTGGCGGACGAGTGTCTCGACGACGGCGCCGCGCTGCGTGTGCTGAGCGGACCGGAGGTCGGGATTGTCGTCGCGCAGGTCCGTGAGCCGGTGCTGGCGGAACGGTTCCTGCTGGGCGACGTGTTGGCGTGCCGCGTCGAGGTGGACTTGGCCGGGCAGGTGGGCTGGTCGATCCGGCTGGGTGAAGACCGCGTGGCCGCCGTGGCCGCGGCGGTGCTCGACGCGGAGGCGGAAGCGGACCGTCCGCGTTCGGCGCGAGTCGACGAACTCTGCCGGACCGTCGCCGATCGGTTGGCGGCGCGGGAAGTAGCCGAGTGGGCGGCGCTGGCGCCGACGATCGTCGAGTTCGAGGAGTTGACATGACCTTTGTCGTGGACAGGATCGCCGCGGCCCGGCTACTTCCGGATGAGTCGCGGGAGGTGTTCCGTGTGGTGCTGGACGCGCTGGCCCGCCCCGGCCGAATCGTCCAGCTGCCCTCGGATCGCCTCGGCGGGACACCGGCAGTGCTGTTGCCGATGCTGGCGCTCGCCGACCTGGGCACCCCGGTCGCGGTGCTGGATGACGGTGCGGGGTGGGTGGACGCGGTGTCCGCGGCCACGTCGGCGCCGATCGTGGAGTTCGACGTCGCGCGGTTCGTCGCGGCCACGCGACCGATGAGGCCGGAGGAGCTGCGTTCGGCCTGCCGGGGGAGCGCGTTCGCGCCCGAGGCCGGCGCACTGGTCTGCCTTTCGGTGGCCGAAGTGGATGGCGAGGATTGGGTGCTCTCCGGTCCTGGTATTGCCGACCGGGCTCGTGTGTCCGGAGTGGACGGCCTGGTCGAGGCGCGGGCCTTGGCGGTGGCGGGTTTCCCTGCTGGTGTCGATCTGCTGTTGATCACCGCGGACGGGCGGATGGCCGGGATTCCGCGTACGACCGTGATCGAGGGGAAGGGTTTCTGATGGGGTACGCGAGTGCCCGCGGCGGGCTGGCGTCGATTATCGCCGCGGAGGAACTGGTACGACGCGAGCGCGACCACGCGCCGGTGCCGTGGGTGTCGACCGAACAGATCACCGGGCGGTTCCGCTTGGCGGTGGACCGGGTGATGGGGGAAGGCGGGCTCTACGACGAGCCCACGGCCGCGGCGGCGGTGCGGCAGGCCGAAGGCGACACGCTGGAGGCGGCGCACCTGGTGCGGGCCCATCGCTCCACGTTGCCACGGCTGGCTGTGAGCGAACCGATCGATCCGGATGAGATGGTCGTGCTGCGCCGGATCGTGCCGGCGATGCGTGAGCCGAACGGCCCGCAGTTGCTGGGCCGTACCACCGACTACACCGGCCGCCTGCTCGAGAAGCCGGACGGGCAACCGGAAGCACAGCCGCAGGAGCCTCGTCCGGGCGTCGAGCGCAGTGAGGAGCAGCGCCGCCCGAGGCGGTTCCTCGAGGTGTTGCGGAAGCTGGACCTGGTGGCTGATCAGCGCCTCCGTGACGATCCGGAGCCCGTGGACATCACGCGTGCGGCGGTGCGCCCGCCCGCCGCCCGGTCGGCGGTGCTCGCGGCGATGGCGCGTGCGGAGACCAGTGGACTCGTTTCGCTGTGGTACCGGTCGATGCTGGGGCCCGACAACGACATTCACGAGATCAACCTGGGCGAGCTGCGGCACGGGCGGCTGCCGCTGCGGGTGCGGCATCCGCACACCGGCAATCTGGTGCGGATGGGCGAGTTCCGGGTCACCGAGGCCGAGGCGATCGAGAACCTGGACGGGGCCGATGAGGACCGCAGCAAACTCGGTGTCGGCTATGGCCTGTGTTTCGGCCACAACGAGCGCAAGGCGATCGCGATGGCCAACATGGACATCGCCAACCGGCGCTTCGGCCGGACGGGACCGCTGGAACAGCTGCTGTTGCTGACCACGGACGGGCTGGATTCGGGCGGGTTCCTCGAGCACCTGAAGCTGCCGCACTACGTCACGTTCCGTTCGATCATGGACCGCAAGCTCGCCTTGCGTGCCGCCGCCGAAGCCGATGAAAAGACGGACTCGCGGGTTGCCGATCCGGTCGGGGAGGAAAGCCGATGAAATCCACAGTGGACATTGTTGAGCAGTTCGAACGGGAGCAGGGGCTGCTAGACGAGAGCGCCAAGCGGGAGGTGCGCCGCGCGCTGTTGACCGGGGTGTGCGTGCCCGGTTACCAGGTGCCTTTCGGCTCACGTGAAATGCCCGTGGCGCGCGGCTGGGGCTCCGGCGGGCTGCAGGTGACCCTCGGCGTGATCGGGCCGCAAGACACGGTGAAGGTCATCGACCAGGGCGACGACGCGGGGGTCAACTCCACCAATCTGCGGCGCCTGATCACCTCGACCACCGGCAGCAGCGAGACCACCGACACCCGCGAAGCCACTATCACCCAGACCCGGCACCGGATTCCGGAAGAGGCCCTCGGCGAGGGACAGATCCTCGTGTTTCAGGTGCCCAGGTCGGACCCGTTGCGCGCCGTGGAAAAGTCCGTCGCCGAGGCCGCACGCATGCACGCCGAAGCCGACTACGCCAAGATTTGGGTCAGCCTGTACGAAGATCTGGTCACCAACGGCATGGTCACCAAGACCACCGGCTATCCGGTACTGGTCAGCGGCCGGTACGTGATGTCGCCCAGTCCGATCCCGCGCTGGGACGTGCCCCGGCTGAACCAGAGCGAGAACCTGAACCTTTTCGGTGCCGGCCGAGAGAAGAGGATTTACGCCGTGCCCCCGCACACCGACGTGCGCCCGCTGGCGTTCGACGATGTGCCTTTCGAGGTGGAGCACACGCCTGGCGCGCGGTGCAAGCTGTGCGGCAGCGACGACGTGTTCTTGGTCGACGCCGGTCCCGATGGCGGTCACGTGTGCAGCGACACCGACTGGTGCGCCCGGGTGCGCGAGAGCGCCGCCGACACCGCCGCGCATCGCGAGCGGGCCCCGCTGCACCTGCGTCCTGACCCCAGTGCCCGCATGGCCGGAGCGGCGAACGCTCAGTCGTATGTTCCTCCGGCGCGGGTGTCCGGTGGACCCGAGTGGACGCTGCGTGTGTCGGGGATCGGCAAGATCCACGGCCGCGGTGGCGCGGAGGCGGTGCCGGGCACGGGACCGGAGCACGGCACCGCGATCAGTCCGGCCACCGGCGCGATCGTGGCTGCCTGGGACGTCTCCTTCGACGTCGCGCCGGGCGAAGCGCTCGGCGTGATCGGGGAGTCGGGTTCCGGGAAGTCCACCGTGCTCAGCTGCGTGATCGGTGACCAGCAGTCCACCATGGGACAGGTGCACCTGGCCGCGGTCGACGGCGGAGCAACCGACGTGCTGCGGTTGCCCGCCGACGAACGTCGCCGCCTGCGCATCGGTGAAATGGCCGTGGTGCACCAGGACCCCGCCGCGGGACTGGATCTGAACGTGACCGCGGGCGGCAACATCGCCGAGCGGCTCACCGCGGCCGGCTGGCGCAGCTTCCACGCGATCCGTCGCCGCGCCGCGGAGCTTCTCGAGCGGGTCGAGGTGCCACTGTCGCGCATGGACGATCCGGTGAAGACGTTCTCCGGCGGGATGCGTCAGCGGGTGCAGATCGCCAAGGCGCTGGCCACCGATCCGCCGGTGCTGCTGCTCGACGAGCCGACGACCGGCCTGGACGCCTCCGTCGCCGCGGGGGTGCTGGACCTGCTGCGTGGACTGCTCGCCGAACGCGACGTGGCCGCTGTTGTGGTCAGTCACGACTTCGCGGTGATCGAGGCGCTCACCGACCGGACGTTGGTGATGCAGCTGGGGCGGGTGGTCGAGCGCGGCCTGACCGACCAGCTCTTCCACGACCCGCACCACCCGTACACCCAGCGGCTCGTCGCCGCGGCCAGGAGGTGATCCCCATGCGACCCGTTCTCAGCGTGCGCGGGCTGCGCAAGTCCTTCGTGCTGCACACCATCGACGGCCGGAAGGTCGAGTCGCTGGACGGCGTGGACCTGGACGTGCACGCCGGCGAGCACGTCGCGCTCGCCGGGCCCAGCGGTGCCGGGAAGTCCTCGCTGCTGCGGTGTGTCTACCGCACGTATCTGCCCGATGCCGGGACATTGGTGCTGCGCGCCGGCGACACGGAGGTGGAGCTGACGGGGCTGGCCGACCGGGCCATGGCCCGGCTGCGTGGCCGCGAGATCGGTTACGTGTCGCAGTTCCTGTCCGCACCGCCGCGCACCGGGCCGTGGGAGGTGGTGGCCGCAGCCGCGCGCCGCCGCGGCCTGGACCGCGCCGACGCCCGCGAGGCGGCCGCCACCGCGCTGCGTCGGCTCAACTTGGACGAAGCGCTGTGGGATGTCGACTGTGGCGTGCTTTCCGGCGGAGAACGGCAGCGGGTGAACCTCGCCGCCGGCACGGTGCGTCCGCCCAGGCTCCTGCTGCTCGACGAACCGGTGTCGGCTCTGGACCCGGCCAATCGCGAGGCCGCGTTGAACCTGATCGGGTCACTGGCCGAGCAAGGCGTCGCCGTGCTGGCGGTGTTCCACGATCTGGACGCGATGCGCCGGCTCGCCTCCCGGGTGGTGCTGATGGCGAACGGGCTGGCCGAGCGCTCAGGCAGTCCCGCCGAGATGCTGGCAGGTGCCGCATGAGCACTCCGGTCGCCGAAACCTGGACGCCGGCCGCACCGCCCGCGGACTACGTCCTCGGTCACGTGCGCGCGGTACTGCCCGGCCGCGTGCTGGACAACGCCCGGATCGTGGTCCGCGACGGCCGCATCGCCGCGGTCGAACCGCACCCCGCGGGTTCCGGGTCCGATGTGGACGGTCAGGACTTGCTGTGCGTACCCGGGCTCATCGACACGCACAGCGATGGCCTGGAGAACGAGCGGATGCCCCGGCCCAGCGTCGAGGTGCCGATCGAGTTCGCCATCCAGTCCTTCGAGGGCAAGCTGCGTGCCGCGGGCGTGACCACGGTGTTCCACGGCGTAGGGTTCGAGGAACGCTCCGTGCGTGCCCGCGGTAAGCCGCGCACCGTGCGGCAGGCGGAATACGTGTGCCAGGCCCTTGACGCCTACGAGGACGGGCTGCTCGACCACCGGATCCTGTATCGGCTCGACGTGCGCAGCGCGGAGGGACTGGCGGCGTTGTGCAGCCGCTTGGACCAGGCGCCCGATGGCGCGCTGGTGTCGCACGAGGACCACACGCCGGGGCAAGGACAGTTCACGGACCTCGCGGAGTACACGCGATGGATGATCGACCAGCGCGGGATGACCGACGACGAGGCCCGCGAACACGTCGATCAGACCATCGCCAACCGTGACAGCCTGTTGAACGTGCGAGACGAAGCTTTCCGCTGGTTGGCCTCCCGCACGGGCCGCATCCGCGTGATGGGGCACGATCCCGGTTCCGCCGGCGAGATCGCGGATCTGCTGGAGCGTGGCGGCAGCATCGCCGAATTCCCGACGACGATCGAAGCCGCGCAGGCGGCCAGGGATCACGGCATGCCGGTGGTGATGGGCGCACCGAACATCCTGCGGGGCCGGTCCCAGAGCGGCAACGTCTCCGGCCGGGACCTGCTCGCGCGAGGACTGGTGACCGGGCTGGCGTCCGACTACCTGCCGTCCAGCCTGCTCGCCGCCGCGATCCTCCTCGCCGAGGACGGCCTGGCCACCTTGCCCGCCGCCATCGGACTCGTGACCGGCGGAGCCGCCGACGTGGCCGGGCTGGCCGACCGTGGCCGGCTCGATCCAGGCCTGCGCGCGGACCTGGTGCTGGTCGAGCCATGCAGACCGTGGGCGAGGGTGCGGGCCGTGCTCTGGGGTGGACGGTGAGCCCGACACCTGCGATCGAGATACCGGCGGGCACACATCCCGCGCTGGCGGCGGTGGCCCACGCGGCGATGACGGTGTTCCACCAGGCCCGGCGGGACCACAGCCGCGCCGCGCTGGCCGAGACCGTCGCCATGGGCGCGGACGGCACCGCCACCACGCGTTTGGACCTGCTGGTCGACACGGCCGTGGCGGAGACCGCCGCCGCGCAGCGGGTGAACCTGATCACCGAGGAGATCGGGGTGGTGGACAACGGCTCCGCCGTCACCCTCGTCGTCGATCCGGTCGACGGCACCGCCAACGCCATCGCGGATGTGCCGCTCGCCGCCTTCGCCGGAGTGGTCGCGGTCGACGGCGAACCGGTCGAGTCACTCACCACCTGGCTCGACACCGGTCGCAGCTGGCACGCGAAAGCGGGCGAACCCAGCCGGTGGCGCACGAGCGGGCGGCGGGAACTCGACGGCGCCGCGGTGAGCCTGCTGCGCCCGCACACGGCGAACGAAGCGGCGTGGCTGCGCGTCAGCCGCCGGGCGGCGCGGGTCCGGATCCTGTCCAGCAGTTGCCTCGAAGCCGCGCTCGTCGCACAGGGCAGCACCGACGCCTTCGCCGACGCCGGTTCCGAGACGCACCGCATCATGGACATCGCCGCCGCGGCGGTCCTGGTGCCGGCGGCCGGTGGCGCGGTGCTCGACGCGTTCGGCCGTCCCGTCGAGATCGATCCCGATCTCACCCGCCGCTGGTCTGGAGTCGTCGCCGCGACCCGCGAACTGGCAGACCAGCTCGCGGAGACAATCCGGGACTGAACCGGACCTCATGCCCTGATCCGATTGAGCTCGGCCACGTCGTGACGACGTGGCCGAGCTCATTTGCGTTCGGTGCCGGATGAGGCGCCACTGCTACGACACGTGTCCGCCCCCGTCGCTTTCACGACACTGACGGCTGCCGGTACCAAGTTGGATAGATAACCGCGAAGACTTGTGTTGACTTGTTCAACTGGCCGTTGGTTCGTGTTGACGGGTCAGCACTGCCCCGGCTCCTACAGTCGCGACCGTGACTACCACGACCGCTGTGCCGGATGCACGACCGCGGCGTCTCCGGTGGCGCAAGGCCGGCGTGACCGCGACCTTGCTGGGGCCGGCTTACGTTTTCCTGATCACGTTCGTCGTGCTGCCCATCCTCGTGGTGAGTGTGCTCGCGATGCTGGACTTCGACCCACTCAGCCAAGAGACGAGCTTTGTCGGCCTGGACAACTGGCACCGGATCCTGAACAGCGCGGAACTGTGGAAGGCGACGGGGAACACCCTCGTCTACACCGCGCTGACCGTGCCCGTCGAGGTCGTTCTCGGTTTGCTGATCGCGCTCGCGATCCGCGCCGCCGGCCGCGGCGCCGGATTGTGGCGGACCGTCTACTTCGCACCGGTGGCGGCCACGCTGGCCGCGATGTCGGTTGTCTGGCGCTGGATCTTCTACCCACAGGTCGGAATTTTCGACGAGACGATCGGCCGGCTGGTCGGACAGGACAGCTGGCTGGGCTCGACGACGCTGGCGCTGCCGGCGGTCGCGATCGTGGGCAGCTGGGCGGGGGTGGGCTCGTGCGTGGTGATGTTCCTCGCCGGCCTGTCGAACGTGTCTCCCCATCTCGAGGACGCCGCTCGGATGGACCGGGCCGGTGCCTGGAGCCGGTTCTGGTCGGTGATCTGGCCCGCGATCGGCCCGGCCGGGACGTTCGCGCTGGTGATCACGACACGCGATTCGTTGCGGGTCTATGACCAGGTGCGCGTGATGACCGACGGCGGACCGGAACAGAGCACCAGCACGTTGTCCTTCGCCGCGTGGCAGCGCGGGGTGAGCTATCTGGACATCGGCGGTGGATCCGTGGTCAACGCCGTGTTGCTGGTGCTGGTTCTGATCACGGTGGCGGTTCAGTTGCGCCTGGGCGGGCGCCAATGGGACGAGGACGGGCGCAGATGAGTACAGCAACGATGACCGTGGCGCCGCAACGGGCGACACGCCCGAGGTCCGCAGGCAACCGCCGTGTGTGGGTGCGCTGGGGCCTGCGTGCGGCGCTTGCCGCGGGCGCGGTGTTCATGCTGGTTCCGTTCGTGCTGATGGTGCTGGCCGCGGTCACCCCCGACGCACGCCTCAAGCCCGGCTCGGCGGCGGTGTCGGGCTTCACCCTCAGCAATTTCCGGCAGGCCTGGCAGGACGTCGACTGGCCAGGGTTGTACCTGAACACGGTCGTGGTGGTCGTCGTGGTGTTCGCGGCGCAGGTGCTGACCTCGCTGCCGGCCGGCTACGCGCTGGCGCGGCTGCGGTTCCGCAACCGCAAGTTGTCGTTCTGGGTGGTCATGGTGTGCCTGGCGATCCCGCCGCAGGTCACCGGGATCCCGGTATTCTACGCACTGTCCCAAGTGGACCTCCTGGACAGCTACACCGCGTTGGTGCTCCCGAGCATCGGCAGTGCCTTCGGCATCTTCCTGTTCCGCCAGTTCGTGCTCTCGCTGCCGCAGAGCGTCTTCGACGCCGCACGGCTGGACCGTACGGGACCGATCGCGATGGTGTGGCGCATCGTCCTGCCCAACGTCAAGCCCGCGTTGGCGGCGTTCGCAGTGTTCACGGTGGTGGGGCACTGGAACGATCTGTTCTGGCCCTCGGTGTTGTTGCGCTCGGATCGGGTGGCCACGGTGCCCTATGGCATCGCGCGGTACGCCGCGCCAGACAGCCTCAGCAGTTACGGCACGCAGATGGCCGCGGCGACCTTGGCCGCGCTGCCGCTCCTGATCTTCTTCCTGTTCGTCCAACGCCAGTTGGTGCGCGGTATCGCCTTCACCAACGGCGGTGAATGACTCTATCTGTCCCCCCAGCCTGAAGGGAATCCCCGATGAACGTGACCATCAGCCGACGGCGTGCCCTCACCGGTGTGCTCGCTGTCGCGGCCGCGGGCGCCGCCGCCGCATGTGGCAGCTCCAGCCGTGGCGGCAACACCGACCCCAAGACCGTGACCGTGCTGTCCTCCTCCGATCCCAGGGTAGTGGACAACCTCAAAGCCGTGCTGGGGCCGGAGTTCACCACCCGGACCGGAATCACGGTGAAGTTCGAACAGGCGGGCGGGCCGCGCTGGCCTGATGTCGACACCCGCCTGCAGTCCGATCTCACCGCCGGGCACCGGGCGGATATCGCGCTGATCGGCACCAACTCGGTGCGCACCTACGCCGACAGCGAACTCGCGCAGCCGCTGGACGACCTCATCGCCCAACCACCGTTCGACGCCTCACAGTTCCAGCCGGCACTGCTCAACGTCGACAAGATCGGGGGCCGGACGATGGCGGTGCCCTACTGCGTCAGCACGCTCGCGCTGTACCTCAACCAGGACGTCCTGCGCAAAGCGGGCCTCGACCCGAACCGGACACCGGCCACGTTCACCGAGCTGAAGGAGTACGCGACCAAGATCGTCAGCAGCAAGGCCGCCCGGTACGGCGTCGCCTGGCCCTACGACACGGACGCGAACTGGGCCCTGCAGACGATCCTGTCCAGCGCTGGTGCGTCGATGATGGATCCGGCCGAGAAGCAGGTGACGATCAACCAGCCACTCGCGGTACAGCAACTGCAGTACTGGCGGGACCTCGTGCAGGAGGGCACCAGCACGGTTATCACCTCCGCCGACCTCACCGCCGCGTTCCTGCGCGGGGACATCGGAATGATGCTGCAAAGCTCGGGTCAAGCCGTCTCGGTCTCCAAGGGAGCGTCATTCTCGGCCCGCACGGACCTGGTTCCGGTGCCCGACGGAGGGACCCGACGCACCACCGTCGGCGGCGGCTCCGCGATCATCCTCGCGGAAGACGAGAACGTGCGGCGCTCGGCGTGGCAGGTGGTTCAGGAGCTGATCGGACCGACCTCGCAGACGCAGCTGGTCAAGACGACCGGGTACACCTCGGCCAACCAGAAAGCGCTGTCCGATCCGCAGTACCTCGGCAACTTCGCACAGGAACAGCCGTTGACCGCCGCGGGTTCCGCGCAGATCGCGACCTTGGCGCCGTGGTACCAGTTCCCCGGCGCCCGTGCGGGCGAGGCCCAGAACCAGCTTCGCGACGCGGTCGTCGCTGCGCTGAACGGCACGAAGCCGGTCGGTCAGGCGCTAAACGACGCCGCCCGGTCCATCACCAGCCTCGTCACGAGGTGACCCGGTGACCACGACAACGACAACGGTGCTCGGCGAGCGCGACGGACACACCTCGTCCGGCCGGTCGGTCGGCATCGAAAAGATCACGAAAATCTACGCGAGCGGCACGCGCGCGCTCGACGAGGTGGACCTGGCCGTCGAACCGGGCACGTTCGTCGTCCTGCTCGGCCCTTCCGGGTGCGGCAAGACGACGCTGCTGCGCTCGATCGCCGGCCTGGAGGAAATCTCCACTGGTCGCATCCTGATCGGCGGCGACGACGTGACCTACCGCGAACCGGGCGACCGGGGTGCGGCGATGGTGTTCCAGAACTACGCGCTCTACCCGACGAAAACCGTGCTCGAGAACATCGAGTACCCGTTGCGCATGGCCGGGGTTTCCCGTCAGGAACGCCGCTCCCGGGCGCGGGAGATGGCCGAGCTCCTGCGCCTGGAGAAGGTGATGCGGTCGCGGCCCGCGCAGCTGTCCGGAGGTCAGCGTCAGCGCGTCGGCATCGGCCGCGCTCTGGTACGCCAGCCGGACGTGCTGCTGATGGACGAGCCACTGTCCAACATCGACGCCGAACTCCGCGGGGAGCTGCGGGCGGAGATCCAGCGCCTGCAACGCCGCAGCGGGACCACGACCTTCTACGTCACGCACGACCAGGCCGAGGCCCTCGCGCTGGCCGACCGGCTGGTGCTGATGCGTGACGGGCGCATCGAGCAGGACGGCCCGCCCCAGCAGGTTTACCAGCAGCCTGCCACCCGATTCGTCGCCTCGTTCCTCGGTGGCATGAACATCCTCGACCTGCCCGCCCCGCACGCCGTGCTGCCGACATCCCTGCGCAGCACCCTCGACGAGTACCAGGTCGGCCACCTCGGGGTCCGGCCCGAAGACCTCCGGGTGCTGCCCGGCTCCGAGGACGTCACGGACACGGAGTTCGTCCTGCGCGGCACGGTGGAGGGACACGAGCTGCTGGGCCGGGAACGGCTCGTGTACTTCCGCACTGCCGATGACCAGCGTGCGCGGGTACGCCTCCACGCCGACCAGACGGTGCCCGCCGAGCTGACGGTCGCCGCCACTGCCGCCGACATCCACCTCTTCGACCCGGCAGGCCAACGGCTACCCAGTCGGCCGGTCAACGCCGACCGGCGGGCAGACGCGCGACCGCTGAGCCGCGCCGAGTGAGACGAACCCACCACACGGGAAAACCTCGTATATGCCATCGCTTTCACCGGACGCCAATGGCTCTCGTGAACAACTCCTCGAGATCGAGGGCACGCCACTGCTCAACTACCAAAGAATCGCGTCAGGCGACAAGCCATTACCGTTGTTCCTGACCGGCGGCGGCGTGCTCGGCCGCTTCGTCCACGGACACGGGGAAGCGGAGGTCTTCCGGCGGGATTACCGATCCAACGTGCCCCCGGGATCGCAGGGGCCCGAAGTGGAACCGTTGTGCGTCTGACGTCCAGACGGACCTGGTGGTCGACATCCGGGGTGCCACAGCTTTTTGGGGCGCGGCTATCCCATTTGCGCCAGGGTCATGCCGACAGCAGCGGTCGAGTATCTCCACGCACTGGGTGACGAGACCACCTGGGGCAACGTGACGATCCAAGGATTGATCAACAACTATCTGCCTTGCATCCCCGCCGTCGAGGCCGTGCCCGGCGACGACTGGGTGCGGCTCCGGGGCCGCATCACGGCCTCCCCGCAACGACTCAGCCGACGGGCGACGGGCGGTCATCTGTTCTTCGTCGGCTTCCGCGGCGCTCGCGCCACCGTCGACCACCTTGGTGACCTCTTCCACGAGGTAACCGAACTCGAGAAGTTTCTCGCAAGCATCAGTCGTTAGGAGAGAGCACATGTCATGGTGGCTGGAACCTCGGACGTCGCCGGCCGCTCCGGCCGTGATCGGACACCGGGGTGCACCCGATCTCGCGACCGAGAACACCGCGCGCTCGTTCGAGCTTGCGATGTCCGCCGGCGTCGATGTCGTCGAAACCGATGTCCGCCTGACGGCAGACGGTCACATCGTCTGCTTTCACGATGACGACTTCCAGCGCCTGTGCGGACGGTCGGAGCGCGCGGATTCCGTGACGTTGTCCGAAGCTCGCGCGATCTTCCCAGACCTGCTCGAGTTCGACGACTTCCTCGACCTCACAGGGAAGTTCCCCATCGTCGTCGACACGAAGTATGCCGGAGAGTGCGAGATCGACCGGTTCGTCGGTGCGGTGGAACAACACGGTGCGTTGGAGCGCAGCCTTTTCACGGCGTACTCGCCCGACAGGGCGCAGTGGATCCGGGACCGTTCCGCACAGGCCAATATAGGGATCTTCTTCCTCGAGGGCGTCGACGAGATCGTGAGCGCGCGCGCTGTCGGTGCACGGTGGATACGGGTGCTGCCCAAGGACCACACACCGGCTGCCGTGGACGGCTTCCGTGCCGAAGGACTCTCGACGATCTCGGTGGCGTCGGCACTGGCCGTGCTCGGCACGCCAAGCGAACGAGCTGACCTCGAACACCTCGTCGCGCTGGGAATCGATGGCGTGATCGCCAGCAAGGCACAGTTCGCGGTCGAGGTCTTCAACCACATTTCCGCAAGCCGGCCCGCGGTCGCGGGCGAGTGACCGTTCACCTATCGAATCCGGCAACGGCCGCAGTCGCATCGACTGCGGCCGTTGCCATTTGAAGAGAAGTCCACCACGAGTGCCGGATGGCCGCGCCGGAAGCGAGGTTGCGTAGAGAACCTGCGAAGTTCTCATCACTGCTTTTCGATTGCCGTTCACCCTAAACGCTGATGAGCTTCACATCCGGCAACTAGTCTGCTGGTCATGGTCAAGCAGACGGCGGGCGAGGCTGCCACCTACCTTGAACTCGCCAACTCACTGGCAGACACGTTCGCCGAGGCGCCACCGGGTTCCCGGTTGCCGTCGGAGAACGAGCTCGCTGAGACCCGGGGCGTGAGCAGACTGACCGCGAGGGCCGCGTTGCGGGAACTAGAACGGCGGTTCATGGTGACGCGAATCCGCGGCAAGGGCACGTTCGTGGCCAGGCGCCTGGAAATCGTGCTCAGCCCGACGTCTCCGCCGAGCTGGAGCGAGTCGGTCCGGCGCGCCGGGGGCCATCCCGACTCGAAGGTCATCAGGGCGGAGACCATCCGAGCTCCGGCTGAGGTCCGTGATCAGCTGGAACTGCCGCGCAACGGCCGGGTCGTCGTGGTGGAGCGGCTGTGCTACGTCGACGGGCTCATCGCCCAGTTCGGGCGAAACTGGTTCCGGGCCGACCTCGCGCCGAACCTGGAAGACCTGCTCAGCCGCGGGGGCTCGATGTACAAACTGCTGACCTCCTTCGGTTATCAACCGCGGCGGTTGTGGGTGCGCAGCAGGTTGGACGCGTTGCCGGGAGAGGTCGCTCAGCACCTCGAACTCGAGGGGCACCCCGCGTTGTGGCATTCGAGCAGTTGCGTGGGAGACCGCAAGACCGGCCGACGATTGCACCGGGGCGAGGGATGGAGCCGACCGGATGTCATCCAGACCTGTTTCCAGCTGGGCGACCCCGATTAGAGACTTCTTGAAAGTGGTTCGCGTGGCGGTGCGGGTAGCAGGCCTTCCCGTCGCCCACCGCCACCCTTAACGGACGCGCTCCGCGCCACCTGACGATTCAAGCCCGCGGCGCCGACCGACGGTCGGCGCCGCGCGCATGGGCGGGCAGGTCTGCGATCAGCTCGTTCGCCTGGTAATACAGCTTCGATCGATCAGCGCATGCGTCAGCTGGGCCACTCAACTCTGCAAGAACAATCTGATGGTCGGCAGGGTTTCGTCGGAGGCAGAGTTCTGCACGGAATGTCCGTTTCTCTTGATTACATGCAGGGTCGATCCCGGGATCAGGTCGTGTATCTCGACCGAGCAGGCGACAGGGGTCACCCAGTCGTCTTCGCCGCACATGACCAACGTCGGGACGCGCAACGTGGGCAACTGATCGCGCACGTCATACGACGACCCCATGTAGTAGCGCCGATGCGCCTCTGCGTTGCAGGGACCGGTCAAAGCGCCTTCCAGAGCTGCCTCTACCGAAAAGTCCGTCTCGTTGTAGAGCCGGCTGATGGCGAAGCGAATCAGCCGCATCTCGGTGTCGCTCTCCACCTCTCCACCCAGGTACCGCCGGACCATGTTCCTGGTGGCCATCGGAGCCAGGTGCGCCCGCTTGTCGAACTCGTCGAGTGCCCTTTCTTCGAATTCGTGCGAAGCGGTGGCGCCGATGAGAACCAGTCGGGACAGGTTGTCTTGATAGCGTAGCGCGTGCATCATCGCCACCTGCCCGCCGAAGGAGAGCCCGATCACCATTGCCGGGGACGAGCCGAAGAGCGTTTTGCGGAAGGCCTCGAGGTCCTCGACCAACTGGTCGACCGTCAGCGGCTCCTTGACCTCGGACCCGCCCAGGCCCCGCCGCTCGAACGCGGTGACACGGTATTCGTCACTGAGCGGCTCGAACGCAGAAAATGCATTGGGCTTTTTTCATCCTGATCTTGGCTGGTCAGAGGGTGTGGTCGTGGGTGGCGTGGTGTGGGCGGGCTGGCCAGGGCCATGATCATTTATCAAGATCATCTGACGGTGGCCGTGGTCGCGGAGAAGATGTGACGATGATCATGGCCGGTTGGCTGCAACGAGAGTGCCCCCGGCGGGGTTGGGGAGTGTGTGAAAACCCAATCCAGCCCCGCCGAGGGCACCGAACCCATTGTGTACCAAGCCCAACTTCCCGTGTCGAGGGCCACGATCGACTACCTCGCCTCGCTGATCACCACGCACTGCAGGAAAATCCGCTCTCGCTGGCGCAAGGTGACCCCTGGTACGCAGGCGATCATCGTGCTCGCGGTGCTGCGTCACGACCAGCGGCTGCTGGACATGGCCGGCGGCAACAGGGTGTCGGCCTCGACGATCCGCCGCTGGGTGCTGGAGGTCATCGACCTGCTGGCCGCCCGTGCCCCGCGCCTGGACCGCGTCCTGAGCAAAGTGGCCCGCGGCGGGGGTGAGGTCGTGCTGCTGGATGGCACCCTGGTGCGCACCCAGCGCCGCACCGGCAAGAACAACCGGCGCAACTACAGCGGCAAACACAAAGCCCACGGCCTGCTGTTTCTCGCCCTCACCGACCACAAAGGCAACCTGTTGTGGTTCTCTGCGGCCAAACCAGGGCGGGCCTCGGAAGTCACCACCGCCCGCCACAACAACATCACCACCGCACTCCGGGACGCCGAACTCGGCGCGATGTGCGACCTCGGATTCACCGGACTGGAAGACGACCCCGACGAACCCGTGATCATCATCGGCCGCCGCGCCGCCCGCGCCCACCCGCTCACCGACGCCCAGAAACAAGCCAACCAACTCGTTGCCCGCGAACGCGCCACCTGCGAACACGGCTTCGCCGACCTCAAAAACTGGCGCATCCTCACCCGCCTACGCATGCACGCAGCCAACGCCACCCGCCTACTACGGGCCCTGCTGGTGCTGACCAACCTCGAAATCACCCGCTGACAAACGATCATCAAAAATGATCATCGCCCCTGACCAGCCCACACACACCCCACCCCACCCCGCAGGGCTAAGGCAAGATCGCGCTGAGTGATCAACTCAGCTCGTAGGGTTGCCGGCCGGGTTGGCGTGCTGGGCCGGGAAATGGAGGATGGCCTCCTTCTGGGATCATGGAGATTGCGAAATAACCAAACTCCAGAAGAAGGCCATCCGTTGTCATTTTCTCATGGCTCGTCATGGGCGTCGTTTCCGGGTAGCGCCGGCGGTGACGATGCCGATCTGGCGGAACTGATGAAGTTGCTCGGCAAGGTGCCGGATCGCCGTAAGCGGAAGGGCCGCGTGTATAGTTTGGCGTTCCTTCTCGCGGCGTCGTTGATCGCTGTGCTGGCGGGCGCGTCGAATTTCCGGCAGATCGCCGACCAGGTCGCCGATCTGCCGGCGTCGTTACTGCGGAAAATAGGTGGACGATGGTGCTGGTTCCGCGGCTTTTTCCGTGTCCCGGATACGTCCACGATCCGGCGCGCGCTGGAAGATGTCGATGTAGCGAAGCTGGAAGGACTGATCGGGCCGTGGCTGCTGCGTCATGCCCGGCCTATCCCGGGCGGCACGTTGCGGCTGGCTATCGACGGCAAAGTGCTGCGCGGTTCGTGGATCGGGGATCACGAGTCGTTCACGCTGTTCTCCGCGATGATCCACTGCGATGGTGTCACCGTCGCCCAAGTGGCCGTTCCTCCGGGAACCAACGAAATCACCCAGGTCACGGTCCTGCTCGACGGTGTCTCCCGCGGTGTGGACGGCCGTGTGGTGGTCACCATGGACGCCGCGCACACCCAGCGAGAGACCGCCGAATACATTGCCGGCGAACGCGGATTCGACTACGTCATGACAGTAAAGGGAAATCAAGCGGTGCTTAAGGAAAAGGTATTCGACCGCGTTCTTCCGCTCTTGCGGAAAACACCGCATCATGTCGTCGTCGATGACACCCACGGCCGGATACGCCGCTGGACTACCTGGATTACCGACGCCGGCGGAATCGATTTCCCACACGCGCGTTCCGTAGCCTGCGTCAAACGAGAAGAAACAACTTTTTCCGGAGAACTCGTCAGCAAAGAGCGCGCCTGGATCATCACCAGCCAGAACACCACCACAGTCACCGCCGAAGACCTACACGACCAAGTCCGCGACCACTGGGGAATAGAAAACAAAAGCCATCACGTCCGTGACACGACATACCACGAAGACGCACAACAAATCTATACCGGGACCGGTGCCCATATACTGGCAACATTACGGAATACCGCAATATCGATGCTTCGCATAACTGGACACAACGACATCCGCCGGACAACCGAATGGATCAGCAGGGACCGCACACGAACACTCCCCCTCCTGTCACTCCAAGTTGCAGGGCGCAACACACAGTGATCTTGCCTTTGCCCTGCCCCACCCCGTCAACCCCCCACCACCAGAACAAACAGGATGAAAAAACCCCATTGGAATAGTATGAAGCGCCACGTCCCCCGTGGACGACGATAATGGGAGGCGCGTCGGCTCTGCCTACGTCTTGATAGGCGTGGAGTGCTTCATTCAAAAGTATTTTGCCCTGCATGTTCCCTCGCTCATCAGTGATCATCGCAACGATTTCGTTGCTCGCCGGTGCGGGTAGCGGCCGCGTCCGCAGCTTGCCTGACCATGATCAGCAGGCTAGGAGTGCGACATGAAACTCTCCCGCGCACAAGGTGAATGGAAACCGACCACAGTGATGACAACCGTGCGGGATAAGTAGACAACTTCGATGTCGTGCACGATCGTCGGCTCGAAGGTGCCGTCGCGGTGCCGGGGAACGGCCGATGTCGACCGCTCGCACGTCGGTCAGCACGGTGATAAGGTGGGTGCCAGTGAGTTGGCCAAGGGGGCGTTCGGGTTGTGGTAGTACTCCGATTGCCGCGGCACACCAATAAGAGTAGGCAGCCTGGCAGGTGCAACGCCCGCCGAAAGGGCTCTGGCGCGACCAGCCGGGTTGGGTGGTCAGATCATCCCTAGGCCAATTCCGGCGCTGATTGCGAGGAGGACGACTCCTGCGAGTAGTTCGCTGTGCTTGCTGAGGCGTTGACCGAATCGGGCGTTGAGATGCGCTCCGAGTTCCAGACCGAGCAGCGACAGAGCCACGCTTGCGGTGCCGATGATGATGGCCGCCAGGACGATAGCGGTGTGATAGGTGCCCAGGGCGAAGCCGATGATCAGGTTGTCGACGCTGAGGGCGGCCCCGACGAGGCAAAGCTGAAGCAGTCCCCACGTGTGGAGCTCGGTTCTTCCCGGATTGGATCGTGCACGCACCGCTGAGACGACGGTGTAGAACCCGGTGAGGCCCAGCAGGATCGCGCCGGCAGTGGTCGTGACCCCGCCGAAGCGAAGTACGGCCTGCTGACCCAGCGCGAGGCCCAGCAGCGGCATCGCCGTCTCGAAGAACCCGAACACACACGCGACCTTCAGTCGCAGTCGTGCGTCGACGCCCAGCAGGCCGAGGGCGATCGCCGTTGCGAAGTTGCCGAGCCCTGGCGACAAGGCGGCGACGGTCAGTCCCACCAGCGACAGCACGGCGCTCACCGTAGCGACGACAGCGCCGAGGCGCAGACCATAGCCGCGTCGATGTCTTTAGCCCGCAAGAGAACACGATTCCAACACTGCTGGGACTACTGGCGTGTTGGCGGGTCGGACAGCGGGGCGAAGCCCGTCGGTGTTGTTGATCGGCTCGCGGGCCACCGGGATGACGGATGTATGGCTGTTTCGAGGTTCGCTTTCCGTTCGCCGGTTCTACGCTCGGACTCACCACGGTATCTGTGCGCGGGAGGCAGGCGTGGCTAGGACAGCGCAGAACACAACGCCTGGTGCAGGCGCGCAGCGACGAGGGGCGCGGTCGCGGGCTGAGACGGTCGGCCTGCCCGTCGCGGCGGAGTTCCGTCGGCCGGATGTTTGCGTGCCGTGTAGTGGGGAGGACGCGGCCCGCGCGGTGCGGGACGGTTGGGTGCTCGAATGGCCGGTTGTGGAGGCGACCGGCGCGAGGGTGCCACGGGCGTTGGCCGGCTGCGCGTCGGACGGTTGAGGGTGTTCGATGCTGCGTACCTTGGGCGCGTTGGCCTCGCAGATCGTGGCTCCGGTGGCGGCCGCCGCGAGGAGCGTCGCGGGCTTGGGGAGCGGGCGGCGGGCTTGGGCGTCGGATGGGCGTGCGCACGTAGAGGTGCGCGGTGTTCACCGGCCGGGGAGCGAGGAAGCGGGCGAGCGGATCGTCCGGCGACTGGAGAAGGTGCCGGGCGTTGCCTGGGTCGAGATCAACGCCGCCGTGGGGCGGGTGGTCATCGGGCACGATCCGGACCTGGTGGGGATCGCCGAGCTGGTGGGCGCGGTGGAGGATGCCGAGGCGGCATTCGGGCTGGACGAGGAACCGTTCGCCGCGGTCAGCGCGAGCCATCCGGACAATCCGGCGAAGGTGATCGCCGAGGCGACGGTGCTGGGGGCGAACTTGACTGGCGCTGCGATCGCGATGGGGGCCCGGATGCTGCCGCTGCCCGCGCTGCCGCCGTCTGTTCCGGCACTGGTGTCGACCGGTGAGTCGGTCTCCCGGGTCCGAGCGCCGCTGGAAACGCGGATCGGGAAGACCGCCACCGATGTGCTGTTCGGGCTCAGCAGTGCGATGGCGAACACGCTCGCGCAGCGTCCGGCGAGTTTGCTGGCGGAATCGGCGTACCGGTTCTTTCTGTTGCGGGAGACGCAGACCGCGCAGCGTAGCTGGGCTCGGTGGGAAGCCGGCGTCGGCACGCATCCCGTGAGTCACCGCAGCAAGCCGGTGGCGGTCATGGCGCGCCCTGTGCCGTTGCCCGACGGCCCGGTCGAGCGCGCCGCGAACGGTTCGGCTCTCGCCGGGCCGGCGGCGTTCGCGGGCATGCTCGGGGTGACGCGGAGCCTTCAGCGTGCGCAGGCGATGTTGGTCGCGGGCGCGCCGCGCGCGGCTCAGGTGGGCCGGGGCGCGTTCGCGGCACAGCTTGGGTACGGGTTGTCCGAGCGGACGACTCTGGTGTTCGAACCCCGGGTGTTGCGGCGGTTGGACCGGGTCGACACGGTGGTGATCGACGCCGGCGTTCTGCGCACCGGTGCTCGGCTGGTGCATGACGTGATTCCCGCGGACGGCGATCACGCGGCCGTCGAGCTGTGGGAACGTGCGCACCACTTGGTCGGCGTGACCAAGGCGGATGGCACGCAGCGTGAGGGTTGGTCGCTGTCTTCGGTGGCTCGGTCGCGGTTGCCCCCTGATGTGCGTAGCGTGGCGGGGCCCGGAATTGAGGTGTTCGCGCTGCGCCACGATTCGCGCAGGGTTGCGTGGGTCCTTGCGGCCGAGGAATTGGATCCTCTCGCGGAGGAGTTGGTCGCGGCAGCTCGCGGGGTCGGGTCGGTGGTCGTCGCTGGGGATGGGGGCCGGTTGGCGGCGCGGATCGGTGTTGATCGCGTGGTTGCGGGTGGGGTGCGGCTTGCTTCGGCTGTGCGAGAGATGCAGCGGGAGGGCAGCGTCGTTGCGGTGGTGTCCTCGGAGGCGCGAGCGGCGTTGGCGGCTGCGGATGCCGGTTTCGGTGTGACCCGTGATGGTGAGGTTCCGTGGGGTGCGCACCTGATCGCGGGCGCGAGCCTGGGGGAGCCGTGTGCGTTGTTGCGTAACGTGTCGACCGCGCGTCATGTCAGCAGGCGCAGCGCGCAGCTGTCGTTGATCGGTTCGGTCAGCGGGGCGGCGCTAGCCGCGTTCGGGCCCGCTATCGGTAGTCAGGCCCGTGCTGGAATTCCGGTGGCGGTGTGTGCGGCGATCGCGCTGGGGGCGGGAACGTGGTGGGGGATGCAGGCTGCGTGGCGTCCGGTTCCGCGTGCCGTGCCGCGCACTGCTTGGCATGCGATGGCGCCTGGCACGGTGCTGGAACTGCTCGACAGTTCACCGGAGGGCCTGACCGGTGATGCGGCGCACCAGCGTTTCCCGGGTCACGACGAAGGAGCGGACTTCCGCCGGATGGGTTTGCTGCGGGCGTCGCTGGAGGAGCTGGCGAGCCCGCTGACGCCTGCCTTGGCGGGTGGGGCCGCGATCTCGGCGAGCATCGGTGCCGTTGCGGACGCGACGATCATCCTGGGCGTGCTGGGAATGAACGCGTTGATCGGCGGCGTGCAACGCATCACTGCCGACCGTGCGTTGAACAAGCTGCTGGAGGCCAGTGTTGTTCGGGTTGTGGTGCGCTGCAAGGAAAACGTGACGCAGTTGCCCGCTGACCAGCTCGTGCTCGGCGATGTGGTGGAGTTGGTGGCCGGGGATGCTGTTCCGGCCGACTGCCGGCTCCTGGAGGCGGAAGGGCTGGAGATCGATGAGTCGAGCCTGACCGGCGAGTCGATGTTGGTCACCAAGACAGTGACGGCGACTCCGGCGGTGCCGGTCGCGGACCGGACCTGCATGATCTACCGCGGCACCGCGGTCGCCGCCGGGCGGGCGGTGGGTGTCGTGGTCGCGACCGGCGCGAACACCGAGGCCGGCAGCGCGATCGGGTCCGACGCCCGGCGAGGTGCCGATGGTGTCGCGGCGCGCCTGCAGACGCTGGCCAAGGTGACGATTCCGATCTGCCTGGGAGCAGGTGGGATTCTGCTCGTCACGGACATACTGCGCGGGCGTCCATTGGGGACATCGCTGGGGCGGGCGGTGAGCCTGGCGGTGGCGGCCGTTCCCGAGGGATTGCCGTTCGTTGCCACCGTCGCCGAGCTCGCGGCGGCCCGGCGGCTGTCGAAACGCGGGGCATTGGTGCGTAACTCCGCGACGATCGAGGCTCTGGGCCGGGCGCAGGTGTTGTGCTTCGACAAGACCGGCACCCTCACCGAAGGGCGCATCGCGCTGCGGCGGGTATCCGACGGCGCGTCGAGCCGGTGGCTCGAAGACATATCCACAGTGCAACGCCGAGTGCTCGCGGGTGCCTTGCGGGCAAGTCCGTTGGTGGAGAACGGAGAACTGCTCCCGCATCCCACCGATCGCGCGGTCGTCGATGGCGCGCGCGGCGCGGGAGTGCACCCGGCCGAAGGCAAGGAGGGCTGGGTACCGATCGACGAGATGCCCTTCGAGCCCTCCCGCGGCTACCACGCGGTGCTCGGCACCTGGAGCGACGGCAATCTGCTGAGTGTGAAAGGTGCCCCGGAGATCGTGCTGGCCCAGTGCACCCGGTGGCGCAGACCAGACGGCGACGTGCCGATGGAGGGCACCGCTGGTCGAGGTGTGGAGCGCGTTGCCGAAAACCTCGCCCGGCAGGGCTACCGAGTGCTGGCTGTCGCTGAGCGGGCCGCCTCGGACCGTAGTGATCTCGACGAGTCCCGGATCCGGGATCTGCGGCTGATCGGATTCGTCGCGCTGGCCGACCCGGTACGGCCCACCGCGGCTGCCGCGGTCGCGCAGCTCCAGCAGGCAGGTGTCGAGGTTGTGATGGTCACCGGCGATCACCCCAGCACCGCCGAGGCGATCGCCGCCGAACTCAACGCGCTCAACGAGCGCCGCGTCATGACCGGCACCGAACTGGACACCCTCGACGACGACCAACTGGCGGCGGAAGTGCCCACCGTCGCGGTGTTCGCGAGGGTCAGCCCGGCGCAGAAGGCGCGCATCGTCGACGCCCTGCAGCGCAACGACCGTGTGGTCGCGGTGACCGGGGACGGCGCCAACGACGCCCCGGCGATCCGGTTGGCCGACATCGGCATCGCGCTGGGGGAGCGCGCAACCCCCGCGGCGCGCGAGGCCGCCGACCTCGTGGTCACCGACGACCGCATCGAGACCATCGTCGATGCCATCGTGGAAGGCCGCGCCATGTGGGCATCGGTGCGCGACTCGCTGGCCCTCCTGCTCGGCGGCAACCTCGGCGAGATCGGCTTCACCGTCGTCACCGGTCTGATCAACGGCGGGGGCAGCCTCAACGCCCGGCAGCTGCTGCTGGTCAACCTGCTCACCGACATCCTCCCGGCGATGGCGATCGCGGTGCGACCACCACCGACGATCACCGCCGAGATGCTGCTGGCCGAGGGCCCCGAAGCCTCGCTGGGCGCCGCGTTGACCCACGACATCTACCGCCGCGCCGCGGTCACCGCCGGGGCCGCCATCTGTGCGTGGATCCTGGGCAGGGCGACCGGGACCCTGCGCCAGGCCAACACGGTCGCACTCGTGGCGCTGGTCGGCGCCCAGCTCGGACAGACCCTGGTCGTGCGCGGACGGACACCACTGGTCGTGGGGTGTGCGCTTGTCTCGTTCGTGGCACTGGCCGCCGTCGTCCAGACGCCCGGGCTGAGCCAATTCTTCGGGTCCAGCCCGCTACTCCCGCACGGCTGGATGATCGCCGCGGGCGCAACGACCGCCGCCACCGCCATCAGCCTCCTGCTCCAACAATGGTGAACCGCCATGTGTGAGCGCCAAGATCCCTTCACCGCAGCCGTCGTCGGGCCCGACTCGGGACAACTTCGAGCGGGCAAGACGTGGGAGCGCCGAGAACGGTGGACGACTCGCCAGCGGCGACAGCGCCTGCCTCCAGCCGACGGGCGGTGAACCCATGATGGGGATCGATCACGCGCGGCTTCAACGAGAACTGGACCTGGTACGAGAAGAACTG
The DNA here is from genome assembly GCF_014697215.1 of Saccharopolyspora pogona. Taxonomy (GTDB): domain Bacteria; phylum Actinomycetota; class Actinomycetes; order Mycobacteriales; family Pseudonocardiaceae; genus Saccharopolyspora; species Saccharopolyspora hattusasensis. Next base: position 1,469,649 of record NZ_CP031142.1, read on the forward strand.
TCCGGCCAGTTCCCCGACGCACAGCCCGGACAGATCTTGCACGCGATCAACACCGCCGCCGCCGAGCTGGTACCGCAAGCCACCATAGGGGACTTCCTGTCGATCCTCATACGCCGACGCGCGCAGGAAAGACTGCGAACCCGGCAATAGCACGCGAGCGGATTTCCTGCGAGTGCCTACCCGGACCGGGATAGGGGGCGCGAGGGCAAGATCGACGGCTGTCGGGTCTTCAGTTGTGGCGGTGTCCTCTCGCCAACGATTCGACTGCGCTGCTTCAGCCGTGGCTGGGCGCATGGTCAAGACCGTTCCGGCGTATCTTCCCCGAGGACAAGGGACGGCACCCGCTCCGGCGGCTGCCCGTTGGCATCGTCTCGGCTGGTGGGGCGGTCGTGTTGGTCCGGTTGCGTGCGGTCGGCCCGGACCGGCGTTCGCCCACGTGTGAGGCAAAGCGCTCGATCTTCGCAGCCATCGTGATCGTGGGTTGTGGTTTCCGGGTCGGCGTGGTGGTGATCGGCCACGGTCTCGACGATGTTGTCGGATTCTGACCGCATGGCCTGCTGGCTGCGTGTCCGCGGCTGGAGGACGAGGCCGGCGGCGCTGGCGGCGATGGTGCAGCCCAGGGCGATGGCCCAGCCGTGGGGCAGTAGGGGTGTGGAGCCGAAGAAGTGGCTGAGGCCGGGGGTTTGCACGATGGCGGCCAGTGCCGCCATGGACGCGAGCGCACCGGCCACGACCAGTGGGGTGCGTCCGCGGATGACCAGGGTCTGGCCGAGTTGGGCGCCGACGAGTGCGACGAGCGCGACGGTGTCGGCGTGTCGGCGGGTTCCGGTGGCGCGGCCGAGGACCCAGGCGGTGAACGCGGATGCGGCGGTGATGATGCCGCGCCGGTAGATGTCGCGGTGCAGTGCGGCGCCGAGGGAGGCGTCGGGCCCTTCCTCCAGGAGCATCTCGGGCGTGATTTCCGGTGGGGGGCGTACTGCGATCGCCATGGCCGGGATGACGTCGGTGAGGAGGTTGACCAGCAGCATTTGGCGGGCGTTCATCGAGCCGCCGGGGGTGAGCAGGCCGGTGGCGACGATGTAGAGGATTTCGCCGAGGTTGCCGCCCAGCAGCAGGGCCAGGGAGTCGCGCACCGAGGCCCACATGGCGCGTCCTTCGACGATGGCGTCCACGATCGTTTCGATGCGGTCGTCGGTGACCACGACGTCGGCGGCTTCCCGGGCGGCGGGTGTGGCGCGTTCGCCGAGCGCGATGCCGATGTCGGCGATTCTGATCGCGGGTGCGTCGTTTGCGCCGTCGCCGGTGACGGCGACGACGCGGTCGGTGCGCTGCAGTGCTTGGACGACACGTGCCTTGTGTGCTGGGGTGGTGCGGGCGAAAACCGCGATGTTGGCGGCCTTGGCGGCCAGTTCGTCGTCGTCGAGGGCGTCGAGTTCGGTGCCGGTCATGACCTGGTGGTCGTTGAGGATGCCGAGTTCGGCGGCGATGGCTTCGGCGGTGCTGGGGTGGTCGCCGGTGATCATGATGATCTGTACGCCTGCTTGCTGCAGTTGGTCCACTGCGGCGGCTGCGGTGGGGCGGACCGGGTCGGCCAGGGCGATCAGGCCCGTTAGGCGGAGGTTGCGCAGGCGGGAGTCGTCGAGGTCGCGGCGGCCGGTGGCGGGCCGTTCGGCGACGGCCAGCACGCGGTATCCCTGGCGGGCCAACCGGTCGAATTCCTTCTCCACACCAAGGCGTGCGTCGTCGTCGAAGGCTAGGTCCACGTCGTCGCGGCGCCAGTGGGTGCACTGGGCGAGCACGACCTCCGGGGCGCCTTTGATGCTCAGCAGGTGGTCGCTGCCGACTCGTCCGAGCACCATGTGGTAGCCCCTCGAGGGTTCGAAGGGGAGTTCTTCGACGAGCTGCCAGCCTGCGGTGCCTTCGCTGGGCTGTACGCAGAGGTCGCGGGCCCCGTTGACGACTGCGCGGTCGGTGGGGTGCGGCAGGATTTCACCGTCTTGTGCTGCCGGGCTGGCGCGCAGTGCGGCGGCGAGGATCTTTCTGTCCACTGTGGATAGATTTGCGATGTCGCGGGTGGTGGATCCATCGGATACCCCGCGCAGGGCGATGCGTCCTTCGGTGAGGGTGCCGGTTTTGTCGAAGCACAGCACGTCCGCTCGGCCCAGTGCCTCGATCGTCGAGGAATTGTGCACGAGGGCACCGCGTTTCGACAGTCGCCGGGCTGCGGCCAGCTCGGCGACGGTGGCGACGAAGGGCAGGCCCTCCGGTACTGCTGCGACGGCCAGGCTCACCGCTCGGCCCAGGGCCGCGCCGATGGGCTGACGCCGGATCAGGTCCGCGACCAGCAGCAGGCCTCCGGCGCCGATCGAGATCGGTACGGTGACCTTGGTCAGGGTCCGCAAGCGCGCCGCCACCCCGCCGGGACGGTCCGGGGCGTCGTCGGTGCCTGCCGCGCTGCCGGCTTCGGTGGCTTCTGCGGTGGCGACGACGACTGCGACGGCGCGTCCGGCTGCGATCGCGGTGCCCTGGTAGAGCATGCAGTGCCGGTCGGCCACCGCGGCCGCGGGTGTGGTGGCGGTGGTCTTGGCCACGAGCTGGGATTCGCCGGTCAGGCTGGACTCGTCGACCTCGACCCCGTCGGCTTCCAGCAGGCGGCAATCCGCGGGGACGGCGTCGCCTGCCACCAGGTCGATGACGTCGCCGGGTACGAGTTCGTCGGCGGGCACGCGGGTGCGTTTGTCCTTGCGGCGCAATGCGACCGGGATAGCGGTGGCATCCAGGAGTTTGCGCAAGGCGCGGTCGGCGCTGACCCGTTGCACGCCGCCGATCAGCGCGTTCAACCCCAGCACGCCACTGATGATGATCGCGTCGGCGGTCGCTCCGATGCTGGCGGAGATCCCCGCCCCACCGGCCAACGCGGGTGTCAGCGGGCTCGCCAACTCGTCCAGGCTCGCGAGCATCAGGCTGGTCCGGCCCGGCTGTGAGTGGTCCTGGCGTTCGAGTGCGCGCTGCTGCGCATCGTCGTCGGTCAGGCCGTTCGGTGAGCTGCCGAGCAGTTCCAGCACCGTGGACGGAGACATGGCGTGCCAGGGCGTGCGGGCGGTGTCGGACGGTACCGGGCGTCGCCCCGCTTGCATGCCCCAATACGCACCGGCGCCGAGGGCCAGGAGCGCACAGGTGGACACGGGCACCGCCGCGCGGGCCTGGCTTCCCGCGGCAGGCCCGAGCGCGGCCAGCACGGCGCCGCTGGCCGAGCCGATGACGGCGAGTTGGGCACTGCGTCGGCTGACGGTGCGCGCGGTGGGGATCAACCGCAGCAGGGCGCACGCCTCGCCCAAGCCGGGACCAGTGATCAGGTGCGCGCCCCACGGGGGCGGCCCGTGGCCGGTGACGCCGATTCCGAGATCGGCGGCGGCCAGGCCCGCACGACTACGCCTCGAGACCACGGCGACGCCGTGGCCGTCGGCCTGCAACTCCCGCACGAGCGTCGCGAGGCCCGTGCCGGCAGGCGCGATGCGATCGACATCGAATTGCCCCGCAAGCCGTGGGTCTGCTCCAGCGAGCACAACCGAGCCCACCTCACGGGCCGCGGTGAGAAGCTCGTCGGTCAGGGACGCCAGTTCCTCCTCGACCTCGACGATGGCAACCGGGTGCCCATCCCGGTTCAGCGCGCAGGTGTGCACCCCCGGACCGGCCGCCTGCCGGAACGCGCCTTCCCGCTCCACGTGCGACAGATCTGCGTCGCCCAGTTGTGACAGCGCCCAGCCGTCGCGTTTCGCGTCCGCGTGCACCACCACACCGACCAAGGCGTGCGCCCGCTCCCACAACCTCGCGATGTCGACCTCACCGTTGAGCGGAATCACGTCGCACACACGCTGAGTTCCGGTCTGCACGGCGCCCGCGTCGATCACGACCGTGTCGATCCGGTCCAATCTGCGAAGGATTCGTGGATCGAGCACCAGCGCATGACGCTCGGAGACCGCGATCCCGAGCTGTGCTGCGAACGCATCCCGGCCCAGCCCGGCCGCTCGCGGCACTCCCGCGACCAGAAAGCCCTGTGCCCGCTGCAGACTCCGTGTCACTGCCAGGGTTCCCAGGAAGGCTGCGGGCCCGGCCACCGCCGAGGTGTTCGCCACCCGCTCGATCGGTCCATTGGGCAGGGGTGCCGGGCGGGAGCCCACGTCGACAGGCTCGCACCGGTGGAACTCGGGGCGGTCCCCGAACTCCGCTTCCCGCCGCGCCCAGCTTCGCTGCACCGCCTGGGACTCCCGCACCAAGCAGAACCGATGCGTGGCGTCTGCCAGCAAGGTCGTCGGCCGCTGCGCCAAGGCATTCGCTGCGGCGCCCCCGAGACCGAACAGCAGATCCGTGGCCGTCCAGCCCACCCGAGCCTGGACGGCACCCCGGATCTTCTGCACGGAGTCAGCGGTGGAGACCAACGCCGGAATGGACGGCGGCACGGCGGGTACCGGCAGCCAGCGGGCCGCCACGGCATAACCCAAGCCCGCCAGGTTCGCCCCCATCACCACCGTGTTGCCGAACACCCTGGCGACATCGCCCGGCCGCACCGTGCCAGCCTCGCGGCGAGGACGCTCGCCCATACCGCTGGCCTGCTCGGCTTCTTCCACCGCGCTGACCAATTCAGCGAGCTCGACCGCCTCCGGGGCGTGCCCGATGATCACTCGGCCCAGCGCCGCGTTGACCTCGGCCCACCGCACACCGGGCAGCTGCGTGAGCCGATCGGTGATTTGCTCGGCCGCCGATTCGGACCCCGGCTCGTGCACGCCCCGCACCTCGATGTGCGCGCGACCGTCCGCGGCCCACGCCCGCCGACTATCGCCGCCACCCAAGACGCCGCGCGCGACGACCACCGCCGGCGCCGCGAGGTGCGACGCCAGAGCTCTCAACCCACCAAGCGCGGTCACGCGCTGGTGCGGTCCGAGCGAGCCCCGGACCTCGCCGGTGCTGAACCCGAGGTTCCCTCACTGGCCCGCTGCGCGACCACCGTACCGACACCGATCGCGGCCGCCACCGGCCATTCGATCAGCGACAATGCCGCCAGTGCCCCCAGAACGCCGTAATAGGCCAGCTGCCCGGGTGGGGGAAGGTTCTTCCGCACGGTGTTGACCACGCCTGCGACATTCTCCTGCCCAGGAATGTGCATTTCCGGACGACGAAACTCCGCTGTCACGAACGGCAGCTTCACGGTCGCAGCCTGCGGGCGACTGGTCTTCCCCGATGCGCTCTGTGAGCGGTCGCCACGGGACCCACCGGAGGTTCCAGCTTCAGACTTCGCGTTCTGGGTTCTAGCAGCCACGACGCTCCTATCAGATTTGGCAACGAGTAAACCTCGAGACTACTTCCGTGAAGGTCCATTGAAGACTCGAATGCAGGCATGCACCCCGTTCAAGTGAAAACAATCCACAACGGACGAGATAGGGGAACCAGGATGTAGCTGTTTGTGGACCTCGTCCGAGCGGAACACCAACAAGCGAACACGTGCGGGCGAACACACTGGCCACCTACGGCTTCACGTGCGTCGCTGGCCGTGAACGCAAGCAGTGTCACCTAAACGCGGCATGATGTCCGTTCGCTGCTACCTGATACGCACCACCAGCCCGGCCCTACAACGCACAATCGCCGGGCGTCCGGGGCAGTCACGTCGGCCAGCGCGTGATGCACAGCCCGGCATTCGGGCTTGTCGGCGCTGCCCAGGCGTTGACACCGCGCGCATCAATGTTGTTGCAACACCGCGCCTGAAGGAGGCTGTTGTGGCAGCGAGTCCAAGACCCCAACAACTCGGCGTGGGGCGTTTCGTCGTATCCAGGCGTAACATCGTGCTGTTCGTCTGGTCCGGTTCGGGCCAGTTCGATGCCGTGCGGGGCTGACCATGTCGCATGAGGCTGCCCTAGGGAGGAGCGAATCATGGCTACCAAGCAGCGGAAACCAGCGGGCGCGGAGATGACGCCATCAGATGCTGGCGGGACGACGGTGAACCTTCCCGGTGTGACGGCGGAGTTCCACCGCCCCGATCACTACATTCCGACCCGCGATGATCTTACTGGTGCGGCGGAGACGGTTCGGGGCTATCTGCCGTCCGGTCAGATGATGGCCTTCTATGGTGGTCTGGGAGTGCTGGCTGCGTTGTCGATGATCGAGTGGCCGGTGGCGGCGGCGATCGGTGTGGGGGTTGCGGTCGCACAGCGTGCCGGCGGTACGGCCTCGGAGTAGTCCGGTCGCCGAATGGTCCCGGTGCGAATGAGCCGCTGGTGCGTCGATGGCGCTCAGATCAGGTGGACTTGTGCACGCGGTTTCACTGCGTGCGCCAGGCGCAGTTTATGCAGGTCACAGCCCCTCCGGTGGTCGTCGCCGGCAGGGGCTGTGTTGCGTATGAGGTCCCACGACGGTGACATGACTGTGGCATCCGCGGCGGTGTGAACATCGCCTGACGTTGGTGTGGTGGCCGTCTTTCAGGCGAGGACGTGATCGCGGGTATCCTGCGACCGTCCAGGCGGGCGCATGACCTGCCGTTTTGTCAGCGGTGAGTATCGCTTCGATGAGTTGCCAGAGCAGGTTGACGATGAGCTGACCAGTTGCTGTGCCACTGGGAGGGGCTTGCTCGTCGTTGTGTTCTTGTTGTCTGTGCGATTCATGCGGATCTGTTGGTCGCTCGCATTGTATTCTCCGAGTTCGTAGCCGATGAGTGAACAACCGGGGACTACCGCATCGCCGGTCTCGCAGGCTGATCAGAGACCGCCCACGCCGTAGCAGTCACTCGTCAGTTGAGGTCCACATGTCACTGTCCACTGTGGTAGTTAGCTCGTTAGGGCTTGCGGTCGTTGTTGTGGGACGGGCTTGTGAGGCGACTCGCCGCGCGGCTAGCCAGCCGATAACCAGGGCACTGGCGGCGGCGAGATTGACTGGGCTGATCGCGAGTCCCAGTGTGAGACGCCGCCAGAGCAGACCGCCGGTAGGGCCGGTGAGCAGTAGGAGTCCGGCGACTGCGGCGCTTGCTTTGGCCAACCTCGTGGCGGAGATCTCGGTGTGCCGGGCTTCGGGAAGCGCGGTCAAAATCCGCCACACGCCGGGCAATCCGTTGCTGGCGAGCAGGTCCGCGTCCCAGGCGACCAAGCCGTCGTCGTGTGCGATGGCGAGCGCGATGTCGCTGTTCGCCAGTCCCTGGACCACATCCGATGGGGCCTTCGCACCGGAGTTGTGCGCGGTCGGGCAGGCGATAGCGAGCACCACGTGGTGGTCGTCCTGAAGGTGGTGCACCGTTTCGGCCAGAGAGTGGCTGGTGGCCTCATCGATCAGTGCCGCCAGTTCCGGACGGCCCGGGTCTCCCGCCAGCACCACCCGCAGGTTCGCCTGGTGCGCAGCGCGCAGCACAGCGTCAGCGAGCGGATCGAGTTCCCAGCTGACCAACACCCGGCCCGCTGTCGTCCCGTCGATTGTCGCCGTGACCCAGTCCGTCTCCGCAAGATCGGGCAGGCGGGACAGTCGCATCCGCGCCTTTGAGGAGGAGCCCGACGATTCGACAGGCGACAGCACGGCGCTCGCCGCCTGCCACAGCCGTTGCCGGCTCCATCCATCGGCGGTGGGCTGGACATCCCACACGACGCGACGTTTTCCAGATAGGGCGCTCGGATGCAGCACCACGGTGTCGACCGTGGCCAGCAACCGCATCCGCTCAGGGGCGCGCACCAGCACACCCTCCTGGGCCAGACACCGGCCCAGCTCTGCTTGGAACGCGCTCGGCCCGAATCGGGCCGCCCGGGGCGAGCTTGCCGACACCGTCTGGGCTGCCACGCTGATGTTGGGCGCCACCGCCCAGCTGGCCGCAGCCGCGAGCAGTCCGGCGTTGACTATCGTTCTGCTGTAGATCTCCGATGCCGACTCTCGCGATGGCCGTTGCCGCCGTGGTGGTGCCGGAGCACTGCCCCGCGATGGGGCACAGAGCTCATCGTGCATGGCGTGAAAAGCAGCCACCCGATTCGCCGCCTCGGCCAACTGATTCGCCCGCAACACCGTATCCAACAGCAGTGTCACGGGCTCCTGACCGAGGCCGTTCACTGCGGCATGGACGGTGGCTCTCAGGATCTCCGAACCACGCCGCCCCGCTGCTCGACGCAGCGTTCTGCGCGCCACCGGATGCTCTCGCAGCAGCACGTTTGCGGCTTTGACCCAGCGGGGTAGCGGCGGTAGCAGAAGCATCCGACCTACCACCGCGGTGGTCACTCCAACGGTGTTGAGCGCGACTGTCATGGCGGCGATCCGGACATCACTGAGATCTCCCGGGTGTGCCGGCCGGGTGCCGTCTTGCTCCCGCATGGTCAAGCCGCTTTGTTTCGCAGCTGCGGCGATGGTGTCAACGGCCTGGTCCGTGGCCGCGTCGTCGACGCACTGAACTACCAGGCGTTGCAAGCCAGGGTTCCAGTACGCCAAGCGCACATTCGAATGGCCGGCAAGTTTTTGTGCTATCGCCTCAACTTCGCGCTTCGGTACCTCCCCACCGTCCGTGCCGCGTGTGGCGAGGGGAACGTGCACCCACCCGTCCCGGTGCCAAACTGCTGGGTGTGTGCGTGGCACGGTCGCGTCACGCACGACGTCTCTCGCTCGAGCTGCCGGTGCCGCTGCGCCTGACGCGGATTTCACGGCCCCTCCGGCCGCTTGAACCGCGGTTCCAAGTTGATCAGCTACTGCTAGCGAAGTGCCGATCACGACACCGACACCGGTGACAGAAAGACTTGCCACTGAACGCAGGATCATTGATGTCACCCCCTCTGGTCGGCCGGGCTCGGCGAAGGTCACCAGGAGTCAGGTACGACTCGACGCCGCCGCCGTGTTCGAAGGACGCCAGCTTGTCGAGCACGAAGGTGAGTACCTCCGCATGAGCGGTGAACTGCACCCGGCGGGTTTTCCGCTCAGACTCGCCGCCGCTGCCGAGGTTTTCGGCGGCCAGTGAGGGCGCATCCATACGGACCGCGACGCGGGAGATGCCGCGCCGGTTGTCGAGGTTCCCCCTTTTCGGTGACGTACTCCCCGAGCGTCGACAGCGGCGTCGGCTCGCCCGTCGGCGAGGTGTACGACCGCGTGGTGTAGCCCACCATGGCCTACGTCGCCAGCGCGGTTAGCGAAGTGAGCCGACGGTCGGGACATCTCGGCCCAGCAGGGCGCCGATGATCGTGCTCTTGCCCCGCTTGGCCTCGCCCACCACCCAACCGCAGTTATCTCACACCGACATGACCGCCGCGAGCCGGGAACAGCGCGGTTCATCAGGGCTGGCCACCGCGCCCACGAAGCCACCTCCGCAACACTTCGGCGGTCACGGAGGTCAACGATGCGCGCAGCGGTGTGCGTCCCGTGCCATGACACGTCGTCGAGTGCGGCACTCGTGTGCGGAACGGGGATCCGGGCGAGCGGCTGCCAGGAGGTCGAGTCGGCCGCCTGCCGGCACAGCGCGACCTGCCGCCCGGGGTGGCAGCGATCAGTATGGACGCTCTGTGCGACACGCTGGAACGACGAACCTGCGCAGGCGCGGTCCCCGAAGGCCTGCGGCCGTCGGCGAAGATCAACGGCTCATTGACAGCGCCCATCCGCCGTGGAAATCGCCGTGATCGAAGCCGCCATCAACGGGCCACAGTCCTGCAGTCCGTCCAGGGTCCATGTCGAGCGAGACTAGCCACGGGAAGTGCGAGCTCGTCAGGCCACGATCTTGCGGAGCACCGAGGAGACCAGCGCGAGATCGTGTAGGGCTACCGCATGACGGCTGCGTCAGCATCGGGGATGTACGACGAGATCGCCCTGGCTACAACGACGACTGCGGGATGAGCCTCTGTCGGCCAACACGGGAGTTTCACAACGAGGTTGCTCGCGACCACTTTCCGACACACCCATCTGAGTGACGATCCCAGGATCATGTGCGGACTCCCACGAAAGTGTCCTCCGGTAGCGGGCTCAGAGCAGCAACGAGCACTGTTTGACAGGTCGCAACGGCAGAAACGATCACGGTGTGGGGTAGGGAATGGCGAGGCAGACTATCAGCGCGTTGGACATGGTGTTCCTGTGCCTGGAGCGGGAGCTCACGCCTATGCACCTTGGCGGCGTCGCGGTCTTCGGACCTGGTCGGCCGGTCGAGGGAGCACGGCTGGTAGAGCTGATCGCCGACCGGGCCTCACGTCAACCTCGCCTGCGGCTGCGCGTCAACAAATCATGGCTGGTACCCGGCCACGCCCACTGGGAACCCCAGCCCGGCTTCGACGCGGAAAACCACGTAGTCGCGCACCACCTGCCCTACCCGGGCGGGGAGTCCGAGTTGGAAACGCTGGTCTCCGAACTCATGAGTTCTCCGCTGGATGTTTCCCGACCGCTGTGGGAAGTCCACGTGATCACGGGTCTAGAGGGCGGCCGCTTTGCTGTGTTCGTCAAGCTCCACCACGCGCTGGCCGATGGCGCGAGTGCCGTCGAGCTCGGCCTCGGCCTGCTGGACGGCTTCACCCCGGAGGACACCCCGCCCGAGCACACGAGCCCGCCGAGTAACCTCGGCTCCGCTGCCTCAATGCTGAGCAACCCGGGGAAAGCGCGCCAGATGTTCGACGAGACTCTCTCTGCCGCATGCGACTTCCTGCAGGTGTTGCGTCGGCCTGAGACGGTCGAGATCGCCACGTCCGTGCTCGGCCACCTTCGGCCGGCCCACCGCTCACCCTTGGCGGCGCCGCACACCGTCGCCAAGCGCGTCGACATGCTCACCTTGCCCCGAGCAGATCTTCGCCGCATCAAGCGTCGCTACGGCGGCACCACGAACGATATCGTGCTCACCGTTGTCACAGGAGCGCTGCGGCAGTGGCTGGCCAGCCGGGGACACCCGGTCGATGAGCTCGACCTGCGCGCGCTCATTCCCGCCCAACACCGCCAGGCCAACGACTCGGGCAACAACCAGCTCTCCGCCTACCTCTGCGACCTACCCGTCCATGAGCCCGACCCTTCCGCCAGGCTCGCACTGATCCAAAGCTCCATGCGCCGCAACAAGTCCAACGGGCCCACCTGCGGCGCCGGTGCACTGCCCGTGCTGGCCTCCCAACTGCCACCGCTGCTGCAGCAGTTCCTCACTCCGATCGCCGCACACGCCGCCCACCTGCTATTCGACACCGTGATCACCAACGTGCCCCTGCCCGACATGGAGGTCTCCCTGGACGGCGCCCGCCTGCACCAGCTCTACCCCCTGGTGCCGCTGCCAGCCGGGCACGCGCTGTCCATCGCCGCCTGTCCCTACCGTGACAACGTCCACATCGGGCTCCTTGCCAACCGAACAGCACTGCCCGACATCGAAAAGCTCCACCACGCACTGCCACACGCCCTCGCCGAACTCGACGACCTCGCGCAATGACCAGTCAGGCCCTACCCCCAGCCCGATCCACGCGCCTAGTTCAACACGCTGCGTAAGCCGGCCGGGTGAGCGTTCTCGTCGGCCCGGACGGCCACGGCGTAGTCCATGCCACGAGTGGTCAGGCCGTGCCGGAACGCGGCGGTCTGGCCATAACCGGCATCAGCGACCACGCTAGGCGGTGCCAGTGCCTGCTCGGTCAGTTCATCGAGGATCTCCAGAGCCAGCCGCCACTTTTCGACATGCCCGATCTCCTCTGGTATTCCGCGGTGCGAGCCCGGCGCGGATCTTCCCGATCATCCCGCAACAACGCCGCCTGGCTTGACTTTGGGGGTTTTTGTGGGTGGCGACAGCACCACTGGATCAAGCCTCGGGCTCGGATGACATAGTGGTGGGTTATGCGTTGCATCGGCTCGAAGCCGCTGCCGTTGGTGTAGGAGACGCGAACTGCGCTCTGTCGGCTCCTGAACGTTGACGTCAAGGACAGGGTGATTTCGGGTGCCGTCAGGACGCCCCTGACCCGCATTCCTGGGCACCCGCCTCGTGGTTCGGGAGGGGCCGGTTGCGGGGCATCGGGCGGTGCGGGTTCAGATGAGCCCCGAGCGAATCGCCAAGGAAACGGCGTGTACGCGGTTGCGCAGCCCGTAACGCGCCATGACCTGGTAGAGGATGTTCTTGATGGTGCGTTCGGAATAGGCCAGTTTCTGTGCGATCTCCTTGAGATCGAAGCCCTCGGCGATCAGCTGGAGGACGTCGACCTCACGGGTGGTGAGTCCGCACATGGTCAGGTCGAGGGGAGCGAGCACGTCGCGTTGGACGCGCTGGTGTTCGTCCAAAAGCGTGCCTTGTAGTGATGGAGGGAGGACTCCGCCGCCGTTGCTGACTGCGTGGATGGTGTGCAGGAAGGATGTGTGGGAGAAGCGGGCGCGCCAGAGTATGGCGCGGACGCCGTGCTGCACAGCGGTGGAGATGTAGGGTCGCCAGTCGCCGTCCACGATGAGCAGGAAGTGCTTGGCGGCTCCGGAGGACAAACTGCGCAAAGTCTCCATTATGTATGAGCCAGTGGTTTCCTGGACAAGAACGACGACGTCGGCGTCGGCCGTTTCGGTCAGCGAGAGTCGCCGGTCCTGGTTTATGCAGCTGGCCAGGCCGACACGGGTGAGGTCGTCCGTGTCGTGGAGGGCCACGCGAACTGTCGCCACGGCCGCGTCGTGCACGATGCATACCTCCTTGTGGCGGTATGAGCCAGCAGCCGATTAGGCGCGGTTGTGTATTTCCGCAGGCGAAGGTAAGGAGTCCGCCGATACCCGCAGCGTGTGGGCGCAATCCGCCGGGCTCGCTGTGCTGGTCGGCGGCCCGGTCGGACTGTCGCGGGCCGGTATGTGTCAGGTCGTGCTCTGCTGAGGTTCCCGTTGGCCGCGCTTCGGCCGACTTTCAGTCCCGGGTCCGGCAAGCCGTGTAACCGCCGCGCTCCGCTTGTCGAAACGAGTATCCCGGCTGCTCCACTATGCCGCCCGGCATCCGCACGCCCATGAGCACTCGGGTTCATGGGCGTTGCTCTGGTCGAGTTGGGCGATCGGCCCCTGTGACCGCCTGCATCGTCGAGTCTTTGTCAGAAATGACGCCGGAGTCAAGGGGAATGGGCAATGGACACGCGAAGTTGGCGCTGTGGCAACCGGTACCGTCCCTGTGCGACAGCTGCGACAGATCGGGCCTTCCCAGTTCGCGGCCTTGGAGGCCCGGCGTCCGCAGCGGATGTACTAGCGCTAGAACTGTGCCCTCGTCGTGTAGGCCGGGCTCATCGCTGGGGGTGCAGCCCACTTGGACTGTGGCCACGCTGTGGTAGAGGGAGGTAACCGGCCGGCGACCAAACGTTCCCCCGTAGTTTCTTGCCTGCCCGGCCGACAACCCTGAGTATGCGTTACACGCATGACGCTGAAATGGCTTCAACCGCGAGCGCATGTGTTGGTTATGGTGTGAAGATGACTGTGGTCAAGGCTCGGCGGCTTTCCCCTGCGTCGCAAGAGGATCTGCGGCGGAGGATGGTTTCCGCTGTGGAGTCCGGATTGAGTCAGGTCGAGGTGGCAGAGGCGTTCGGTGTTGGTTGCGATCGGTGTCGCGGTGGGTGAATGGGTTCCGCTGTAACGGGAATCGGGCCTTGGCGGCACGGAAACGTGGTCGGCGTGCTGGTGAGCAGAAGGCGCTGAATGCGCGGCAGCAGGCGCGGGTGCGGCGGGCGGTGCTGGGCAAGTATCCGGACCAGTTGGCGTTGCCGGGGCTGGTGTGGACGCGCGGGCAGGTCGGCGTGCTGGTGAAACGCTGGTTCGGGATCGGCCTGTCGCGGGTCACGATCGGGAAGTACCTGCGGTCGTGGGGGTCTGTCCCCGCAGAAGCCTATCCGGGAGGCCTATGAGAAGAACCCGGACAAGATCGCCGAATGGCTGGATCAGCGGTATCCGACGATCGCCGCGGCGCAGTGGCCGCATCGTGATCGTGGGTGCGTCGCTGGCGGGACTGGCCGCTGCGGCAACGCTGCGTCGGGAGGGTTTCACCGGCTCGCTGACCATGATCGGCGATGAGCCGTATCCGCCCTATGACCGTCCACCGCTGTCGAAACAGGTGCTGGGCGGGTGGGTTGCGCCGGATCACACCGGGCTGCCCCGCAGCGACGAACGGGCCGAGGCCGCTCTCGACGGGGTGTTCGTGCTGCGCACTCGCGACGACGCCGCCGATCTGCAGCAGCGGTTGGCCGGGCGGCCCCGGCGAGTGCTGGTCATCGGCGCGGGGTTCACCGGTTGCGAGGTCGCCTCGGCATGCCGGGGGAGAGACCTGCCGGTGACGATGATCGAACGCGGACCGACACCCCTGGGCGGCGCCCTGGGTGGGGTGATCGGCGCGGTGGCCCCCGACCTGCACCGCGAGCACGGCGTCGACCCTGCGCTGCGCTACCAGCGTCGCCTCCGGTGTTCTGGTCGGCGCAGTTCGGCACCAACATCAAGTCCGTGGGTGTGCCGACCTTCGCCGATCAGGTCGTCATCGCCCAGGGCTCGGTGGCCGAGCGCCGGTTCGTGGCCGCCTACGGTTACCAGGGGCGCATCACCGCCGCGGTCGCGTTCAACCACGGCAGGTGGCTGGAGCTTTACCAGAGCTTGATCGAGGCCGCCGCACCGTTCCCGCCCGAGTTCCACCCAGCCGACCAGCAGCCCGTACCGGCCCAGCTGCCCGACAGAGAGATCCGCGACCGGTAGGCCACCGTGGTGGTGACCGGCCACGATCCCAGCGAGCGCCGCGCGCAGCTGATCCACCACTGACCTGCCCGCCGGCATGTGTCGGTGGCGGTGACGAGAGGAATGGTCATGGCGCAGCCCAGTATCTTCGAGCAGATCCTTGACCCCGCCAACCGGGCCGACCCCTACCCGCTGTTCGCGGAGTTGCGGAGAACCCCCGTGGCGCGGCAGGCCAACGGCAGTTACGTGGTCAGCACCTACGACGAGATCGTCGCGCTGCTGCACGACCCACGGGCCAGCTCCGATCCCCGCAGCCACCCTGAGCTGGCTGGCGGCCTACCCGTACCGGAGGAGGGACTGCCTGGACTGCCGCTGCCCTTCATCCAACTCGAGCCTCCCGATCACGACCGGCTGCGCGAGCTGGCCACCCGCCCGTTCGGGCCACCGTGCACTCGCGCCCGCATCGACGGGATGCGGCCCTGGCTGGCCGAGGTCGCCACGGGGCTGATCGACGACTTCGCCGGCGGGAACCGCGTCGACGTCGTCGACGGCGTCGCCTATCCCTTGCCGGTGACCGCGATCTGCCGGCTGCTCGGCGTCCTCCGTGAGGACCAGCCGCGCTTCCACCACTGGGCCGCCGCGATCACCGCGTCCGCTGATCCGTCCACGGGCGCGTTCGCCGAGCGCCAGCGCAGGCAGGCCCAGGTGAACGCGGAACTGGGGCAGTACCTCGACGGGCTCGCCGAGGCCCACGCCCACCAACCTGGCCACGACCTCATCTCCGGGCTGCTCACCGACACCGGCGCCCACACGCCGATGTCCCGCGGGGACGTGCTCAGTACCGCCGCTCTGCTGCTGGTCGCCGGCCACGAGACCACCGTCAACCTCATCGCCAACGGCATGCTCACCCTGCTGCGCCACCCCGGTGTGCTCGACCGGCTGCGGCACGAACCCGATCTGATCACCCCGTTGGTCGAGGAGTTGCTGCGCTACGAACCCCCGGTGCAGATGCTGACCGGTCGCAGCGCGCTGGCCGACATCGACATCGCCGGGCCCACCATCCCCCAGGGCTCCCCGCTGACGCTGATGCTGGCCGCCGGAAATCGCGACCCCCACCGCTTCGCCGACCCGGACCGCTTCGCCCCAGACCGCACCGACAATCAGCACCTCGGCTTCGGCGGCGGCATCCACTACTGCTTCGGCGCCCCGCTGGCCCGGGTCGAGGAACAGGTGGCCTTGCCTGAACTGGCCCGCCGGTTGGTCAACCCCCGGCTGGTCACCGACCCGCCTCCCTACCGGCCCAATCAGGTGCTGCGCGGCCCCCGCCATCTCCTCGTCGAATTCGACACCCTCGCCACGGCAACCGATGAAGAGCGCGCCGACGCGTCGCGCGAACGCGTGATGCGGCGGTGAACGGACGCGCCGCGGTGGCTCGATCGCTGTGATAGCCGGACTGTCCACACCAAACGACGAGCCCATCGGTGAGCGAGACCGCGACACCCATCGACCTCGGCACGAACGGCGTGCGCTACGTCGAAGGGGACCTGCCGCCGGAGGCGGCGGCCGAGGTCGAGCGCCTGGACTACACGGCGGGCCGCCTGCATTCGTATTTGCGCGTCGAGTGGCCCCCTTCTCTACCATCGGTCATGGCTATGTCCACCAGCCCGCGAGCCCGGGTTGCGTGGCCGGGGCGGGGAGTGCGCAGCGCTCGATCGCCTGCTGGACCGGGCCCGGGGCCGGTCATCCATGAAGCGCGTGGACCCAGGAGCAGGTGCTGGGCACGATGCCGCAGCTGAGCCCGATCGAGACGATGACCTTCGCGGCGGCCTGCACCGACCGGCTGCGGCTGGGCTGCGCGGTGCTGGTGACCACCCTGCACAACCCGGTGCACCTCGCGAAGAGCCTGAGCACGCTGGACCAGATGTCCCGGGGACGTCTCGAAATCGGCGTCGGCACGGGCGGCAAGGGCCGGATATTCGCCGCGTTCGGCGTCGAACCGGAGCGCTTCGTCGGCCGCTTCACCGAGGGCCTGGAGCTGATGAAGCAGCTGTGGACCCGGACCCGGGTGACCTTCGACGGTCGCTTCTGGCAGCTCGAAGACGCCGCGATGGAGCCCAAGCCGTTCCAGAAACCGCATCCGTCGATCTGGTTCGGCGGCAGCAGCCCGGCGGCGCTGCGCCGCGCGGTCCGGCACGGCAACGGCTTCTTCGGCGCCGGATCATCGCCCACCGCGCAGTTCGCGGAGCAGGTCCGGACCGCCGTCGCCGCGCTCGCCGAGCAGGAGCGGGACGCGGCCGAATTCCCGATCGCCAAACGCGTCTACGTCGCCGTCGACGAATCGCCCGAGCGAGGGCGGGAGCGGATTAACGCGGCGCTGGAAAGGCTTTACGGCCGCCGCTCCTCGACCATCGAGGCCGCAGCGGTCGCCGGAACACCGGAGGACTGCGCGCGGGCGTTGCGCGAGGTAGAAACCGCAGGCGCGCAGCTGATCCTGCTCAGCTCGATGTTCGACCACGCCGAGCAGACCGAACGCCTGGCGGCGGAGGTCCTGCCGCAGCTGCGGTGATCCGTGTGCCGGTTCTCACGAAGCGGCCCGTACCAGCCGGAGTTGGCCGATCTCGGCGGCGTTCTTCATCAGTTCCGCGTTGACCCATCCGACCATGTGGGCCACGGTCATCTCGGGGTCGTTCTGCCACGGGAACGGCGCGGCGGCATCCAGGTCGGCGTCGGTAAGCTCGTCGAGCACCGCCAGCCAGTCCGCGCGGAGCCCGCGCAGCCAGTCGATCGTCGGCTGCCCGGCACCGGGCCATTCGACCTCGGTCCGGTCGCGCGGCGGTCGGCCTTGCGCGTGGTCGATGGTCATGCTCCACCACCACCCGATGTGCCAGGTAACCCAGCCGATGGTCGGGACCGGGATAGGGGCGGGCTCGGTATCGGCCCAGTCCGGCACCCACGCTACGCCGTCGCCCTGGCGCATCGTCCAACAGCACTTCGCGGGCTCCCAGAGGAAGTCCTGGGGGTTCAGCTGTTCCAGATGCAGTTTGAACAGCGACCAGGTCAGGTTGAACTGCCAGCGCAGCAGTTCGCGACGGGATGCAGGCATGGGTGGATCTTGTCAGCCCGTCCGCGCGGAGTGGAAGCGATTTTCCGAATACCGTCCACAATGGATGATCAGGAGAACGGGGTGCGCGGCTGCTCCTGGAGTTCGCCGTCGATGGTGATCTCCACCCGCTCGTCGTAGAAGCAGGCGAGACCGGCGATCTTCTGGCTCTCCGGGAGCGGCGTGCGGTAGGTCCAGACGATGTCGGCGTGTTCGGTGCCATCGATAATCGCGTTCCAGTACGTCGCGGTTCCCTTGTACGGGCATTGGGTTCGCCGGTTCGACGGCCGCAGCAAGTCCATCCGGACGTCGGTCAGCGGGAGGTAAGAACGCGGCGGCAGCCCGGTCTCGAACAGGACGTGCGGGCGATGCGAGTCGGCCACGACGACGCCGCCGATCCGCACGGTGACGTGCCGCGAGCTGGCCAGTACGTCGACCCGCTTGTACGGGTCGCGGGGGTGGACGTACACGGGCTCGTCCTCCTCGAACCACTCGTCCATCGCGCCCCATTCGAGCCGCACCAGGTCCGGTGCCGCGAAGGAGTCCGGGAACCGGACGGCGGCGCCCTCGGCGACGGTTCCGTCGACCAGCACGTCGTGCACGTCACCGTCTCCGACGCGGTCGATGTGGCGGGTTTCACCGGTCGGGCGCAGCTTCGCCTGGACGTCCTCCGCCGGTAGGTAGTAGGTCGGGTAGTAGGGGTGCTCCCAAACGAGCATCGGACCCCTGGTGTCCGCGACCAGCCGGCCGCGGAGGTAGGCCCGCACCCGCTTGGGCGATCGCTGGATCCTCGGCTGCTCACCGGTGTTGTCGGTCATCGTGCCCTCCGATGTCGTGCGGTACCCCCATCTTGGCTCTCGCGCGCGTGCCGGACCAACAGCCCTAAGTGGATGATCTATCGGGGTGGGACTTGGGCCGTTCGGACGCGCCTGCTGGGCACACTGTCCGAAGTCGGCCGGGCACGCGGCGCAGCGTGGGGCGAACGCCCCATTTCTGGGGTGGTCGGAAGGCTTGATCTCGCGCCTGGCCTTGGGCAAGCTGTTCGCGCAGAACGGGCGGGTCGGGGGCTCAGGCGTGGCACGCCGGGCAAGCGTCCGAGAAGTGGACGCGGCATGCCCTGGAGGCACGAGGAATGCTCACCCCCGACGACGTGCACAACGTTGCGTTCGCCAGGACGTGGCGGCGCAGCCGCGGCTTCGACGAGGCAGAGGTCGACGAGTTCCTCGAACGCGTCGAGGCGACTCTGCGAGGGAAGCGGCTGGTGACCGTACGCGATGTGCTGACCGCCCGGTTCAGCCCGGGCAAACCTGGGCGGGCCTACAAGAAGACCCAGGTAGCTGAGTTCCTGGACCAGATCGCGCTGACCCTGATGAAGCTGGAGGTGCGGGAGTCCGAGCGCCGCGGGCAGCGGGGGAGCGGCACGGCGAGCGAGCGGAAGACTGTGGTCCGGCGCGTCGACCGGGCTGTGGCGGCACCGCGGCCCGAACCGGTGCAGCGGGCCGCCGAGCTCGTGCCACCGGGACGCGTCGAGGTCTTCGACGGCCACGCGACGTCGCAGTCCGCGCTGGACAAGGCCGAGGTCGACGCGTTCATGGACCGCGTCGAAGCCACCCTCCGCGGCGCCGACACCCTCACCGCGCAGGACGTGCTGGGCGTCCGGTTCAACCCTCCCGGGCCGGGCCAACCGGGTTACCAGGAGGCCAGCGTCTTCGCCTTCCTCGTCATGGTCTCCACGATCATCAAGAACATGACACCACGCCAGGGGGACCGTCCGACGCAGCGCATCCCGATCGGCCGCGCCTTCCCGCGACCGGTGGATCCGGAGACGCCCCAGCTCACCTCGGAGGCGATCGGCAGCGTGGTGCTGAGCGGTTCGACAGCGAACAAGCCCGGCTACGACGAGGCCCAGGTCGACGACTTCCTGGACCGTGTCGCAGCGACCCTGCGCGGCACCGACACGTTGACCTCGAAGGATGTGCAGGCCGTCGTCTTCCGCGAGCAGCCCGTAGCCGGCGCCGGCTACGACCAGGCGGAAGTCGAATCGCTGCTGGACCTCATCGCGGACCGCCTGGACAGCGACGCCTCGCCAGCGCCGGTGGGCGTTCGCCCCGGACGGAACCGGGGTGAACGCCCACGCGGTTGATCACGAGCCCAGTGCCATCAGCTGCGCAGTGCCTTGCGGGACAACAAGTTGCCCAGGTACTGGGCCGCCTGCACCAGCACGATGATGATCAGCACCGCGATCGCGGTGATGCCCCACTCGAAGCGCTGGTAGCCGTAGGTGATGGCGAAGTCCCCGAGCCCGCCGCCACCGATCGCGCCCGCGACGGCCGTCATGTCGACGACCGCGACGAACACGAAGGTGTAGCCGAGGATCAGCGGCCCGAGCGCCTCCGGCACCAGCAGGCCGACGATGATCCGCAGTGGGCTCGCACCCATCGCACGGGCCGCTTCGATGACGCCGGGGTCGATGGTCACCAGGTTCTGCTCGACGATCCGGGAGATGCCGAACGTGGCGGCCACGATCAGCGCGAACGTGGCCGCGGTGGTGCCCAGCGTGGTGCCGACGATCTTGACCGTCAGCGGCCCGATCGCCGTCACGAAGATGATGAACGGGATCGGCCTGATGATGTTCACCAGCACGTTCAGCACCAGGAACACGAAGCGGTTGGCGAGGATCCCGCCCTTGCGCGTGGTGTAGAGCAGGATGCCGAGCGCCAGGCCGAGGAACCCGCCGATCAGCATCGTCGCGATGACCATCCAGATGGTCTCGCCGATCGAGGTGAGCAGCACCGGCCCGATCGTCGTCCAGTCGATGTTCACGCGACCAGCTCCTCGACCTCGGTGATCTCGCGGAGCTCGGCGATCAGCGCGTCCACGCCGTCGGCGGCGCCGTTGAGCTCCAGCGTCAGGCGGCCCAGCGGCTCGCCGCCGAGCTCCTTGATGCCGCCGTGGACGATCTCGAACCGCACCCCGTGCCGGCCGAGCGCATTGGACAGCACCGCCCCGATCCGCCGGTCGTCGCGGATGCTCGCGGTCACCAGCCGGCCGTCGTGCCGGGCCCGCAGCCGCGCCAGGTCCTCGCCGTTGGGCCGGTCGTGCAGCACCGTTTCCACGAAACGCCGGGTGATCGCGGTCTTGGGCGCGGAGAACACGTCCACCACGTCGCCCTGCTCGACGATCCGCCCGGCGTCGAGCACCGCGACCCGGTCCGCGATCTCCCGGACCACCTCCATCTCGTGCGTGATGACCACGATGGTCACCCCGAACTCGCTGTTGACCCGCTTGAGCAGCCGCAGCACCTCCCCGGTGGTCTCCGGGTCCAGCGCGCTGGTGGACTCGTCCGCGAGCAGGATCTTCGGGTTGGTCGCCAGCGCCCTGGCGATGCCGACCCGCTGCTTCTGCCCGCCGGAGAGCTGATCGGGGTACTGCCAGGCCTTGTCGGCGATGCCGACGAACCGCAGCAGCTCGGCGACACGCTGCTCGCGCCGCTGCTTGTCCCAGCCCGCGACCTTCAGCGGGTAGACGACGTTGCCGAACACGGTGCGGGAGCGCAGCAGGTTGAACTGCTGGAAGATCATGCCGATGCCGAGCCGGACCTCGCGCAGCCGCCGCTCGGGCAGGCCGGTGATGGCGGTGCCGCCGACGACGACCCGGCCGGTGGTGACCGGCTCCAGCGCGTTGATCAACCGCACCAGGGTGCTCTTGCCCGCGCCGGAGTAGCCGATGATCGCGAACACCTCGCCGGGCTCGATGGCCAAGTCGATGTCCGCCAGCGCGGTGACCGCGCGGTCGCCGGATCCGAAGGTCTTGCCGACGTCGTGGAACTCGATCAGCGGGGAAGCGGTGCTCACTTGGGTGTCCGCACGGTCTTCGCCAGGTCGGCGAGGATGCCTTCGAGCTCGGCCTGCGGGCGGTCGACCAGCACCGACGTGCCCTTCGAGTCGGCCTGGGCCTGCCCGGAGACGCGCTCGTCCCGGTAGATCTCGACGAGCTCGCGGTAGGTCGGGTTGTCCCGGTCCTCGGCGCGGACGACGAACACGTTGATGTAGGGCGCGGCCGACGGGCTGTTCGGGTCGTCGCCGAAGAGTGCCTTGGTGGGGTCGAGCTTGGCGTCGAGGGCGAAGTTGTTGTTGATGATCGCCGCGTCCACCGACGGCAGCGACGCGACGGTCTGCGCGGCGTCGACCGGGGTGACGCTCACCTTCGAAGCCGCGGTGTCGATCTCGGCCGGGGTGGACAGCACGGTCCCGCCGTCCTTGAGCTTGATCAGCCCGGCCTGCTGCAGCACCAGCAGCGCCCGAGCCTGGTTGGTGGGGTCGTTGGGGATCGCCACGGAGCCGCCCTGCGGGATGCCGGCGACGGCGGGGTGCTTCTGCGAGTAGAGGCTCAGCGGCACGACGTAGGTCGAGGCGATCGGGGTCAGGGTGTCCTCGTTGGACGCGTTGTAGTTGGCGAGGAAGAGCAGGTGCTGGAAGAGGTTCACGTCGATCTGCTTCTGCGACAGCGCCGGGTTGGCCTGGTGGTAGTCGCTGAAGTTGACCGTCTCGAGGTCGATGCCCTGAGCCGCGGCGAGTTCCTTATACGTCTTCCAGTAGGGCTTGCTGGCGTCGGTGACGCCGATGCGCACCTTGGTGCGGTCGGCCGCGGTGTCGGTCGAGCGGCCCTGCACCACGACGACTGCGACGACGGCGATCACCACCAGCGCGGCCAGGCCCAGCAGGACGCCGCGCCACTTCTTCTTGGGCTTCTCCGGCAGCCCGAGGTCGTCGTTTTCGGGGGAGTTGTCGTTCTCGGACATGTCGGCCTTTCGCGGTGTCGGCGCGGGGGAATCCGATGCGTGCGCGCCCTTCGGATGCCACGATGCAGCAGCCGCCCGGCAAACGTGACATCGTTTCAAGATCTGGATTTTCCGGGCGGGATTTGCCGTCCCGGCGGGATCCGTGCTAACGCGCGCCGACCTGTCCGGTGGACGTGCCCGGCAGCCACCTGGTCGTCTCCCAGGTGGTCCTCGACGATCCGGCTGAAGGCGCGCGGATGAGCGCGCAGATCGACGCCGCCGGCATTCCCTGGCAGAGGCGCGCCCCGGCGGAGTCCAACCCCTTCTTCGACGGGCTGGAGCCGGTTGAGCCGGGCATGGTGAACCTCGAGCACTGGCGGCCGGATCCGGACCAGCCGCCCCGACCCGGTCCCGGTGGTCCTCCGCCCTTATGCGGGCAGCACGGACGCGGGCGTCGGCCCCTACGTGCACGGTGGGGCGCTCCGAAAGCCCCGACTCCCCGGCGATTTCGCGCGAAATCGCCCTTGCCGGGTGCGGCGCCGATCTTGAACAACGCGATGCCCCGGCGGCGATGCCGAGACGAGCGGGCATCGGGCGTCGGCTGGCCGGGATGGCAGTATGGGGCCGTTATGCTCGACTTCCCGGATCTTCCCGTGCGTTCCGCGCTCGACGACGTCACCCGTGCTCTTTCCGAGCACGGCACGGCGGTGCTGGTGGCTCCGCCGGGCACCGGGAAGACGACGTTGGTCCCGTTGGCGCTTGCCGAGCAGGGCCTGCGCGTCGTGGTCGCCGAGCCGCGGCGGTTGGCGACCCGGGCCGCGGCGGAGCGCATGGCGAGCCTGCTCGGCGAGAAGGTCGGGCAGCGCGTGGGGTACTCGGTTCGGGGCGAGCGCCGTCGTGGCGCGGAAACGGTCGTCGAGGTGGTGACCTCCGGCCTGCTGGTGCGGAGGCTGCAATCCGACCCCGAATTGTCCGGGGTCGACGTGGTGATGCTCGACGAATGCCACGAGCGGCATCTCGACGCGGACCTCCTCCTGTCGTTGCTGCTGGACGCGCGGGACGGTCTGCGGCCGGATCTCCAGGTGCTGGCGACCTCGGCCACGGTGGCGGCCGGCCGGGCGGCGGAACTGCTCGGCGCCGCCCCGGTGCTGGAGGCGCACGCGCGGACGCACCCGGTCCGAACCGCGTACCTGCCGCCGGCGCGAGGCGAGCGGATCGAGTCTTGCGTGGCGCGGGCGGTGCGCACCGCGCTGGCCGAGCAGGACGGCGATGTGCTGGCGTTCCTGCCCGGGGCCGCCGAAATCCGCCGCGTCGCGGGCCAACTCGATAGGTCCGATGTGGACGTTCTGCCGCTGCACGGGCGGCTCAGCCACGCGCAGCAGGATTCGGCGCTGCGGGTGGGGGAGCGGCGCCGGGTGGTGCTGGCGACGGCGGTCGCGGAATCGAGCCTGACCGTGCCCGGGGTGCGCGCCGTCGTGGATTCGGGCCTTTCCCGGGTGTCGAGGGTGGACAACCGGCGCGGCCTGGCCGGGCTGGCCACGGTTCGGGTGTCGGCGGCGGTGGCCGAGCAGCGGGCGGGCCGCGCCGGCCGGCAGGGGCCGGGTGTGGTGTACCGGTGCTGGCCGGAGCACGAGCACAGCACGCTGCCCGCCTACCCAGAACCGGAGATCCGGACGGCGGACCTGACCCGGCTGGCCCTGGAACTGGCGTGCTGGGGAACGCCTGACGGGTCGGCGCTGACGTGGTGGGACGAGCCGCCCGCCGGTGCGCTTGCGGCGGGCCGGGAGGTGCTGCGCGGGCTCGGCGCGTTGGAACCCTCCGGGGCGGTGACCGACCGGGGCCGCCGGATGGCCGAACTGGGCCTGCATCCGCGGCTGGCCCGGGCCTTGCTCGACGGCCGCGAACTGGCGGGTGTGGACATCGCCACCGAGGTCGTCGCCCTCCTCGACAACGATGCCCTGACCAACGAAATCGACGTGACAACCGCACTTTCCCGATTGCGGCGGGGCGCGCCGGGCAGCGATCGGTGGCGCCGCGAGGTCCGTAGGCTGCGTGCGTCGGTGCAGCCGCACCCCGGAACCTCCGATCGCGACAATGCGGCGCTGGTCGTCGCGCTTGCGCAGCCCGAGCGGCTCGCGCGGCGCCGGGGAGCGGACTCGGCGGTGTACCTGATGGCGTCCGGCACGGCGGTGGAGCTGCCCGGCAACTCCGGGTTGCGCGGCTCGGAATGGCTTGTCGTGGCTGTCGCCGACCGGGCCCCTGGCAGCGCTTACGGCACCGTCCGCATGGCCGCACCGGCAGACGAGGAGCTGGCCCGGAGAGCGGCGCCCGCCCTGGTGACCACCGGCGACGAGATCGGCTGGGCCGACGGCGATGTGCGCGCGGTCCGGATCGAGCGGCTCGGCGCGATCGTCCTGAGCCAGCGGCCGATCCGCGACCCGGACCCCACCGAAGTCCGGGAGGCGCTGCTGGCGGGCCTGCGCGCCGAGGGGCCGGAACTGCTGTCCTGGAACGAAGATGCGCGGCGGCTGCGCCAGCGGCTCGGGTTCCTGCACGCCGCGCTCGGCGATCCCTGGCCCGCCACCGACGACGGAGCGCTTCTGTCCGCAGTGGACCATTGGTTGGAGCCCGAGCTCTCGGCGGCCCGGCGGCGGGCCGATCTCCGGATTCCGGCGGGCGTCGCGTTGCGACGGCTGATCCCCTGGTCGGCGGCGGGTCGGCTGGACGAGCTCGCGCCGGATCGGATCGAGGTCCCGTCCGGCTCCCGCATCAAGGTGGACTACCGGGACGACCGCCCCGCACTGCCCGTGAAGCTGCAGGAGGTCTTCGGCTGGCAGGACGTGCCCCGCATCGCCGACGGCCGGGTCCCGGTCGTGCTGCACCTGCTGTCCCCGGCAGGGCGACCGGCGGCGGTCACGGCCGACCTCGGCTCGTTCTGGCGCAACGGGTACCAGCAGGTGCGCGCGGAACTTCGAGGTCGTTACCCGAAGCACCCGTGGCCGGAAGACCCCGCCACCGCGACCCCCACCCGCCGCACCCGGAGGTGAACCTGGTGGCTCGTCGTGCCGGTGATCGCTCGATCGGTTCGAATCGTGGCGGGTGACGGGTAGCCGATCGTGGTGCGTTCTAGCGTTGGCGCCCATGACCAGTCGCGTGAAGAAGATCGACCCCCGTACGTCGCGCACCCAGAACCTCCTGGAAGAACAGGTGGGCAACGAGTTCGGCACCGCGCAGCAGTACCTGGCGATCGCGGTCTGGTTCGACCAGCGGGATCTGCCCCGCCTGGCCACGCACTTCTACCGGCGCTCGTCGAAGAAGCGCGACGACGCGCTGCGGATCGTGCAGTACATGATGGACAGCAACATCGAGGTGGAGGTACCGGCCGTTCCGACGGTGCGCAACGACTTCACCGAGCCGCGGGAGCTCGTCGCGCTCGCCGTCGCGCAGGAGCGGTCGGTGACCGCCGAGGTCGCCGCGTTGACCCGGACGGTTCGTGAGGACGGCGACTACCTGGGCGAGCAGTTCATGCGCTGGTTCCTGGCCGAACAGGTCGATGCGGTCTCGCAGCTGTCGACGCTGCTCGACGTCCTGGACCGGGCCGACGGAAACCTGTTCGAGGTGGAGGACTTCCTCAAGCGCGAGGACATCGGAAGCAGCGCGAACGACGCGCTGGCTCCGCAGGTCGCGGGCGGTTCGAGGTAACCGCATCGGCCGCGGGCGACGGCTCCTGTCACCCGGTCGTGGGGCGTCGCCGGAGGTTCGGCACCCTTCGTGTTGTGATGCGCGCGAAATGTCATCTTCCCTGGTGATCTCGGTGTCGGCCGTAGCGTGGGAGACGGCCTGCCGCGGATTCCCGCGACGTGGCCGACCGCCCGAATCCCGAAGCACAGGGGAGGCTGCACATGTCCTTCGCCGAGTTCGGCCGGACCGAAGTTCCCGCGCCGCGCACCGAACGCAGCGCAGAAGACCTCGCGCTCGAAGCCGAGAAGCTGAGCCTGCGCACCACGCGCCCGGCCCCCGGTGCCGTCGTCATCGAAGCGGCCGGAATCCTGGACATGAACAGCGCGCCGCAATTCGCCGAGGCGGTCCGCGCGCACCTGACGGCCGCCACCCGAACCGCCGTCCTGGACCTCTCCGGCCTGTCCTTCCTGTCCACCGACGGGGTCGTGGTGCTGATGGAAGCCGGGCACCGCGCCCTGATGCGCCAGGCGAACCTGGTGCTGGTCTCCCAGAACCGGATCGTCGACCGCTTGCTGGGGATACTCGACGTCACCGACCGGTTCACGTACGCATCCACTGCGGACGCCGCGATCAACGCCGCCGACGCGACACCCGCCCTGCGCGAGCCGGTGTCACGCCTGTGAGGCTGCGGCGTGCGCATCCAGAAGGGCCAGCTGGTGGTGCGGCGGGTGGTCCACGACGAGCTGCCGCGTGACCGCTAGGGCGTCGTCGACGTGCAGCAGTTCTCCGGGCCGCAGTTCCCGCCACCCCGCGTCCTCGTCCATCCGCTCGCTGGCCACCACCGCCGCCGGGGTCTCGGCCAGCTGACCGCTGCGGACGCGGATGCGCCCGGCGGCGCTGGCTTGGTCCAGGTACCGGTCGCTGTGCGGACCGCCAGCGGCGCGCTCCAGCACGTACAACCCGTGCGTGTCCGGATAGCGCAACGCCCACATCTCGGTCTGCGTGGTGAGGACCAGGTTCAGCGCATAAACCGGGAGCGAGTCGGCGACCCATCGCGCGGCGGCGGCGATCCCGGCACCAACAGCACCGCCGTTCGCGTCGATGTGCTTGGTGATCAGCGCGAAGAAGCGCTCGGAATCGGTGTCCCCCGCGACGAGCTTCCGGTAGTCGCCGAGTTCGTCCTCCAGCACCGGGAGACCGCCGATCACTCCGTTGTGCGCGAACAACCGGCCCTGCTGCTCGAAGGGGTGGGTGTTGCGAGGCTCCACGGCACCGGTGGAGGCGTAGCGGATGTGCGCGATGAACGTGGTCGACTTGCAGTGCTTGGCCTCTTCGGCGAACGCCCGGTCCTCGTATGCGGCCAACGGGCGCTTGTCGACCTCAGGTTCGCCTTCGGTGGTGAACATGCCGAGCCCCGTCCCGTCCGGCTCGCGACGGCTCTGCCGCGCGAGGCTGTCGGGCGCTTCCAACAACCAGAACGTGGCGTGCACCCGCCTCGGAGCGGCGGACAACCCGAACAACCGGCACATCGCAACCCTCCGCACGAATCCGCACCACCACGTGCGAGGTACCCGGAACGGCGGCTGCGCAACCAGGACGTCAAGGCAGCAGGCCCCAGCGCCGGGCGACGACGACCGCCTCGTGCCGCGTGTGGACGTCCAGCTTGCGCATGGCGCTGCGCAGGTAGGCCTTGACTGTTTCCGGCCGCAGCGAAAGCCTCCTCGCCGCCTCCGCGTTGCTGCATCCCAGCGCGATCTGGGAGAGCACGTCCAGCTCGCGCGGCGCCAGCGAGGGCGCATTGACAGCGTCGCGGGCGGCTGTGAGGTGGGCCAGCCGCTCGCACGCCCGGTGCAGGCGGTCGCGGAGGGCCGCGTCGTCGAGCCCCTGGGCGATGGCGCGGAACTCGGCGTGCAGCTCGCGGACCTCTTCGATCGCCATGCTGTCGCGAGGCACCGCGCGGTCGGCCTCCACCACGTCCAGCAGTTGCAGCCGCCGGTCGACCTCGTCGCGGATGGCGAGCTCACCGGCCAGGTGCCGGGTCGCGTCGACCACGGTGTCGAGCACCCGGTCACCGAGCGGGAACGCACCGCGCGCGGCACCGTAGAGAACTCCGCGAACGGAACCGCGAACCGTCACCGGCGCGGCGACCACCGAGCTGATTCCTTCCGCGAGCACCGGCGCGTCGTAGTCGTGGCTGATCGTCACGGCAGACCGGTAGTCCTGCACCGCGCCGGGACGCCGGGATGCCAGGACCTGGCCGCCGAGCCCGGCTTCGGCGCGCACGCGAAGTCCCTTCAGGGCGGCAGTGCGCACGCCGGCGAACTCCGAGAGCCGCACGGAACCGTCCGCGACCTGCCCGCCGAAGACGACCGGCACGTCGGCCCGCTGCCGCACCACCCGCAGGGCTTGCCGGAAGGCGTCCCCATCAGCCGGGCGCAAGTACACGATCCGTTCACCCCTTCCGGGGGTATCGCGGCATGATGTGTGGCGCGGAGCATAACCGCTGGCAATGCCGGGGCAAAGGAGCGCATGGCAGGAAGGGGCCTTCGGTGAGCATCGAGTCGAGCGCCGCAGCCAGGACAACACCGCAGCCGGAACGAGTCGCCGAGCTGCTCGCCCGGTTCGATTCGCCGGCAGCGTGCGCAGCTGAACTGCTGTGCGATCAGCACCCCGCCGACGCCGTGGCCTGCACCGTCATCGAGGCGGACCTGTCCAGCCGCGACCTCACCTACGGCCGGCTGCGCCGGGACTCGGCGCAGTTCGCCGCCGCGCTCGCCGACTTGGGCGTCGAGCCGGGTGACGCGGTCGCGGTGCTGATGGGCAAGTCGGCCGACCTCGTCGTGGCATTGCTGGGGATTTGGCGCCGCGGCGCCGTGCACGTGCCGCTGTTCACCGCATTCGCGCCGCCCGCCATCGCCCTGCGGCTGAAAGCCAGCGACGCGAAGATCGTCGTGGTCGACGCGGATCAGCGCGCCAAGCTGGAGCCAGGCGAGGACATGCCCGCCGACGCGCCGTGGCGGGTCATCGTCGCCGGAGACGCCCCCGGCGAGCTGTCCTTCGCCGGGCTGCTCGACCGCTACAGCGGCGACGAGCCGACCGCGCAGCCGGCCCGCCTGGGCGGAGAGGGCGTCCTGGTACAGCTGTTCACCTCGGGCACCACGGGAACCCCGAAGGCGGTTCCGGTGCCGATCAAGGCCGTGGCCTCGTTCCAGGCCTACCTGGAGTTCGGGCTCGACGTCCGCGACGACGACGTGTTCTGGAACGCGGCCGACCCGGGCTGGGCGTACGGCCTGTACTACGTGATTCTCGGTCCCCTGGCCGCAGGCCGGCGCAGCATCCTGCTGCACGCTGGGTTCTCGGCGGAGCTGACCTGGCAGGTCATGCGCGAATTCGGCGTCACGAACTTCGCCGCCGCGCCCACGGTGTACCGCAGCCTGCGGACCGGCGCGGCCGCGGTTCCCGACGGGATCCGGCTCCGCCGTGCATCCTCGGCCGGGGAGCCGCTGACCCCGGAGGTCGTGTCCTGGTCTGAAGACCAACTGGGCGTGACGGTGCGCGACCACTACGGCCAGACCGAGCACGGCATGGTCATCGTCAACGGCTGGGCCGACGGCGTTCGCCAGCCGGTCAAACCGGGGTCGATGGGCGCGGTGCTGCCGGGATGGTCCGCCGAGGTGCTGCACGACGACCGCGACGAGCCCGCGCCCCGGGCACCGCCGGGCGCATCGCGCTCCGCGTCGCGGACAGCCCGCTCATGTGGTTCTCCGCCTACACCGCCGCACCGGAGAAGACCGCCGAACGCTTCTCCGCCGACGGACGCTGGTACCTCACCGGCGACGCCGGGACGCGGGACGCCGACGGGGCGTTCTTCTTCTCGTCCCGCGACGACGACGTGATCATCATGGCCGGGTACCGCATCGGCCCGTTCGACGTCGAGAGCGTCCTGGTGCGCCACGGCGCGGTGGCGGAGGCGGCCGTCATCGGCGTGCCCGACGCGCTCCGCGGCGAGGTCCTGGAGGCCTACGTCGTGCTCCGCGCCGGGGCCACCGGCGACGACGCGTTGGTCGCGGACCTCCAGCAACTGGTGAAGCGCAAGTTCGCCGCGCACGCCTACCCGCGCGCGGTGCACTTCGTCGAACAGCTCCCGAAAACGCCGAGCGGCAAGATCCAGCGCTTCCTGCTGCGCCGGCAGCGCCGGGCCGACCGCTGACTTCGGCACCCACCGGATCTGATGCCGGGCCGCCGGGCCCGGCCCATCATGGCGGTTGTTGCCGAATGGCGGTTGTTGCCGATGAAATCAGGTGGGAATCATGGAAATGCCTCTGGTGAACAAGTGCACCGCCGATGACTGCGCGTTCAACCAGGGCCAGAACTGCCATGCCCTAGCCATCACCATCGGCGATCCGCTCCGCGCGCAGTGCGACACGTTCTGCACCGCTCCGGTCGAAGGCGGCGTGCCCGACGTGGTCGGCCACGTGGGCGCCTGCAAGATGTCCGACTGCCGGTACAACGACCACCTCGAATGCCAGGCACCCGGCATCTCCGTCGGCTACGAGCAGGACATCGTGGACTGCCTGACCTACCAGCCCGCTTGAGCCGCACGCGTGCCGGTTCTTACGATGTGGAAAGTCTCGACGCTCCGCTGTGCGTTCGAGACGCTGAGTGGCGAAAACGTTCTGTCGAGGGGACGAGATGAGTTCTCCAGCCGAACACGAGCTCGATCCAACCTTCTACCGCAGCCCGGGCGAAGCCATCGCCGCGCCCGCCGAACGACTGGCCTACGTCGTCGCGTTCGACCGGGCCGGTGAGCAGCCGGACGCACTCACCGTCGTGGACACCGACCCGGAATCGGCGACCTACGGCCAGGTGGTCGGCTGGGCCGACCTGCCGACCCGGGGCGACGAACTGCACCACTTCGGTTGGAACGCGTGCAGCAGCGCGTTCGCCCACGCCGGCCACCACACCGACGGCCTGCAGCGCCGCTACCTGCTGCTACCCGGACTGCGATCGTCGAACATCCACATCTACGACACCCACCCAGATCCGAGGCAGCCGAGGCTGGTGCGGACCGTGGCGGCCGGCGAACTCGCTGCCAAGGCCGGCTACTCCCGGCCGCACACGCTGCACTGCGGCCCGGACGGGATCTACCTGTCCTGCCTCGGCGGCGCCGACGGGGCCGACGGGCCCGGGGGGATCGCGGTGCTCGACCACGACACGTTCGACGTCGTGCGCGCGTGGGAAACCGAACGGGGACCGCAGCACCTGGCCTACGACGCCTGGTGGCACCTCAACCAGAACACCCTGATCACCAGCGAGTGGGGCACGCCCTCGATGATCGAGGACGGGGTCGTCCCGGAACTGCTGCTGAACAACGAGTACGGCCACGCCCTGCACTTCTGGGACCTGGCCGAGGGGCGCCACCTCCAGCGCGTCGACCTCGGCGCGCAGCACCAGATGGTGCTGGAGCTGCGCCCGTCGCACGATCCTGGCGCCACCTGGGGATTCGCCGGCGTGGTCATCAGCACCGAGGACCTGTCCGCGTCGGTCTGGCGCTGGCACCGCGAAGGCGGCGACTGGCAGGCGGAGAAGGTGATCAGCATCCCCGCCGAGCCCGCCCCCGCCGACGAGCTCCCGCCCGCGCTCAAGCCCTTCGGCGCGGTGCCACCGCTGGTCACCGACATCAACCTATCCGTCGACGACCGGTTCCTCTACGTCTCTTGCTGGGGCACCGGCGAGCTGAAGCAGTACGACGTCAGCGATCCGGCGCACCCCCGCGAGACCGGGTCGGTCCGCCTCGGCGGGATCACCGGGCGCGTCCCGCACCCGGCCGCGCCGGACGAGCCGCTGACGGGCGGGGTGCAGATGGTGGAGGTCAGCCGCGACGGTCGGCGCATCTACCTGACGAACTCGCTGTACGGATCGTGGGACGACCAGTTCTACCCCGACGGCGTCGGCGCGTGGTTCGCCAAGATCGACACCGATCCGGACGCCGGCGGTGGCCTGTCGGTGGACGAGCGCTTCTTCCCGCGCGGCGACGAATTCCGCGGGCGGCGGGTCCACCAGGTGCGCCTCCAGGGCGGCGACGCCTCCTCGGACTCGTACTGCCAAGCCTGACCCCGTTCCCCGGTCGTGGGGAACAACCAAGCAGGACAAGGATGTTGACCCGAAAATGACCACTGCATTCGCCGCCACCTGGGACTACCGCTGCCCGTTCGCCCGCAACGCGCACGAGCACCTGCTCACCGGACAGGCAGCCGGAGCCGACTGGCAGGTCCGGTACCTGCCGTTCTCCCTGGGCCAGGCGCACGTCGAAGAAGGCCAGCCCAGCGTCTGGGAGAAGCCGGAGCAGGACAGCGGAATCGTCGCCCTGCAAGCCGGGGTGGTGGTCCGGGACAAGTTCCCGGACCGGTTCCCCGCGGTGCACCGGGCCCTGTTCGAAGCGAGGCACGACGCCGGACTGCACCTGGAGGACCGCTCGGTCGTCGAACGCGTTCTCGCCGACCACGGGGTTCCCGCCGACACGGTGTTCGCCCGCATCGACGACGGCGCCGCGCTGGAGAAGGTGCGCTCCGAGCACGAGGAGTTCGTGGCCTCGCACAACGTTTGGGGCGTGCCGACCTTCATCGCCGATGACCAGGCCGTGTTCGTCCGGCTGATGAACCGCGCGCCACAGGGCGCGGACCCGGCGGCGTCGATCAAGGCGGTCGAGCGCGTGGTGGACCTGCTGACCGGGTGGACCGACCTCAACGAGTTCAAGCACACCTCCATCCCGCGCTGAGGTCGACGTCCACGCTGGAGCGGCGTCCCCGTCAGCCGGATCGCGAGGGGCCCCGCCGCGGCGTGTCCCCGGCGACCGGACCGGCCAGCGGTCGGGTCGCCGGGGGAGCGGTCACCAGGTTTCCTTCTTCGTGCTGCCCCAGTGGACGTCCTCGTCGTCCCAGGTGACAGGTCGCGAGGGCGGTTCCGGCGCGGGTTGCTCGGCTTCGTCCTCGATGCTGATCAAGTAGTCGCCGACCGCGGCCGCGACCTCCGCGCCGCACCCAGCCTGGATCGCAAGCATGCCCTGCCGCAGGGAGTCCGTGCCGGCTTCGTTGCTCAGCCGGGAGATCTCCGCGGCCAGCCCCGCGGGGCCCAGCGCGAGCGCCCGGTCGTCGAGTTCGAGTCCGACCAGCATCCCCTGCAAGTCCACCGCCAGCGAAACGCCTTCACCGCGCGCGGTTCCGCGAACGGCGTCCAAGCCCGCGGCGAGCCCGTTCGTCCGGGGCATCCCCTCGGCGATCTCGATCAGTTCGTCGATGCTGCGTTCGTCCATCAGCGCCTCCAGGCTTCTGCTGCGGCTGTGTCGTCGGTATCGGCGTCCGCGTCGTCCTGGGGGAGCCCCAACGCGGCCAGGACGTCCGGGTGCAGCTCGCCGGACTCCTCGCGGATGGCTTCCCCGGCCGCCCGGTTCGCCTTTGCCGCCGCAGCCCGGACCAGCGCCTCGATCGTGGCCGCGAGCCGCGCGGCCCCGAGCTCCAGCGCCTCGGGGGCCAGTT
Source organism: Saccharopolyspora pogona (assembly GCF_014697215.1). Taxonomy (GTDB): domain Bacteria; phylum Actinomycetota; class Actinomycetes; order Mycobacteriales; family Pseudonocardiaceae; genus Saccharopolyspora; species Saccharopolyspora hattusasensis. The sequence continues at coordinate 1,503,355 of NZ_CP031142.1, forward strand.
CCAGGGACTGCAGCGCGCCACCGGGGACGACCTCGACCGAAACCCCATTACGCTGCGCACGTCCGATGATCATCACTTCGGATGCACCCCTCCGTAGAACCGGTCGGCGTCCTTGGGCAGCGTGTAGGTGCGCCGGGCTACCTGATCGCTGGAGTTGCCCTCGATCGTGGTGATCTTGTTGCCCTCGACCTTCTCGATGAGCCCGATGTGCTCGCTCTGGCCATGACCGGGGCCGGTGCCGAACAGCAGCGCGTCACCGGGCTGGGCGTTCTTGAGCAGGTCGCTCTGGCCGTAGGCGGTGCCCTGCTGTTCGCCCCATTTGTAGACGTCCCCGGTGTAGCCGTACTTCGGGAGGTCCACGCCGGCCTCCCGCCACATCGAGGTGGCGAAGTAGGAGCACCAGGGCTGCCCGGTCGGGCCCCACTTGTTCTGGTTGTTCGGGCCCTCGTGGTAGCCGATGTGCTTGCGGGCGTTGTCCAGGATCTCGTCGGCTCTGCCGGACCCCTTGCCCTTGCCGGGGCTTTCGTCGCCGCCCTTAGCGCCGTCTTCGCCCGGCTTGCGCGGCTGCTTCTCGGGATCGGCGACGCCGTCGGAGTCCACTTCCGCCAGCAGCGCGCGCAGTTTCCGCGCAGCCTCCGCCATCTCGTCGCGAGCGTCCTTGAGCTCGCCGCCGGACTGCTTGATGTATCCGCCCGCGAGGTCGGCGACCTCGGCCACCGCCCGCATCAGTCCCGCCGGTGCCGCGACACCGGCGACGGCCATCCCGGCCTGGATGACCTGTCCTGCCTTGGTGATGAAGTCCTCGACGAGCGACCCGACCGCGCTGTGCCGGCCGTCCAGTGCCTTGGTGACCTCGGCGACGATCTTGGCGCCCTTGGCGCTGGCCTCTGCGGTCGCGGTGAGGTCCTGGTCGAACTTCGTCGCCTCCTTCTGGAAACCATTCGTGGCCTTGCTCTCCCAGTTGCTCAGCAGCTTGCCGGCGGCCTTCTGATGCGTCTCGCGCTGTTGCTGGATGGCGTTGGCCGCCGACTCCAGGGCGGCCTGCGCGCGCTGCACCTCGCCGGCCTTGCCTTCGAGCTTTCCCTGGTGAGTGAACAATTCGCTGGCGAATCTAGATGCGATGCCATCAACATCCACTTCGGACTCCTCGGGTCAAGTCAGGAGTTTCTTGAGCTCTCTGGCGGATTCCTCGTCGATGTCCCGGTAAGCCTTCGCGGCTTCGGTCGTCGCCGCGCCCAGCTTGCGCGCGTTCGCCCCGGTCGTGTCGACCTGCTTTTCCAGGCTCTTGCTGAAATCGCCCAGGGCGGCGGAGAAGCCGGTTTCCTGACCGACCTTGCCGAAGCTGTCCTTGGCGATGCCGGTCACGGAGTGCACGGTCTTCTTGCCGGTGTTCGCCAGCTGCTCGGCGATGTCGTCGGCTTCCTTGGTGTAGGCGAGGAGATGGTCCGGGGCCACCTTGAATCCGTCGCCACCGGGCGTGCCCCCACCACCGCCAGGGGAGCCCTCCGGCGCCTTGGTCTTGCCACCGTTGCTGGTGACCGCCTTGGCCGCCGCCTCGGCTTCGTCGAGGTGCTTCCTGTAGGCCCCGTTGGTGTAGGTCGACCAGGGGTCGAACGACTTGCCGTGGTTGGAGATCGCGTAGGCGGCTTTGGCGTTCTCGTCCGGATCGAACAGGTCTTTGTTCGAGTCGAGCCCGAACTGCTTGCGCCGCTCCGGGCCCATGTCCCCGAGCATGTTGACCTGCCACAGACCGTAGGAGTCGTCCGGCGGGGTGGGGTTGTGGGAGCGGGGGTTCCCGCTGGACTCCGCGAGAGCAACCGCCACCGACGTGGTCAGGGCCTTGCCGCGGAAACCGGCATCGTAAGCATGCTGGGCGATCTGCTCCGCTGTTAGTTCGCTCACGCGGGCAGTATCGTCGCGAACTCGTCGCCGTTGACAAGTTTGCCCTGCACATAGCCCTGATGGACTAGCGCGACGGCCCTTGCTCCGACGACTGGCGCAATGCCTCGCAGGCATCGGAAGCATCGCCCTGGGCGTGCACGGATCGTGCGGAGATCGGCGTGAAGGGTGAATTCACGTCGCCGCCCGGGGCGTATTTTCGACCGACGGCACGGCACCACTGCGCTCTTGAGATCTGTAGCGGACATGCGCAGGCCAGCGGAGACTGGCCGTGGCTTGCTCGCAGGTGCTCTGGTCGAGTGTGGCGCAGGGGAGTGGCGGGGTTGGTGGGGCGTGACCGTGGGCGATGCGGCTGGTGTGGCCTGATACTGTTCGGTGGCTCTTGGTCGAACCCGGACTGACGTGCGTTTTCGCGCATGTGCTGGGGTGGGCTGGAGCCGTGTTGACAAACACCTGGGGCGGTTCCAGAATGTCGTCACGCCGGGTTTGACCGACACGACGCGCCGGCACGGCGCACCGCGGGCTGAGAGGCGCTGCAACGGACGTTTCGTCCGCCACGCTCAGCAGGCGGCTTAAGGACCACGGTAAGGGCGCCTCCTGCGGGAGGTGCCTTTTTTGATGAGTGGCTTGAGATTCCGGCCCGGGAGCGGTCCGTCGCGTTCAATGTCCAATTGAAGCCGGGCCACATCGAATCCGTCTGGTGGGGCACCTCGGTTGGCGCGCACATGCCTGAGCACACGAGTTGTCGGACGGTCCGCGCGTTCCACTTTGGATGGTCGGTCCGAATGAATAGTTCTGCAAGGGAAAGGTAGTCATGAGCGTCGAGTTGCAGAAGGTCAACGGCCTGGAGTTCGCTGTCCGGGATCTGGGGTTGGCTGAGGCCGGGCGGCATCAGATCCGGTTGGCTGAGCATGAGATGCCGGGTTTGATGGCGACGCGTGAGGAGTTTGCGGCCTCGCAGCCGTTGAGGGGTGCGCGGATTGCGGGTTCGTTGCACATGACGGTGCAGACGGCGGTGTTGATCGAGACGCTGGTCGCGCTGGGCGCCGAGGTCCGGTGGGTGTCGTGCAACATCTTCTCGACCCAGGACGAGGCCGCCGCTGCGGTTGTGGTGGGCCCGGACGGGACGCCGGAGGCGCCTGCGGGTGTGTCGGTGTTCGCGTGGAAGGGTGAGTCGCTGGAGGAGTACTGGTGGTGCACCGACCAGTTGTTCCAGTTCGGTGGTGGTGAGGGTCCGAACATGATCCTCGATGATGGTGGTGATGCCACGCTGTTGGTGCACAAGGGTGTGGAGTTCGAGGCTGCCGGGGTGGTGCCGCAGGCTGGAGATGATGACCCGGAGGAGTACAAGGTCATCCTGGAGACGCTGCGCGCCAGCGTCGCCGCGGACGGCAAGCGGTTCACGAAGATCGCCGGCGAGGTCAAGGGTGTCACCGAGGAGACCACCACCGGTGTGCACCGGCTGTATGAGCTGGCCAAGACCGGGGATCTGTTGTTCCCGGCGATCAACGTCAACGACTCGGTGACGAAGTCGAAGTTCGACAACAAGTACGGGTGCCGGCACTCGCTGATCGATGGCATCAACCGTGCCACGGATGTGCTCATTGGCGGCAAGGTCGCGGTGGTCTGCGGCTACGGCGACGTCGGTAAGGGCTCGGCGGAGTCGCTGCGCGGCCAGGGTGCGCGGGTGATCGTCACCGAGATCGACCCGATCTGCGCGTTGCAGGCGGCGATGGACGGTTATCAGGTGACCACGCTGGAAGATGTCGTGGAGATCGCTGACATCTTCGTCACGACGACGGGGAACTTCGACATCATCACCGCTGAGCACATGGGGCGGATGAAGCACCAGGCGATCGTGGGCAACATCGGTCATTTCGACAACGAGATCGACATGGCGGGGTTGGAGAAAACGCCCGGTGTCCGTAAGCAGGAGATCAAGCCGCAGGTCCACGAGTACGTGTTCGAGGACGGGCATTCGATCATTGTGTTGTCGGAGGGCCGGTTGCTGAACCTGGGCAACGCCACCGGGCACCCCAGCTTCGTGATGTCGAACTCCTTCACCAACCAGACGATCGCGCAGATCGAGTTGTTCACCAAGCCGGGGGAGTACGACAAGCAGGTGTATGTGCTGCCCAAGCACCTGGACGAGAAGGTGGCCCGCCTGCACCTGGACGCTCTGGGTGTGAAGCTGACCAAGCTCTCCAAGGAGCAGGCCGCCTACATCGGTGTCGACGTCGACGGCCCCTACAAGCCCGACCACTACCGCTACTGATCGAACTCCCCGGAACCCGCCGCAGCGCCGCCGCGCCTGCGGCGGGTTCCGCGTTCAAGTCGCGCCATTATTGCTTATAGTCACTATCCATTCAGTATTGACCGAAATTATTGCTCGTATCGGCCCTCACCGGGCAGGGTGTCTCGGGGTCGGCCACTACGCTGCACGCATGACGCCGCAGGAGCTCAAGAACGCATGCCTCGCGTTCGCCGGGACGCGCGAAGAGTTCCCCTTCGACGAGACGAACAGCGTTTTCAAGGTCTCCGGGAAGATCTTCGCGATCAGCAGGCTGGGCGGTGATCCGCTGAAGGTGAGCCTCAAGTGCGAACCGGAGCTGGCGGTGCACCTGCGCGTGCAACACCCGGCCATCACGCCCGGCTACCACCTCAACAAGCGGCACTGGAACACAGTCGTCGTGGACGCTTCCGTGCCCGATCAGCTCGTGCTGGACATGATCGAGGATTCCTACGATCTCGTCGTCGCAGGCTTGCCGAAGCGCGAGCAGGAGAAGTTGCGCTGGAGCGCGCTCAGCCGCGAGGAGTGACGTATCCTCACCACTCGATTCGCCGGAGTTTCTCCGCCCGCCGCACCGGGTTCATCCGAAGTGCCCGTCCAGGTCAGGTCCGCCTGGCTAGATTCGTGGCACTTCGAGCATGGGAGGCAAGGGTGGATCTGCTGAGCAGACGCGGTTTCCTGGCCGCCGGAGGTGTCATCGCGGCGGCGAACCTGCTGCCGGGCGTGGCTTTCGCCGAGCAGGCCGCAGGGGAGCGGACCCGCACCGTCACCGGCGCCTTCGGGCCGAGCATCGAAGACTGGTTCTACATCCCGGTCGAGGTGCCGCGCGGGGTGACCGAGATCGAGGTGGTCTACTCCTACGACAAGCCGACCGTCCCGCCCGGCACCCGCGGAAATGCTTGCGACATCGGTATTTTCGGGCCCGAAGGGCACGATTTGGGCAACGCGCGGGGCTTCCGCGGCTGGTCGGGCGGGTTCCGCGACCGCTTCACCATCAACGCCACCACCGCCACGCCGGGTTACCTGCCCGGCCCGATCACCCCGGGCACCTGGCACGTGATCCTCGGCCCATACACCGTCGCGCCGCAGGGGATGAACTACCGGGTCGACATCACGCTGCGGTTCGGTCAGCCCGGTGCGCCGGCCCGCCCCAATCCGGCTCCCGAAACCGCGTCGGCGAGGGACCGGGGCCGGGCGTGGTACCGCGGGGACAGCCACCTGCACACCGTGCACTCCGACGGTCGCCAGACGCCTGCGGAACTGGTCGCGGCCGCCCGAGCCGCCGGACTGGACTTCATCGTCTCCACCGAGCACAACACGTCCTCCGCGTCGCTGCAGTGGGGCGAGCACGCCACTGACGACCTGCTGATCCTCAACGGTGAAGAGGTCACCACGCGCTCCGGGCACTGGCCGGCCATCGGGTTGCCGCCGGCCATCTGGATCGACTGGCGCTACCGCGCCGACGACCCGCGCAGCTTCCGGCGCTTCGTCGACCAGGTGCACAAGGCGGGTGGCTTGGTCACCGCGGCGCACCCGTTCGCCAGTTGTTTCGGCTGCACCTACGAATTCGCCTACGAGCTGGCGGATCTCGTCGAGGTGTGGAACCGGGACTGGACCGATGAGGAGGAAGCGGCGGTCAACCACTGGGACGGCCTGCTGCGCACCGGTCACTGGATTCCGCTGATCGGCAACTCCGATGCGCACAACCCGGAGCACGCCGTCGGCAGCCCGCAGACCGTGGTGCTCGCGGACAGCTTGCGGCGCGAGGCGCTGCTGGACGGACTGCGCGCGGGGCGTTCGTGGTTGGCCGAATCCTCCGCCGTGCAGCTGAACTTCACGGCTACCGACGGCCACCGCACCGCGGGCATCGGTGAGCGGCTGGCGGTGGACACCGGCACCCCCGTGACCTTCGAGCTGACCGTCAGCGGCGTGCCCGGCACGACCGTTCGGTTGTTGGACCAGGTCGGGCCGGAGCACACCGCCGAGGTGTCCGCCACAGGTTCGCTCACCACGCGGTGGACGGCCTACCCGCGCTACACGCGCTGGGCGCGCGCCGAGGTTCGCCGGGCCGGTCGGATGGTCGCGATGACGAATCCGATTTTCCTGACCAAGTAACGACATCCGGCCCGCGCGCGCTTCCGGTGGCGAACCGGACCGGTGCGCGGGCCGGTGGGTCAGACGCAGGGCCAGACCGCCGCGGTCAGCGCGAAGCCCGTCAGGCCTATGGCCGTCGTCAGCACCGTCCAGGTGCGCAGGGCGCTGCCGACGTCCAGCCGTGCGAGTTCCGGCGGCGTGTTCAGATACGACTGCATGGGGAACTGGTTGCCCGTGGGCAGATGACTTCGTCCAGTCCGTTAGCCGCGGGCCGCGTAATTGCAGCGCGGGATCGGACTGCGGGTGCTCGCTGATCGGGACAGCGACGTATGTCGGCTGTTACGGCTGCTGAGAGTTGAGGACAAATTCACGATCGTGGCGTGCGTGGGTAGTGCTGCCGGGGCGCGGTCGGCTGCCAGGCCGCAGGCGTAGCCCAAGTGGGCCCCCGGACGAGTGCCGCCTTGGCGGCGCCCGTCGATCTTGAAGCGAGAAATCCGGCGACGAGGCGACGACGGATCCGAGCCAGAAGCCATGCGTCAGCTGGAACTGACGACCGGCTCCTGCCCTTCGCTCATCCCTGCTCGTCGAGGTTGAGGAGTTTTTCGGCGGTCTGGCGCATTTCGACCTTGCGGATCTTCCCAGTCACAGTCATTGGGAACTCGTCCACGACGTGGACGTAGCGGGGGATCTTGTAGTGCGCGAGCTTGCCGGTGCAGAACTCCCGCAGCGCCTCCGCGGTCAGGGCCTCGGCGCCCTCGCGCATGCGGATCCAGGCCATCAGCTCCTCGCCGTAGCGCTGGTCGGGGACCCCGATGACCTGGGCGTCGAGGATGTCCGGGTGGGTGTAGAGAAATTCCTCGATCTCGCGGGGGTAGATGTTCTCGCCACCTCGGATCACCATGTCCTTGATCCGGCCGGTGATGCTGACGTAGCCGTCCGCGTCCATCACCGCAAGGTCGCCGGTGTGCATCCAGCGGGCCGCGTCGATGGCCTCCGCGGTCTTGTCGTCTTGCTGCCAGTAGCCGAGCATCACCGAGTACCCGCGGGTGCAGAACTCGCCCGGCATGCCGCGCGGCACGGTCAGTCCGGTGGCCGGGTCGATGATCTTGACCTCCAGGTGCGGCCCGACCCGGCCGACCGTCGAAACCCGGCGCTCCAGGGAGTCGTCGGCGCGGGTCTGCATGGACACCGGCGACGTTTCGGTCATGCCGTAGCAGATCGAGACCTCCGCCATGCCCATCCGGTCGATGACCTGCTTCATCACCTCCACCGGGCAGGGCGAGCCGGCCATGATCCCGGTGCGCAGCGACGACAGGTCGAAGGAGTCGAAGTCCGGGTGATCGAGCTCGGCGATGAACATCGTCGGTACCCCGTACAGCGACGTGCACCGCTCCACCGCGACCGCCGCCAGCGACGCGGCGGGGTCGAAGCCCGCGGCGGGGATGATCATGGCGGCGGCGTGGCTGGTGGCGGCGAGGTTGCCCATGACCATGCCGAAGCAGTGGTAGAAGGGCACCGGGATGCAGATCCGGTCGTCCTCGGTGTAGCCGCAGAGCTCACCGACGAAGAAACCGTTGTTGAGGATGTTGTGGTGCGACAGCGTCGCGCCCTTGGGGAATCCGGTGGTGCCGGAGGTGTATTGGATGTTGATCGGGTCGTCGGTGGACAGCCCGATCCCGCCCAGCCGGACCGGATCTGCCGGGCTGGCCGTGAGAGCATTCCACTCCGGGGTGTCGAGGAAGACCACCTGCTCCAGGCCGGGGCACTTCGGGCGGACCTCCGCCACCATCGCGGCGTAGTCGGAGGATTTGAACGACTGGGCGGAGACCAGCAACCGGACCCCGGCCTGGTTCAGCACGTACTCCAGCTCGTGCACCCGGTACGCCGGGTTGATGTTGACCAGGATCGCGCCGATCTTCGCCGTGGCGTACTGGATCAGCGTCCACTCCGCCCGGTTCGGCGACCAGATCCCCACCCGGTCGCCCTTGCCGATCCCGGCATCCAGCAGTCCCACGGCCAGCGAGTCCACCGCAGCGCCGAACTCCCGGTACGTCCACCGCCGCCCCGAGGCGCACTCCACCAGCGCGTCCCGATCCCCGAACTTCGCCACCGACCGATCGAGGTTGGCGCCGATCGTTTCCCCCAACAACGGCACCTCGGAAACACCCGAGTCGTAGGACAGCTGCTCGGTCGCCACCTTTGCCTCCCGAAAAGCGATGCTCAGCAGTAGTCGCAGACAGTAGAGTCCTTCGGCGCAATCCGTCACGCCCGGATGGGGGTACTGTCCCGGGACCCCGCCGTTCGCGAAAGCTTTTTGGGGCATTCGTTCCGCAGCGTCGACTTCCGCATTTTCGCATTTCCACACTTGACGCGCGCTTGCTTTGGTGGCGTGGCGCACAGATAATCCTGCGTTAACTTTGGTTAACGCAATGTCGTGGCGGATGCGTGTTTGGTCGGGAGCTGCTGGTCCGGTCTCCCGGGCATGCGCATCCGACTGCTGGGAGGAAGCGCTGAACCGTTCCTAGGGTGAGTGGCCATTGTTGGTCGTGTCATCCGGAGCCGGGCTGATCCGGTGATCTCCCGAACGGTCGTGGAGTTCTGGGAACAACACGAGTTGGTCACCTTGGTCCAGCGTGGTCTTGTCACCACACGGTGTGGTGTGCCTGCTGTCCTTGGTGCTGGTGTTGCCCGGGTGCCCGTCAGCGCGGGTGCGGTCTGGCCGGTAGCTCTCCCGCCACGATCCGCTGGTCGTGTCCGGGTCACACCTGGCCGGCGCCGCAACCGATGCTGGTGGCACGTCTGCCGATGGCCGCCTTCGCGTGTCGGAAGAACACCCGTGAGTGTTTGTGGGTGCTATAGCACCCAATAGCGCTCACGGCGGTCACCTGCGTTCGCTGATGCGCTGCTCGACGCAGATCACCCTCGCGGCGCTGGCGCTGCGAGGACACCCGCGCATACAACACGCCCTCACCAGGTGGTACCGATCCACGCCTGCGACGGACATCCTCCAACTCCGCCACGGAGAACACCCGGCGACCACCGGCAGAACATCGCGTCGTCCTGGCGGCGCACCTGCATGAGCGGGCTTCGCCCGGAAACCGCGATGGGCCGGTTGAGCGTCGCCGAGGTCGACTCCACCAGCAGGCTCATGGGGGCCGCCGGGCCGGTGCTGGACGAACTCGCCATCCGGCTGGAAGGCACCACCTTCTGTGTCGCGCTCGCCGACAGCACCTGCGCTCGACGTGCTGGAACCGTCGGACGACGCGGTGCTGCGCGAGATGGTTTCCGGCGTGACCGGGGCGGTCTCCCGCGACCTGGTGCTGGGTTCGGGCGTGGCCACGCAGCTGCGCTCCGGCGTTCGAGGCGCTGATCGCCCAGCATTGGCGGGGCAATATCGAAGGAGTGCTCCGCGGCATCGCCGAACGCCGCACGGCCGGCGACATCACCCTCGCCGACCTCCCGGCCGGTTACCGCGACGCCGGTCGGACCGCCAGGTTGACCGGGCGGGAACGCGCTGAGCGCGACGCCATCGTCGAGGCCCTGCGCGCCACCGGCGGGAACAAGGTGCACGCGGCGCAGCGCCTGGGCATCAGCCGCACCACGGTGTACAGCAGGATGCGCGTTTTCGGGCTGCCGCGCTGAGGTGTTCCGTACTTGGACAGTTAACGCCCGCCGCCGACCGCGACCATGGTCCAGGACAACGACGCGAGGAGCCCAGGTGACGGCGGTGGATGAGTTTCCGGTGCTGACGGCGGTCCGGGATTTCCTGTCGAGCTCGAAGAAACTGCTGATCGGCGGCGATGGGGGGACGCGGCCTCGGGGCCCACCTTCGACCCGGGACACCTCAAAGGCGCACCGGGTCGCCATGCGGCTCAAGGCGGGTTCTGTTTGGATCAACCAGTACAACGGTTTCGACACCGCGCTTCCCTTCGGAGGTTTCAAGCAGTCCGGTTGGGGGGCGAGAGTTGGGGCCGGACGCGATCGACCTCTACACCCAGACCAAAGCAGTCAGCGTGGCGCTGTGATCGGAGGAATTCGGACGTGAAGACCAAGGCAGCGGTCCTGCGGGAAGTGGGCAAGCCGTTCGAGATCATCGAGCTGGACCTGGACGGCCCGGGGCCAGGCGAGGTCCTGATCAAGTACACTGCGGCCGGGCTCTGCCACTCAGACCTGCACCTCACCAACGGCGACCTGCCGCCCCGGTATCCGATCGTCGGCGGGCACGAGGGCGCCGGGGTCATCGAGGAAGTGGGGCCCGGTGTCACTAAGGTCAAGCCCGGCGACCACGTGGTGTGCAGCTTCATCCCCAACTGCGGCACCTGCCGCTACTGCTCGACCGGTCGGCAGAACCTGTGCGACATGGGCGCGACGATTCTGGCCGGGTCCATGCCCGACGGGACGTTCCGCTTCCACGGCGAGGGCCAGGACTTCGGTGCCATGTGCATGCTGGGCACCTTCTCCGAACGGGCGACGATCTCGCAGCACTCGGTGGTCAAGGTGGACGATTGGCTGCCGCTGGAGACCGCGGTGGTGGTCGGCTGCGGGGTGCCCAGCGGTTGGGGCACCGCGGTCAACGCCGGCAGCGTCCGGGCCGGTGACACCGTGATCATCTACGGCATCGGCGGGCTGGGCATCAACGCCGTGCAGGGCGCGGTTCAGGCGGGGGCCAAATACGTGGTCGTCGTCGATCCCCTGGGGTTCAAGCGGGAAACGGCGTTGAAGTTCGGCGCCACGCACGCGTTCGCGGATGCCGACGAGGCCCAGGCGAAGGTCACCGAGCTGACCTGGGGTCAGGGCGCGGATGCGGCGCTGATCCTGGTCGGGACGGTCGACGAGACCGTGGTGTCGAAGGCGACCGCGGCGATCGGCAAGGGCGGCACCGTCGTCATCACCGGCCTCGCCGATCCGGCGAAGCTCACGGTGCACGTCTCCGGCGCGGACCTGACGTTGAACGAGAAGACCATCAAGGGCACGCTCTTCGGCTCGTCCAACCCGCAGTACGACATCGTGCGGCTGCTGCGCCTCTACGACGCCGGGATGCTCAAGCTCGACGAGCTGATCACGGCGCGCTACACGCTGGAGCAGGTCAACGAGGGCTACCAGGACCTGCGCGACGGCAAGAACATCCGCGGCGTGATCGTGCACGACTGATCCGTCTGCCGGCGCCCGCGGCTGCTTCGCGCCAGAAGCACCTGCGGGCGCCGCAGTTCGTCGGAACGGCAGCGATCAGGTGCCCTGGGCGAAGGTTTCGACGATCTTGTTGTTGAACGCGGGCAGGTCGCGCGGGCTGCGGCTGGTCACCAGCCCGTGGTCGACCACGACCTCCTCGTCGACGACCTCGCCGCCGGCGTTGCGGATGTCGGTGCGGATGCTGTGGAACGACGTCAGCTTGCGGTCCCGCACTACGTCGGCCTCCACGAGCGTCCAGGGCCCGTGGCAGATCGCGCCGACCGGCTTGCCCGAGTTCACGAAGCTCCGGACGAACTCCACCGCGCGTGCGTCGCGCCGGAGGTTGTCCGGGTTGATCGTGCCGCCGGGCAGGATCAACGCGTCGTAGTCGTCGGCCGAGGCCTCGGAGATCTCCCGGTCGACGGTGAACCGGTCGCCCGGGTTGATGTCGTGGTTCATCGCCTGGATCTGGCCGGCGTGCACCGAAACCAGCTCGGCCTCGGCGCCGGCCTGCTCCACGGCTTGGCGCGGCTGTTCGAGTTCGACCTGCTCGACACCGTCGGCGGCGAGGATGGCCACCCGGCGGCCGCGCAGTTCGTTCGCCATATCCGATCACCTTTCCCGATGTGGATCTGCTGCGGGATTTCCGGCACCGGCTCGAATTGCGTACCGGCCAGTTCCAGGGTGCGCCGCCGTGTTCGGCACGCAACTCGGCGACGCCGTCGTTGCGGACTGACATCGGCGGACAGCCACCTGGCAAGCGCACCTGCACCCGCTGCTCACGCGGAACCGCTTCTGGCGGACCGGCTTCCTCGAACTTGCGCAGTCGCGTTCGCGCCGCCTGGTAGCGCGCGGCCATGCCGTCGTTGTATGTCGCCTTCACCTTGAGGTCGATGACCAGTCGCGTGAGCTTCGCCCGGTCCTGCGTCCCACCGGCGGCGGAGCTCGTCCAACCGGACATCCGGCCCTGGCGGGCCTGGTCGTAGCTGCCGAATCCGCCGCCGTGGACCCAGAGCCGGTTGCCCGCCGCGCCCAGCTCCACCGGCACGATGCGATTCGCGGTCCGGTGCAGCAGCTCGCGGTCGTGCGTGACGAACAGGACGGTCTTCGGCGTTTCCCGGATCTGCGCCTCCAGTCACAGCTTGCTGGGAATGTCGAAGTAGTTGTCCGGCTCGAAGTAGTTGTCCGGCTCGTCGAGAGCAGCACCTCGTCCGGTCCGCGCAGCAGTGCCTCCAAAGCGAGCCGCTTCTGCTGCCCGCCGGAGAGGCGTCGCAGCTCGCGGTAGCGATGCGAGATGCGGTCGTATCCCGTCTCCACCGCCTGCTTGGGGTCGGCCGCCATGGCGCGACTGTAAATCACCGACCTACTGGGGAACGAGTGATTTCCTCGCAATGCGCAGCCTCCGGCAGCCGATGTGAGCGGTCGTCTAACGTGCAGATGTGACTGCTACTGAGGCAAGCGGGTTGGTCGGCATCGGGAACATCGAGGCAGCGGCGGAGAGCATCGCAGGACACGTCGTGCGGACTCCGACGGTGCCCAGCCCGGGCCTCACCGAGCTGCTCGGGGCGCCGGTCACCGCGAAGCTGGAACTGCTGCAGCGCACCGGCTCCTTCAAGGTGCGCGGGGCGACGGCGAAGCTAAAGGCGCTGAGCGAAGCCGAGCGCGCGGCCGGGGTCGTCGCGGTGAGCGGCGGGAACCACGGGATCGCCCTCGCGGTCATGGCCGGTACGTTGGAGATCAAGGCGACCGTCGTCATGCCGCGCTCGGCGCCGGCTCGCGCCGTCGAGGTCGCTGAGGCGGCCGGTGCCTCCGTTCGAGTCACCGACGACATGGCTACGGCGTTCGCGCTGATGACGGAGTTGCAGGCCAGCGGGCTCACCCTCGTGCACCCGTTCGACGATCCAGTTGTCATCGCAGGTCAGGGCACGGTCGGCCTGGAGTTCGCCGACGACGCGGATGACGTCACCGATGTGCTGGTGAGCATCGGTGGCGGCGGTCTGATCGCCGGCGTCGCAGCGGCGCTGCGCGCGCGACGCCCCGATGTGCGGATCTGGGGGTGGAAACCCGCGGTGCGCATGCCATGTCCGAGGCGCTGGCAGCCGGCGGTCCGGTGCCGGTCGAGCTGTCGTCGGTGGTGTCCACGCTCAGCGCCCCGGCGGTCTCGCAGCTGACCTACGACCACGTGTCCACATTGGTCACCGATGTCCTGGTGGTGTCCGACGCCGAAGCGGTGCAGGGGACCCTCGATCTCGCCAACCACGCGAAGGTCTGGGCCGAGCCCGCAGCAGGATGCCTCCTCCCGGCCGCCCGGCGCGTGCTGGCGGAGGTCGGGGCCGAGGCAAATCTCGGCCTGGTGGTCTGCGGCGGAAATGCGACGACCGCGGACGTCACTACCTGGGCGGACCGCTTCGGCCTGAGCTGACCCGACTCGTCGCGTCCACAGTGGAGCAAGCTAACAGGGTTCGCTGGTGGCCGCGGCGGCTCGCCGCTGCCCGAACCCTGGGTACCCGGGCGTACCGGGCGGTGCTTTCCGCACCGCGGACGCGGAGGGGGCTGTGATGAACGAGCGGTCATGGGGGGCGGGCGGGCGGGTGCGGTCAGCGGGCAGGTCGCCGCCGTGTTGTTACTGGTCAGCGTGCTCCTCAATCCCTCGCCGCCGCCCAGCGACGAGGCGGTCATGACCTTTTTCTACGTTGCCGCGCACCGCTCGACCGTGTTGCTGGCGGCGTTGCTCATGACAGTTGCCGCCGTGGTGTTCCTGTGGTTCGTGGGTCACCTTCGCCACCTGTTGCAATTTGCGGAAGGCGGTGCGGAAGCTTTCCGCGGGTGGTCTTCGCCGCGGGCGTCAGCCTCGCAACGGTGACTATGCTGAGCACGCTGCCGGTCACGACGCTGGTTTCGCTGAGCCGGAGCGTGACCAGCGCGAGTCATTCGGTGTGTTCGTGCTCGCCGAACTGCACCGGCTGTCGCTCGGCGGCCTCGGACTGCTGGTCGCCCTGTTCGCGGCGACCGCCGGGGCGGCCATGCTGCGCGGCGAGCTGCCGGCGCCGTGGTTGGGCTGGTTCGGCGTCGGAGCTGGGCTGATCGGGTTGGTCGCTGGCGTCACCTCCTTCTACATGCCCAGCGCATTGCTGATCAGCGAAAGCGTCGGAGGCAGCAGCGCGGCCCCGGTGATCCCGAGCAGCGCACGGGCCACGATCAGCATCTCCGCGCTGGTGGCGAACGCGGCCAGCAGCGAGGCAGCGACGAAGGCCGCCCCGCCGGTGAGCAGCAGCTTTCGGCGGCCGATCCGGTCGCCGAGAATGCCCATCGCGATCAGCAGTCCCGCGATCATGAAGCCGTAGACGTCGACGATCCAGAGCAGCTGCGTGCTCGTGGGCTGTAGGTCGGCGCTCAGCTTCGGTGCGGCCAGGTGCAGCGCGGTGAAGTCCAGCGCGATGACCAGCGTGGGCAGGCTGAGTACGACCAACCCCACCCACTCGCGAGACCCCGCCCGGGGCGCGGTCTCGGACATGGTTCGTCTCCTCGGCAGTCCTCGGTTCAACCGAGAAGCTAGAAGCTCGACCAAACTGGAGGTCAATGGATCGTCAAGAGCCGGTAAGGAAGATCGTGCTCGGAGTCCGTCCGGGATGGGGGATGTTGGGCCTTGGTGCACCTTGCATTCAGTCGTCGAGGAACGTCAGGTCGAGGTCGCGGAGGCGGTCCGGGTCGGCGAGGATGTCGAGCGCCACGACCTTTCCGCGGGCGACCGTGAACGCCGCGAGCGAGATCGGTCGGTCTTCCGAGATCGCAACCGCCCCGGGGGCGCCGTTGACGATCGCGGGTCGGGTCAGCTCGGCGATCTGCGAGAAGATGATCGCGCCCCCCGTCACCGCCTTCGCACCGCGCCGAGTGGTGCTCGGGCGCAGCGAGCCGCCGTCGGTGCGCACCACGACGTCTGGGTCGAGGACCGCGAGGAGAGCATCGAAATCCCCGGCGCGCGCGGCCGTGAGGAAGGCGTCTACGACTTCGCGCTGCTGGGCCAGATCTGCGTCCGGGGCCGGAGCCGCGCCCTGCACCCGCCGGCGGGCCCGGCTAGCGAGTTGGCGGGTCGCGGGCGAGGTACGCCCGACGATGGGGGCGATCTCGTCGAAAAGCACCGCGAACATGTCGTGCAGCACGAAGGCGAGCCGTTCGGCGGGCGTGAGGGTTTCGAGCACCACCAGCAGTGCGAGGCCGATCGAGTCGGCCATCAGCGCCTCGTGCTCCGGGGTGATGTTGTCCGGGCTGCTGATGACCGGGTCGGGCACGTGCGTGTCCAGCGGCTCCTCGCGGCGGGCGGTTCGCGCGCGGAGCATGTTCAGGCACACCCGGCCGACGACCGTGGTGAGCCAGCCGCCAAGGTTCTCGATCTCAACGGTGTCGGAGCGGCTGAGCCTGAGCCAGGCCTCCTGGACCGCGTCGTCGGCCTCGCTCAGCGAGCCGAGCATCCGGTAGGCCACCGCCCGCAGGTGGTCGCGGTGGGCCTCGAATCGGCCCGCCAGAAAATCCTTCTCGTCCATCGGTCGCAGCCCTCCGTTGCGTCGTGTCGAAGGAGTGACCCGCCGGACTCGGCCGATGTGACACGCCTACGCTGCCGACGCTTCCTGGAGGGCAGCGATCAGGCAACTGAGGGTGAAGAACCCGGCCGTTGTGCTCCCGGACGCCATGAAGGGCAGCCACCTGTCGAAGGCCGCCGACGTCGGTGGTGTGCCACGGCGGTCCCGGAGTCGATCGGGCTGCGCGCCAGCCGGATCAACGGTTGCAGCGCCTGCATCCAAGGCCACTTCCGGCGGCATCACCGCCCGGTCACGGATGCGGCCAGATACCGGAGGTGCCGCGGCGGTGGCTGTCGACGAGGTGCGTGTCGACCATGCCGATCGCCTCCATGAGCGCGAACATGGTCGTCGGGCCGACGAATGCGAATCCCTTGCGCCGCAGTGCTTTTGACAGCGCCACGGATTCCGGTGACGTGGTGGGGATCTCTGCGATCGTCCGCGGGCGTGGCGTGGTGTCCGGTTTGAACGACCAGACGAATGCTTCCAGACCGTCCTCGGCGCGCAGCTCGGTGGTCGCGCGAGCGTTGGTGATGGCTGCGCGGATCTTGGCTTTGTTGCGCACGATTCCTGAGTTGTCGAGCAGGCGCGCGACATCTTCGTCGGTGTAGGCCGCGATGGCGTCCGGATCGAAGTGGTCGAACGCTTCGCGGAAGGAGGGGCGTTTGCGCAGGATGGTCGCCCAGGAGAGCCCGGCCTGGAAGCCTTCCAGGCTGATCCGCTCGAAAAGGGCCTGTTCGCCGCGTACGGGCATGCCCCATTCGGTGTCGTAGTACTCGCGCAGCAGGGGATCGCGGGCCGCCCACGGCGGACGCGCCAACCCGTCCTCGCCGATCACGACCCCGGCGTCGGTCGTGGTGTCTGCCGCTGCGGGACTCAATGTCTCGTTCTCCTCGGGTTCTCGTGGTGTGCGACCGGTACCTGGCCGCACGTGCTTTTGGGTTATACCAGCAGAAAGTGCTCAAGGGGCCGAATCGGTGCGGTGCAGGAGGATGGTGCGGACCACTTCCCAGGTGCCGCCGTCACGGGTTGCGCCACGCAGCCCGTCGAAGGTTCCCACTCCGCCGAGGGCGATCAGGTCCTCGGTGGCGAGGGAGGCGGTGCCGATCGTGCGGGCCGGGTTCCAATCGGTGGAGTGCACGAGCCGCCGTCCCATCTGCACCCAGCCGGAAACCTGTCCGGTTACCACCCACGCGTCCGGGTCCTGCGCGGCGAAGCGGCGTGCCTGCCGCAGCCACGACGCGGCCCGCTCGGGCCAGTCGACGACGTCGAGCATGTGTCCGCCCCGCTGCACCCAGGCCTGGGCGATGGCGTCGGCGGTGTCCCGCGACGGGGCGTCGCGGGACGAGCCGATCACGATCGAAGCCGCTCGCGGACGCAGCTCGGCGAGCAGTTGGACCACCGTCTCCAGCTCGATTTCGCTGTGCGGCGGCGGAATTCCGTCCTCCGTCCTTGTTTCACGGGCCAGCGGCGAGTGGGTTCGTCGCATCATAGAAGCAGTCCTCAACCGTTCTTCCACTCCCGGTACCGATCGGGCAGGCACACCGCGCAGGGCCGGTAGCCGGCCGCACGTGCGGTGGCCTCGTCCGCGAAGAACACCCGGTGCGCCATGTAGCCTCCGTCGGCGATCGCGCGCAGCGCGGACGGGCAGTCGAGCCGCCCGTAGATCCTGCCGC
This sequence comes from Saccharopolyspora pogona, assembly GCF_014697215.1. Taxonomy (GTDB): domain Bacteria; phylum Actinomycetota; class Actinomycetes; order Mycobacteriales; family Pseudonocardiaceae; genus Saccharopolyspora; species Saccharopolyspora hattusasensis. The sequence goes on from NZ_CP031142.1 coordinate 1,521,057, forward strand.
GCCGGTATCCGCCGAGGCGACCTGGCACGGCGCTTTCGTACGGTCGCCCGTCGGCCCCGAGCAGCGTGTAGGTCATCAGGCCGCGTCGTGGAAGACCAGCCCCAGCGTGTGGCGCCGTCCGGAACGCACCGGCGAGACCCCATGCCGCACCGGAGACGCGGACCAGCCGCGCGCCGAGCGCACCGGCCGGTCGCGAGTGGTGAACACCAGGCCGTGCCCCTGCGGGATCAACGTTGCGGTGCCCCGGGACTGGGCGCGGGGGCGCTGCTCCACCAGCATGAACTCGCCTCCGGTGTGGTCGGTCCCCGGGCTGTTGAGGTTGATCACGACCTGCAGCGGGAACACCTTGTCGCCGTACAGATCGCGGTGCAACGCGTTCCAGCCACCCGTTTCGTAGCGCAGCAGGATGGGCGTGGGGCGGGCCTGCCCGCCTCGGTGGCAGATGTCCAGCCACTCGTCGAGGGTGTCCGGCCATTCCGCTTCCCGGCAGAGCTTTTCGTACCAGTCCCGGGCGATCGGCAGCAGGCGTGGGTACAGGGCCTGCCGCAGTTTCTCCACCGGTTCCGGGAACGGCGCGGTGAAGTAGTGGTAATCGCCGTTGTCGCCGAATCGGTGGCGGCGCAGGTTGATCGTGGCGCGGAAGTGCTCCGGCTCGTCCCACAGGGCCGCGATCCGCTCGCACTCGGCGGCGGTCAGCAACTGCGGCAGCAGCGCGCAGCCGTAGTCGTTGACCTCCGCCGCGACCGCGTCCCAGTCCGCGCCGGCGACCCGCTTCGCGAACCGGTCCGCCTTGGGCGTGCTCATGCTGCCTCCAGGTTCAGCAGGGTTGCTTTGGCCTCCACGCCGCCGACGTATCCGCCCGAAGTGCCGTCCGAGCGCACGACGCGGTGGCACGGCACCACGACCGGCAGCGGGTTCGTCGCGCACGCGGTACCCACCGCGCGCACCGCCCTCGGGCTCCCTGCGACCGCGGCGACCTCGGCGTAGCTGGCGGTTCGGCCGTAGGCGATGTCGGGCAGGTGCGACAGCACGTTGAGCCGGAACCCGCGCGAGAGGCGCCAGTCCAGCGGCAGGTCGAAGGTGCGTCGCCGCCCGGAGAAGTACTGCTCGATCTGCCGGGCGACCTCGTCCAACCGGTCCGGTGCCCGCAGGATGCGTGGGCTGATCGTCGCGGCCAGCGACGCCAGGACTTTGTCGTGCCCCTGGCCGGCGAAGGCGACCCGCACCAGGCCGCGTTCGGTACCGGCCAGCAGCAGCTCGCCGACCGGGGTGTCCATCGTGCGGTAGGCGACGTCGAGCAGCCCTTCCCGCTGGGCCGCGCTCACCAGCTCGATGTGCAGCCGCTTGCTGGCGTCGAAGTCGATCGCCGGGAGCGCGTCGAACAGGTTCCTGTCGTCGTTTTCGTGGATCGTCATCATCGCGCTTCCCCTCCCACGCTCGTGGCATGTCTGTACGTCGTGCGCAGTGTCTTTATGCCGTCCGCCGCGGCCCGGCGGGCGGCATCCCTGCTGCCGCCGAGGATCGCGGCGATCTCGGCGTAGGGCAGGTCGGCCAGGTAGTGGTAGGCCACCGCCATGCGCTGCTTGGTCGGCAGCGCGCTCAGCGCAGCCCACAGGTCTCCGTCCCAGTCCTCCGGGCGGCCCGTGGTGCTGGGCCGCTCAGGTACGCGCTCGACCATCACCGGTCGGCGTGCCGTCGCCCGGGTGGCGTCGACTGCCTTGCGGTGGGCGATCGTGACCAGCCAGGCCTCCACGTTCGCGTCCTCGGCGAGCTCCGGGTAGGCGCGCAGCGCGGCCAGGAACGTCTCGGACCAGGCGTCCTCGGCGTCGGCCGGTCCGAGCACGGCCCGGCACACCCGCAGCACCATCGGGCCGTACTCGTCAACGATCTGCTCGAACGGTTTCACTTTCACTCCTTGTAGACGGCCCGGCCCGTCGGAACGTGAGATGCGGATCCGGCCCACGCCGCGATCGTCACCCGCCCGGTGGCCCCGCCGGTCACGCGCCGCGCCGGCCCCGCGGCTCGGGCGTCGCGACCCCACGTGACGAGCCTCTCACCGATGGCGTGAGGGTGAGCCGGAAGGGCGTGTTCACCACGGAAGTCACCGGATGCGCGGTGGCCGTCCGGCACGGTCCGCGCACGCCCCGGGCCCTTGCCAACGGCTTCCCAGTCGGTAGCCTCCGTTGTGCTGGTGGTTCGTCCACCCCGGATCGCGACGGGAGTCGCGGCTGCGGGCGGGCGAGGCAAGAGGGAATCCGGTGCGAATCCGGGACTGCCCCGCAGCGGTGAGTGGGAACGAACGCCGTCCCCGGTCCGAGACCGGGCACAGCACTGGGCATGTGTGCCTGGGAAGTGACGGCCAGTAGGAACCCCGGCGTCGGCCGGGACGTGCCCGCGAGTCCGAAGACCTGCCACCGGTGCGCGCACCCGGTGGTGCGCGCGGTCCGGGGTCTCGCGGGAGGACCTGGCGGACGACCGGTTCGCGCCGCGCGGCGTTGCCGGTTCGCCTGCGCCTTCCCAGACCTCGGGGCATCCGTCGTCGAGCTCGCGAGGAGAGGGCGTTGACCAGCAAGATCGGATCTACCGTACTCGGCTATCCCAGGATCGGCCCCAACCGGGAACTCAAGCGCGCGTTGGAGCGCTACTGGTCGTCCCGCATCGACGAGGCGGAACTGCGCGCGGTCGCGCGGGAACTGCGCGTCGACGCGTGGCGCGCGCTGCGGGACGCGGGCCTGGATTCGGTGCCGGGCAACACGTTCTCGTTCTACGACCAGGTGTTGGACACCGCGGTCACCTTCGGCGCGGTCCCGCCGCGCTTCGCCGGGCTCGGGCTGGGGCCGTTGGACACCTACTTCGCGATGGCGCGCGGGGTGGAATCCGCGCCGCCGCTGGAGATGACGAAGTGGTTTGACACCAACTACCACTACCTGGTGCCCGAGATCGGTCCGGACACGCGGTTCTCGCTGGCCGACCGCACGCCGGTGGAGCAGTACCGGGAGGCCGCGGCGGAGGGCGTGACCACCCGACCGGTGCTGGTCGGCCCGCTCACCTTCCTGCTGCTGGCCAAACCCGCCGACGGAGCCCCCGAGTCGTTCCGGCCGCTGGATCAGCTCGACGGGCTGGTCGATGCTTACGCGGAGCTGCTGGGCGAACTGCGCCGGGCCGGTGTGGAGTGGGTGCAGCTGGACGAGCCAGCGTTCGCCGCGGACCGCACGCCGGACGAGCTCGATGCGCTGCGCGCCGCGTACCAGCGGCTCGGTGAACTGGAGGAGCGCCCGAACCTACTGGTCGCGGGCTACTTCGGTGATCTCGGCGAGGCTCTGGGCGCGCTGGCGTCCAGCCCGGTCGAGGCGCTCGCCGTCGATCTCGTCGCCGGGAAGTCCACAGTGGATGAACTGTCGACGGTTCGGGGCCTGAGCGGTAAAACCCTGGTCGCCGGGCTCGTCGACGGGCGCAACGTCTGGCGCACCGATCTGGACAAGGCGCTTGCGACCGCAGCCACGCTGCTCGGCTCGGCGGACGAGGTAGCGGTCAGCACGTCGTGCTCGTTGCTCCACGTGCCGTACGACGTCGCGGCGGAAGCCGACATAGATCCGCAGGTGAAGTCCTGGTTGGCGTTCGCCGCGCAGAAGGTTCGCGAGGTGGTCGTCCTCGGCCGTGCGTTGAGCGAGGGCCGCGACGCGGTGGCCGGTGAGCTGGCCGAGGCACGAGCCGCGATTGCCGACCGCGCCAGCGCGGACCGGGTCCGCAACCACCGCGTCCGGGCGCGGCTGCAGGCTCTGCGGCCCGAGTACTCGCAGCGCAGCGACTACGAGGCGAGGCGCGCCGCCCAGCAGAAGTCCTTGCGCCTGCCCGCATTGCCGACCACGACGATCGGTTCGTTCCCGCAGACCACGGACGTCCGCAAGGCGCGCGCCGCGTTGCGCTCCGGCCGCATCGACCAGGCGACCTACCGGCAGCGGATGCGGGACGAGATCGAGCGCGTCATCCGGCTGCAGGAGGAGATCGGGCTCGACGTCCTGGTGCACGGCGAACCCGAGCGCAACGACATGGTGCAGTATTTCGCCGAGAACCTGAACGGCTTCGCCAGCACCGACAACGGCTGGGTGCAGTCGTACGGATCGCGGTGCGTGCGGCCGCCGATCCTGTTCGGCGACGTTGCCCGCCCGAAACCGATCACGGTCGAGTGGACCAGTTACGCCCAGCGGTTGACCGAGAAACCGGTCAAGGGCATGCTCACCGGCCCGGTGACGATCCTGGCGTGGTCGTTCGTCCGCGACGACCAGCCGCTGGCGGACACCGCGAAGCAGGTCGCGCTGGCCATCCGGGACGAGGTGTACGACCTGGAAGCCGCCGGCATCCGGGTCGTCCAGGTCGACGAGCCCGCCTTGCGTGAACTGCTGCCGCTGCGCTCGGCACAGCACGCGGACTACCTGGCCTGGGCGGTGACGTCGTTCCGGCTGGCTACCTGCGGCGTCGCCGAGTCCACCCAGATCCACACCCACCTGTGCTACTCGGAGTTCGGCGACGTGATCAACGCGATCGTGGCGCTGGACGCCGACGTCACCAGCATCGAGGCCGCCCGCTCGCGGATGGAGGTGCTGGAAGACCTCAACGCGGTCGGCTTCGGTCGCGGCGTCGGGCCCGGCGTTTACGACATCCACTCGCCGCGCGTGCCCGAGACCGCCGAGGTCGTGGATCTGTTGCGGGCCGCGCTCGCGGCCGTTCCGGCGGAGCGGTTGTGGGTCAACCCCGACTGCGGGCTGAAGACCCGCGGCTACGCCGAGGTCGAGGCGGCGCTGAAACACATGGTCGAGGCCATCGCCGAGCTGCGCTGACGCCGGACCCGCGGGCGGCGCAGAACCGGCGGCGACGCCCGCGAACCGGTCCGATGTGCCGGGAATTTCCCGACGTCCGCGAAGCTTGATCTCGTGGGAACCAGATCGAGTCGATGGACTGCCGATGTCGAACGAGAGCACGCCGCAGGGCACCGTCGCCGCCGGATTCGAGTCCGTGCGGGAGGAATTCGCCTGCTTGAGCTGGGCGCGGATCGTCATGGCGCGGTTCAGCGACGACAGCGCAACTGTGGCGGCGGCCGAGGGCGGCGACTACGCGGCCCAGCTGGTCTCCTACGTCGCGGGCGAACACGTCGTGGACCTGTGGGTTGGCCCGGAGATCACCGGCGAGTCGCTGACCGGCGTGTTCTCGTCCACCACCGCAACGGCGGCCACGTCACCGCCTACAACCCCGACGGCGACACCCTCGGAACCCTCACCCTCAACGAAACCAAGAAATACCAAGGAAAAATCACCCCCGCCGCCTAACAACCACCCCACCATCCGTGACAGAACACCCAAGACAAACCCTTGACACATCTACCGAGACATGACACCGGTAAGAACCGGCATTGCCACTCACGACCGATGTTGTCGGCACCGGCGTCGGGCGCCAGTTCGGCCCGCAGCCGCACGATGTGTTCGACGATCTCCGGCGGCGTGGCGTTCGGACTCGTCTTCGGCCGCCGCGACCGCGGCTTCCACTCGCCCTCTTCCTGAATCCGCTTGCGGTGCCGGTAAAACGTGCGTGGATTCACGCCATTCACCCGGCCGTCATGTCTCGGTAGATGCGTCAATCCCCGGACACGCCTAACCCACGGAAGAAGCAGAAGAGCCGAAAAACCTGTCAAATCGGAGAAGAGGTGAACCTTGAACTTCAAGTGAATCGGGCTGGAATGATCGGTGAATGCGGACGTCCGCGTGCGTCCGAACAGGACTCCGGTCAGGTGTTAACGCGGCGGATGGGAGTTGGTCGTCGCGTCGGACCAGTGCCGCGTAGCGGCCGTCGGCGGCCAGCAGTTCGTCGTGCGTGCCGCGCTCCACGATCTGGCCGCCGTCGAGCACCACGATCTGGTCCGCGTGGCGCACGGTTGACAACCGGTGCGCGATCGTGATCGTGGTCCGGCCCGAGGACAGCTCGTCGAGAGCTTGCTGCACCGCGCGTTCGGTCTGGGTGTCCAAGGCGCTGGTGGCCTCGTCGAGGATCAGGATCGGCGGATCGCGCAGGATCGTGCGGGCGATCGCGAGCCGCTGCTTCTCCCCGCCGGAGAACCTGTATCCGCGCTCGCCGACCAAGGTGTCGTAGCCGTCCGGCAGCTCTGCGATGTGGTCGTGGATCTGCGCTGCCTTCGCCGCGGCGACCAGTTGTTCGTTGGTGGCGTCGGGCTTGGCGAAGCGTAGGTTCTCGGCCACCGAGGCGTGCAGCAGGTAAGGCTCCTGGGAGACGACGCCGACCGCGGCGGCGAGCGTGTCGAAGCCGAGCTCTCGCACGTCGACACCGTCGATGCGCACCTGCCCGTCGGTGACGTCGTAGAGGCGCGGCACCAGGTAGCTGAGCGTTGTTTTTCCGGACCCGGTTTCGCCGATCACGGCGAGGCTGGTGCCGGCCGGCACGGTCACGTCGATTCCGGTGAGGGTTCCGTCGGTGCTCTCAGGAGAGTAGGCGAACGACACGTCCGCGAACCGCACTTCGCCCTCGATCGGCGACAGCCGCTCCGGTCGTTCCGGTTCGTCGATGTCGATCGGCAGGTCGAGGTATTCGAAGATGCGGCCGAACAGCGCCAGCGAGCTCTGCACGTCCACACCAGTGGACAGCAGTGACAGCGTCGGCCGGAACAGGGCCTGCTGCAAGGTTACGAAGGCGACCAGCGTGCCCAAGGTGATCAGCGGGACGCCGAAGGTGCTGGTGACGCCGGCCGCCCAGTAAATCAGCGCGGGCAGCGCGGTCATCACGATCTGGATGCTCGACATCCGCCACCGGCCCGCCATGCTGGAACTGACTTCGAGCCGGGCCAGCTCGGCCGACTCGGCGGCGAAAGCATCGGTGAGCGATCGCGCCCGGCCCATTGTGCGACCCAACAGGATTCCGCTGACGGAAAGAGATTCCTGAACGCCGGCGGACATCGATGCGAGTTGACGCTGCCGCTTCGCGGTGATCCTCTTGCGTTCCCGGCCGATCCGGCGGCTGACCCACACGAACACCGGCATTAGGGCCACCGACGCGATCGTCAGCCGCCAGTCCAACGCGACCATCGCGATCACGGTGGCCACCACGGTGGTGAGGTTGGAGACCAGCGAGGTGGCGGTGGACGTGACGGTGGCCTGCATGCCGCCGATGTCGTTGGCGATGCGGGATTGGATCTCGCCGGTGCGGGTGCGGGTGAAGAACGCCAGCGACATGCGTTGCAGTCGGGCGTAGACCGTGGAACGCAGTCCGTGCATCACGCTCTGCCCGACCTTGGTGGACAGGTACGTCTGCGCGACGTTGAACACGCTGGTCGCGACGGCCACGCCGATCATGCCGAGCACCAGTGCGGTCAGCAGGCCGAGCCGTTGCCGCGGGATGGCGACGTCGAGGACCTCGCGCAGCAGGAACGGCGCCGCGACGGAGACCAGGGACGACGCGGCGACCAGCAGCGCGACGATCAGGAGCATGCTCCGGTGTGGGCGGAAGAGGCCGCCGATGCGGCGGAGCTGGGCGGGTGGGGGAGTGGTTTTCTCGGGCGCTGACATAGGCGGCTCCAGTGATGGGCAGATGCGGAGATGCCTTCATATTTACCATAGCTCACTATTACTGTCACTCTGTTAAACTGGCCGGGTGGATGCCGGTGGTGAAGACGAACGTCTCGGCGGGCTGTTCCTGCGGCTCGCCAAGTCCGCGCACGTCCTGCAGCGGCGCGGTGCCGGGGATCTCGGGCTGACCCCGGCGCAGGCGCGTGCGCTGTCCGTGCTCGGCAGGTGTGAGACGCCGCCGCGCATGGCGGAGCTGGCGGAACTGCTGCACGTGGTGCCGCGAGCGGTGACGCCGATCGTCGACGCCCTCGAGGACGTGGGCCTGCTGCGGCGCGAGGTCGATCCCGGAAATCGCCGCTCCACCCTGCTGGAGCTGACCGGGGAAGGCCGGAAGATGTGCAAGCGGCTGGCCGATATCCGCGCCCGCGCGGCGGCGCAGCTGTTCGCTCCGCTCACCGCCGAACAGCGGCAAACCCTGCTGGAACTGCTGGAAAAGGTTGACCCGGCGACGACGGGCTGACCGGCCGCGGTCGGACGAGACGGCCCGCGAGTCCGAACAGGACTCGCGGGCCGGGTGTCGAGGTGGATCAGCCGCGGAACGGGCCGGCCACGTCTGCGGCGACGGCAACCGCATGGCGTCAGGCGTGCGGGACGCGTTTCGCACGCTGTACCGCGAGCAGAACCCCGCCAGCGATCAGGAAGTCGCCGACGCCTGGTTGCAGGGCCTCATCGCCGACGGTCGCTACGTCGAAGACGTCTACGCCGGCTGACACCGCCGGCAGAACCGCGGAGCTCCCGCCCCGCCGTGCCGGGCGGGGCTCCTTCACGGGTGCCCGATTGCGGTGGCGATGCCGACGAGCAGGCTGGTGAGGCCAGCACTTCCGGGTCAACGACCGGTGACCGCGCCGGTTACTGCGCCGGTTACTGCGCGAAATGGCGGGGGGGGGAGCCGTGATGGTGGCCATAGTGCGCACGTCGCGTGACCGTGGCAGTGGCGTTCCGTGTTCAGTCGCCATCGGAGGTCGCCTGATCGTGCGGAACTCGGCGGGAGCCGCGAGGCTCTGGGGAACCGACGAGGAAAGGCGGAACCGGCATGGATGAGGAGACCCGCCACCGGCTGGCGGAGGTGCGTTCGCTGGCCGAGGAACTGCACCCCGAGCAGATCGAGGCCGAGATCGGCCGCGCGCGGGTCGAGGCGTACCAGGAGGGCATGCGGTTCGCCGCCGACTACGTCGAGCACGGACCGCGGCGCAGCGAGCGCGCGGACATCCCGCTGCCCCGGAGCTGAGTGCTCCACAGTGGATTCTTGAGGGTCAGGGCGCGGGCCGTACCGCGGGCAGGATCACCTGGTCGACGATGTCCGCGATGTCCTGCGCGGACAGCGACAGGCCCGGCAGCAGGCAGGTGTCGATGACGACGGCCGGTCCGGCTTGGACCACGAACGGGGTTGCCGCACCGGGGCGGATCTCGCCCCGATGGGCGGCCCGCTCGAAGATGGTGTGCATCGTCCGGATCCGGGGCGCGATCACCTGCTCCCTGGCCGCGGCCTGCAGGTCCGGTGAACCCTTGAGGTCGCCGAGGATTGAGCCGACGACCTGGCCGACCGGCCCGGCCAGCGTTTCGTTGATCCGGTTGAGCGCGGCGATCAGCTCCTCGCGGAGGTCGCCGGACTCCGGGACGACCGCCGCGTCGGGCGGCAGCCGGTGCACCGCCGCGCCGACCAGCTCCTCCACCGAGCTCCACCGCCGGTACAGCGATGACTTCGCGGTGCGAACGCGGTTCGCGATGCCCTCCATGGTCAGCCCGCCGTAGCCGACAGCGGAGATCTCGGCGAACACGGCGTCGTAGATCGCGGCCTCTGGGCGCGGGTTCCGAAGGCGGAGTGGCCGGGCAACGACAGCTCACGAGTGGCGGTCAGCCCGGCGAATCCGGCACCGATGACGACGTCGTAAGACTCCATGCACGGCCCCCGTTCCTGCGTTCCGGTCAACTGCGCATTCTCGCCGGGACGACGCAACACCTCGATCCACCGATCGGGCACCTTTCCCTGCTCGGGGAAATCGCACCGGGGCTGCCAAGCGGTGTGGTTCGAGGGTTGGCGCGGTCCGGGAAACTCGGCCTGTGTTGGGAAGAGGCAGCCTGGGGTTCTCGATCTCCGCGAGTCACAGTCTCTTGTGGATCGTTCCGGCGGCAAGGAGCGGATCCCGGAGCAGGCTTGCCCGGACTGGTGGAGTGCGGCTCCGCTCCGGGGCGACGAGATGGAGCCGGACGCTGTTCGTTGGAGTGCCCGGCTCGATAACGTCGATGGGTTTCACCGCCGGGACTCCGTAGTGGGGATGCCGTGGAATGCCCCGCGCAGGGCGAGGGAGCTCGCACCGCGGGTGGCCCAGAACGCCACGGCGATGTAGAGGATCTGTTCCGGATTGCGCTGCCACAGCGGGGACACAGGTTCGCCGGCGAGCATGACTTCCGCGCTGGTGGCGTAGATGTTCGCTGGCAGCATCACGACGAACAGCAGCGTGAGGCAGTAGCCGGTCGCGCGGCGGGTCCAGGGGATGATCAGGCCCAGGGCACCGAGGAATTCAAGGACACCGGTGAGGTAGACCATCGCCGACGGGAACGGCACCGCGGGCGGCACCATCCGGACCAGGTCGTCGTGCGTCGGCATGACGGTGACGTCGGCCGGGGCGAAGTGCGCGCTGGCGGTCATGACGAGCATGATCGCCAGCGCGTGCGCCGCGTCGGCGGGCCAGGTGGCGAACCGGCGTACGCCGAGGGCGTCGAGCCCGCGCAGTCCCAGGAGTGCGATGAGAAGTACGAGGAGTGTCATGACGGTTCCGATCTAGTCACTGTCAAGTTCTTCTCGAACCTATCGAGTGCCTGATATCTTGTCAACGACAAGTTCGCCTCCGGGTGCAGTCCACGTCTGAGCGAAAGGCCCGCTGTGAGCAAGATCGGATACCACCATGGGGACCTTCGCCGCACGATCGTCGCCGCTGCCATCGAGGCCATCGGAGATTCGGGTCTCGACGGCTGGAGCCTGCGGGAACTTGCTCGGCGTGCCGGCGTCTCGCACGCTGCGCCCGCACACCACTTCGGTGACAAGAGCGGCGTGCTGACCGCCATCGCCGTCGAGGGGTTCACGCTGCTCGCCGACGCCCTCGAAGCGGCCGAACCTGACTTGCTCGACATGGGCCTCGCCTACGTTTCCTTCGCCGTGACCTATCCGGCCCACTTCGGCGTGATGTTCCAGCCCGGCCTCTACCGGGACGACGACGAGGCGGTCCAGAAGGCCGAGGCGCGCGCCGGTGACGTGCTGCGCGCAGGTGCGCGGGCCGTAACCGTCCCGCCGTCCGGCCCGGAGCACACCACCCTCGCGGCCTGGTCGATCGTGCACGGCTTCGCCAACCTGTGGCTCAGCGGCGCATTGCGGATGCCCGCGGACACGGATCCGGTTCAAGCAGCCCGGCCGGTCCTGCGCCGGCTCCTCGAACATTGAGGATGTGCACGCGGACCCAGCGGTTTCGGCCGCCGATCCGGCGCGCGCCATTGCCGGTTGTTCGTAGCCTGCGGCGGCTGCGGTGTTGGCGTGGAGTTCAACATCGGGACATCTGAGCTCCGTACCTTGCCGGACGAGGCACCCGTGCGGGGCCTCTTCCTGCTTGGGAGGGCAACTCATGTCACGACCACGTCGTCGCGTGCTGGCGGCAGCCACGACCGTGCTCGTCATCGGTGTCGTCGGCGCGCTGGTGGGGCCGGCAGCGGCGGCGGAGACCGCGCCGGGGCTCTCGCTGAGCGAGGGGGATGTGGTCCGCGGAGACGTGGTCGTGTACGCGAGCGGGTCGCCGTCGCTGCAGGTCGACGGGCAAGAACTGGCCACGGCTGCTGCGCCGAGCCTGCCGGCGACCCTCAGGTTCGAGGCGGACGGCATCCAGAGCGGGTCGCAGAAGCTGCTCAACTCGGTCTGGGTGAACGGCCGCATGGTCGGGCTCATCAACAAGGACTACTCCGGGTATGCGACGGCGGAGGTCCCGATCCCGGCGGGGTATCTCGAGGCGGGCAGCAACACGGTCGTGGTCCGCGCCGGCAGCTCGCTCTCGCCGACAGACCTGACCCGCAACCACGACGACTTCACCATCCGGAACGTGCGGCTCACGACGCTCGATGGCAGCGAGGCTCGCGAACCGGGCGTGTCCCCGTCCACGGTGATCTCCCTGGGCGATGGGTATCCCGGCGGGAATGCAACCGAGGACCAGGTCACCGCGCCCTTCGCGATCGACCTCGACCAGAATGCAGCGACCGGTGTGTCCGCTCAGCTGGCGACGGGTTTTCTCCCCGATGGCACGCACACCCTCGTGGCCGCCAACGGAGATCGGCGCAAAGAAGTCCGCTTCGCCACGGACAACACCGGGCCGCAGATCTCCTCGATCAGCCCCGCCGACGGGTCGACGGTCTCGAGCGGACGGGTCGAAGTGACTGTGGCGGCACATGACGCCGTCTCGAACGTCGCGTCGACCACGGCGGTGCTCGACGGCACGAAGATCCCGGTACCGGACTCGTTCCCGACCGAGAACATCCCGGCGGGCAAGCACGTGTTGGCGGTGACGGTGACCGATGCGGCCGGTAACACGACGACGAGCACCAGCACGTTCATGACCCCGCAGCCGGTGATCCGCCCTGGCGCCTACGACCGCGGGCAGGTCTGGGACGGCCCTATGGCCGGCCCCGACGCGCCGACGATCATGGTTGCCGGCGACATCGCCTGTGCGGCGACGAGCCGGACCACGCCGACCGCGTGCCGGCAGGCGGAGGTTGCGGACCTCGTCAGGTCGCACAACCCCGCGGCCGTGCTCACCCTCGCCGACAACCAGTACGACGTGGGCACCCTGCCCGCCTTCCTCGCCTCGTACGACAAGTCCTGGGGCAGCCTGAAGGACATCACCTATCCGGTCGTCGGCAACCACGAGTACGGGCAGGCCTACCACCCCGGGGCTCGGGCCGACGGCTACTTCGACTACTTCAACGGCGTCGGCAAGGACGACGGCCGCGCCGGTGACCGGGAGAAGGGCTACTACTCCTACGACATCGGCCGGTGGCACGTCGTCGCGCTCAACACCGAGTGCGGCGTGGTCTCCTGCGCCCCCGGGTCCGGCCAGTACACGTGGCTCGAGCAGGACCTCAAGAGCCACCAGAACAAGTGCACCATGGCTGTGTGGCACAAGCCGGTCTACACCGGCACGTTCCGCGGCGGCATGTACGGCAACCCGGATGGGCGCCCGCTCTACGAGCTCGCCGACCGGTACGGCGTCGACCTCGTCCTCAACGGCCACGACCACACCTACCAGCGGTTCGCGCCCCAGGACGTCGACGGCAATCCCACCCCTGACGGTCCGCGCGAGTTCATCGTTGGCACCGGAGGCGTCGGCTTCCACGGCGTCCCTGACGCCGTGCCGAACCTCGAGGCGGCCCAGGCCGACACCTTCGGAGCGCTCGCTCTGACCTTGAAGCCTACCGGCTACGACTGGAGTTTCGTCCCAGTGCCGGGCAGCGGTACGGGCTTTACCGATGTCGGCTCCGGCACCTGCCGATAGACGGTCGCAGCCAGTTTGCGCCTTGCGTCGGCGGAGGCACCAGACAAGCGTTCCTTCGCCACCGTCGACGCCGCCACCACCCGCCGGGGTGGTGCAGCGCTACGCGATGCGGTGGTCGATCGAGCCGTGCAACGCCGTCAGCAAGCAACAAGCCGGTGTCGGGCAGGCCAGCAACCGAGTGCCCCGGGCGGTCGAGCGGACCGTGCCATTCGGCATGCTGGTGCAGACCCTGGTCATTGTCTGGTACGCCCTGCACGGCTATCACCCCGACGATGTGCTGACCCGGCGACGCGCCGAGCCGTGGTACGACAACAAGACCAAACCCTCCTTCCACGACATGATCGCCAAGATACGCAGAACCTTGATCGCAGCCCGATACCGCCATTAGCCCAGGCCAAGTCGATCCCGATTTATTGCGGGACTACTCCCTGGCCTGCGCAGCAGCCGCCGCGTAACTGCGAAACTCAACAAGATCGTCGACCACCACATTGTGCAGGCTATAAGGGAACCGGCCCGTTGCGCAGGTCAGTGGGTGGGGCCGGTGCGCCTCAGGGCGTCTTCCCTGCCGATCCCCGCCACAGACGTGGCTGCGTAGCCACGGGTCACGGGCAGCTCGATGGCCGGATGTCTGCAGCTCCCGTGGGTGTTGACGAAATGCGATCTCGATTGACCTGGAGTAGGCAGATCTCTTGGGGCAGCTGATGGACCACATTCGCCGGCTGCCCCATTCGAACCGAAACTACGGGGGTTCAGAAATGACACGTCAGATGAGCACCGAGATGCAGCAGTGCATTGACATGTGCAACAAATGTCATGACAAGTGCGAGCAGATGTTGTCCCGCTGCATGGAGATGCGCAGTGAACAATCGATGCAGATGAGCATGATGTTGATGTCCTGCGCGGAAATGTGTCGCATGTGTGCGGACATGATGATGCGCTGTTCGAGCATGGCGAAGGCCGGCGCGGACATGGTGCAGATGTGCGTGCGGATGTGCGGGATGTGCGCCGACATGTGCGAGATGTCCGCCGACATGTGCAGGCAGATGGATGCCAAGGAGATGACCGAGCTGGCGGATCTGATGACGCAGTGCGCCGCCATGTGCCGTCAGGTGACGCCGCAAACGATGCAGCCTGCGTGACCGGGCAGGACCACGTCCGCTGCCTCGTGCCTTCAGGGGCGGAGGACGTGGTCCTTTACCCGCATGATTGCCCAGCACGTCATGGCTGCGGTGCAAACCCGCTCCGCCGACGCTACGCAGTGGCGTCGAGGGCTGCGCCCGGGTGTTCGGGTGGAGAATTAGACCGGGGAATGAGCGGGGCCGGGCGTGTTGCGGATTGCCCATCACCTCCTGCGGTGGGGCCGTCTTCGACGACGACCCCACCGTCCATGACGGACCATGCGGTCCGTGACCTCGCGGGCGAAACCCATCTCGTTCGTGACGACGAGCATCGTCATACCGTCGTCGGCGAGGCCCCGCATGACGCTGAGCACGTCGCCCACGAGTTCCGGATCGAGGGCGCTGCCCGCGTTCACCGCGAGGATGAGCACCGAGAACACCACGACGGACAGCCACAACGGCAACTGGGGCCACCAGAACTGGGTGTAGATCCCGGCCGCGATCTGCTCGCCGCCCACTGCGATCACCTGGATCGTCCAGTACGTCCAGCGCACCACGAATCCCGCCCACGGACCCAGGTAGCGGTGCGTGATCGCGCCGAAGCACCCGCCGTCAGCAATCCGTCGGGGTCAGTGGCCGCGGAATGCTTCGACGAGCCACCAGGCACCTTCGCTGGCAGCGATCTCGGCGTCGATCAGCAACGGCTTGGTCCGCGGTCCGGCCAGCCAGTCGCGTACTGGCGCGAGGTCTGCTGCGGTGCGCACCGTGACTCCGGTGCAGCCGAAGCCGCGCGCGGCGGCGGCGAGGTCGGTGTCCGGGAACTCGACGGTGTCCAGCCGGTGGCCGTCCAGTCCGAAGTGGTGGACCTCCGCGCCGTAGGCGTGGTCATTGTAGACCACGATCATCATCGGCAGGCCGAGCCGGACCGCGGTTTCCAGTTCGGCGATGCCCATCAGCGCGCCGCCGTCGCCGAGCACGGCTACCGCTAGCCGGTCCGGGCGGGCCAGCGCGGCGCCGACGGCGGTGGCCAGGCCGAGGCCGATGGACTGGAAGGCTTGGGTGAAGCAGAAGCCGTGCTCGTCGGGAACCCGCAGGAACATGCTCGGATATCCCATGAAGTTGCCGGAATCCACCGCCACCACCCGCTCTTCGGGTAGCAGCCCGTTCAAGGCGATGGTCAGCGCGCGCGGATCGATGGCATCCGGTGTGGACTGGTCGACGAATTCCACGTCGCGCCAGGAACCTTCGCGGGCGATCCGTTCCCGCACCAACGGAACGCGGTAGCGGGCGCGCTGGATGCCGCGATCGGCGAGTTCGGCCCGCGTCGCCTCGGCGGTCGCGGCGACGTCGCCGAGCACCCCGAGGTCAACCGGGCGGTGCGCGCCGATCGCCTCGCTCTCGAGATCGACCTGCACCAGCGTGCACCCGGGGCCGATCAGGTTGCCGTGCCGCATGGTCCACATGTTCAGGGCGGTGCCCCAACCGACGATGAGGTCGGCTCCGGAGATCAACTCGGCGGCCAGCGGCGTGGCGAACCCACCGGAGACGTCCAACGACCACGGGTCGTCGTGGAACAGGCCCCGCGCCACCGCCGAGGTGGCGAGCAGCGCTCCGCAGGTCTCGGTCAGCGCCCGCAGCTCGGCGCCGGCGTGCCGGGAACCGCGACCGGCCGGGAATTGCCCGGCGCGGCAAAGGATTCGGCGACTGCGGTGGACGTGACACTGTGGATCGCGTCGACCTGCGCGACCGCTGTTATCGTGTTTGCGTGACGACGGACATGGTGACGGACAGCGCCTCGGTGGGCGAGGCCGTGGTGAGCGAACTGACCGGCCGCGGCATGCAGCCCAGACAGCTGATCGTCACCATCTACGGCTTGTACGCGCGGGAGGCCGCCGGCTGGCTGTCGGTGGCGTCGCTGGTGCAGCTGCTCGCCGATCTCGGCGTCGACGAGCCCGCGGTGCGCTCGTCGATCTCGCGGCTGAAGCGGCGCGGGATTCTGCTGGCCGAGCGGCGCGGCGGGGCGGCGGGCTACGAACTGCCGGTGCTGCGCTGGAGATCCTGCGGGAAGGCGACGAGCGGATCTTCCGACCGGAGCGCGCCACCCTCGCCGAGGGTTGGGTGCTGGCGGTGTTCTCGGTCCCGGAATCCGAACGGCAGAAGCGGCACGTGCTGCGCACCCAGCTGACGCGGCTGGGCTTCGGCACCGCCGCGCCGGGGGTGTGGATCGCCCCGGCCGACCTGCGGGACGCGGCGAGCAGCGTCCTGCGGCGCTACGAGCTGGCCGGCTACGCCGATCTGTTCCACGCCGAGCACCTCGCTTTCGGCGATCTGCGGACCAAGGTGGCGAAGTGGTGGGACCTGGAGCAACTGCAGCAGCTCTACGGCGAGTTCATCGGGGTGCACCAGCCGGTGCTGCGGCGGTGGCGGCGTCGCCGGGCACCGCGCGGACCGGAGGCCTTCGCCGACTACGTGCGGGTGCTCACCGACTGGCGCCGATTGCCCTACCTCGACCCCGGGCTGCCCGCCGAGCTGCTGCCGAAGGACTGGAACGGGACGGTGGCCGCGGAGGTGTTCTTCACGCTGAAGTCCTTGTTGGAGCAACAGGCCCACGAGCACGTCGAAGCCGTCACGGCACGCTGATCGGTTCGGCGGGGATCGCGGCGGTGCCCTTGATCTCGACCAGCGCCTCGGCGTTCCAGCGGCGCTGCACGCCGATTCCGGCCATCGCCGGGTAGTCCCGCCCTACGAGTTCGCGCCACACCGCGCCGATTTCCCGGGCGTGCTCGAGGTAGTCGTCCACGTCCACGACGTAGACCGTCAGCTCCGTCATGGCTCCGGGCGACCCCTGGCGGCGCGCAGTGCGGTGAGCAGGCTGCCCAGTGCTTAGTGGAACTGCGCGACGACGCCGTCTCCGAAGATCTTGCCGTCGCCGTCGAGCGCGGTCTGGCCCGCGAGGAACACCAGGCGGCAGTTCGATGCCACCACGGCGTGTGCGAAACCCGCCGGGCGCGGCCAGTTCTGCGGGGTTGATCCGTTCGATGGTCCAGATTGAACCGCTCCTCCGTCCACAGTGATCCCTTGCCCGCTGATCGCGGCGCTGCGCGCGCACAGCTGAAAGGACCGCTGGGCGATGGTGCGACCGATGCACCGGCCGGCTCCGGTGACCAAACAGTTTCTCGTCATCACGGAGGTGATATTACGTAAAGTTGACGCTCGTGCAGAAAACGACATATTCCATCGGGAGCGGAACCGGCGGAAGGAGCCCGCGGTGCGTATCGCGGTCGTCGGTGGCGGTCCAGCGTTGGTGCCTTCGCGGTGGGCAAACAGGCGCGCAACGACCTGATCATCTCCGCTGGCTACAACATCGCGGGCCCCGAAGTGAAGGAGGCGCAACTGGGGCACCCCGACGTGGTCGAAGCCGGGGTGGTGGCCGCGCCGGACGAGCAGCGCGGCTCGATCGTCAAGGTCTACGTCGTGCTGGCGATGGACTGGTGGGCGGAGCGGAAAAGATTGCCGAACTCCAGGACTTCGTCAAGCAGCGCATCGCGCCATACAAGTACCCGAGGGCGATCGAATTCCTGGAAGCCCTGCCCCGCACCAGCAACGGTAAGCTCCGGCGCTTCGTGCTCCGCGAGCTCGCCCGGGCCTGACCTCGCGAAGCGGGCTGGATCGTCACGGCTTCCCGCGTTCGTCGACGAGTTGGTGGAGTGCGGAGAGACCGTTGTGGACCTCGACGAAACTGGTGCTCAGCGGGGCGAGGCCGATGCGGATTCCGTCCGGTGCGCGGAAGTCCGGGATGACACCGCGTTGCCAGAGCAGCTCGGTGACCTCCCGGAAGTCGGCTCGGCGCACTGTGATGTGGCCGCCGCGGCGCTCGGGTTCGCGTGGTGAGGTCAGCTGCACGCCCCGGTCGAACAGCCACGCGTCCGCCAGTTCGAGGGCGTATTGGGTCAGCAGCGACGATTTCGCGCGGACTGCTTCGATCCCCACTTCCTCGAGCATGTCCAGGCCGGTGAGCAGCGGGAGCATCGCCAGGATCGGGGGCGTGCCGCTGAGCAGCCCGCGGATGCCGTCGGCGGGTTGGTACCCGGGCCCCATCGTGAACGGTTCGCGATGTCCCATCCAGCCCCAGATCGGCTGCTGCGCGAGCCCGTGGCGGCGCTGGTTGACGTAGCCGAAGGCAGGAGATCCGGGCCCGCCATTGAGGTACTTGTAGGTGCAGCCGACGGCGAAATCGGCGTCCCACGCGTCGAGGTGCACGGGTACCGAACCGACCGAATGGCAGAGGTCCCACAGCACCAACGCACCGGCTCGGTGTGCCGTGCGCGTGATGGCTCCGGCGTCGGCCAGGTAGCCGGAGCGGTATGCGACGTGGCTGAACACGACCAACGCGGTGTTCGGGCCGACTGCGCCGGCGACCTGTTCGTCGGTGATGCCCGCCGCCGGGTCGGTTTCGATCCACTTGAGGACCAGGCCGCGTTCGGCGGCGATGCCTTCCAGGACGTAGCGGTCGGTGGGGAAGTTGTCGGTGTCGAGGACGATTTCGCGTCGGCCGGGCCGGGCGGCGACCGCAGCGCGGGCGAGCTTGTAGAGCATGACGGTGGTTGAGTCGGCCACGACGACTTGTCCGGGTGCGGCGCCGAGCGCGGCCCGGCCGAGGCGGTCGCCGATCGCTTCCGGCCAGTCGAGCCATTCGTCGGTCCACCCCCGGATCAGGCGTTGTCCCCACTGTTGGTGGATGAACCGGTCCATGCGCTCGGGGATCGCACGAGCGGGTCGTCCCAGGGAGTTGCCGTCGAGGTAGGCGACGACGTCCGCGCCGTCGGGCGTCAAGAACCGTTCCTGGAAGCCGCGCAGCGGATCGGCGTCATCCAGCACATGCGCTTTCTCCAGGAGGCCGGTGCGGTCGGACATGTGTTCTTCCTCCGTTGGTGGTCGAGTCAGGACGTCGGGGGCGGGTCGAGAACTCGGGCGGTGCGCAGGGAGCTGGCGAACCGGGATGGCGGGCGATCGAGGCCGTTCGGGACCCAGCAGGGAGGTGTCGCGGGGTTGTCGAGATCGGTCATCGCGGTCAGCACGTCGTCGGGCGCGAGGCCAGCGGTTTGCAGTGCGGCGACCTCGCGCGGGTTGATGCCCATCGGGAGCGGCCCGTTGCCGAGATCGGTTCCATAGCACGTGGTTCCGCCGCGATTGAAGAACCGGCGCAGGTTGTCGATCGCGGTGCGCAGCTCGACCGTATCAGCCCCGTATCCGTGGATGTCGAGCGTGCTGATCCAGCTCATCCGCTGTGCCACGTCAGTCAGCAGCCGGTCGTCGATGCTTTCGGTCCAAGGCGTGTGCGCGAGCCTGTCGACGCCTGCTTCGTAGGCGTCGCGGACGGTGTTGTCGCCTTCGGTGTGTGCGATGACCGGCAGCTTGAGGTCGTGCGCCGTGGAGACGATCTCTTTGAGCACACGTGCGGGGAGCGTGGGCCCTGCCTCGGGATGCAGGACGACCTTGATGGCCTGAGCGCCGAACTGGTGTTGCTCCCCCACGGCGGTTTCGGCGTCGATCACCGAATGCACCTCCCGGAAACTGCCGGGCGGCGCCCAGGATCGATCGCTGGGATATCCGCCCGGCGCGGTCAGGAAGGCTCCGACCGCCCGGACCCGCGGCAACTTCGGATCGTCGGCGGCCACCAGTTCCGCGATCAGGGCGGGAACGCTGCCCAGGTCGTCGACCTGCGCGATGCCGCCGGCGCGGACGGCACGGAGGTCCACCAGGCTCGAGTGCACGTGGGCGTCGCGCAGCCCGGGCAGCAGGGTGCCCTCGACGTGCCGGACCCGTGCGCCTCGCGGCACCGACCAGGGTGGCAGCGGCCCCGTACCGACGGCACGGCCACGGCGCAGGCGCACCGCGCACCGGTCGAACCACCGTCCCCACCAGGCGGAATCGGCGATCGCCCATTCGTCCTCGTCGCTCGGCATCGTGGTCCTCCTGGCCGTCTACCGGGTGATCTCGGTGCGCACCGCGTACAGCTCGGGGAAGAAGGTCAGGTCTAGCGCGTCGCGGAGGAAAGGCACGCCGCTGGACCCACCGGTGCCCCGCTTGAACCCGATCGTGCGCTCCACGGTCTTCAGGTGCCGGAAGCGCCATAACTGGAAGTTGTCCTCCAAGTCCACGAGTTCCTCGCAGGCTTCGTAGGTATCCCAGTTCTCCGCGACCGACTCGTAGATCTTCCGGAAGACGGGCACGAGCTCGGGCACGTAGGTGTGTGCGTGGCTGACGTCGCGCTCCAGCAGCGGGGCGGGGACCTGGTACCCGCGCCGGGCGAGGTACCGGAGGAATTCGTCGTAGATGCTGGGTTGTCCGAGCAGCCCGGACAGCAGTGCGTGGGCATGCTCCTCGTGCCGGAACACCTCCAGCATCTCGACGTTCTTGTTGCCGAGGATGAACTCCACGGCGCGGTACTGGTAAGACTGGAATCCTGATGATCTGCCGAGGAATCCGCGGAACTGCGCGAATTCCGAAGGTGTCAGGGTTGCCAGTACCGACCACTGCTCGGTGAGGGTGTGCTGGATGCGCTTGACCCTGGCCAGTCCCTTAAGCGCCTGTTGTAGCCGGTCGCCTGCCAGGTGCTCGCGCGCGGTCCGGAGTTCGTGCAGCACGAGCTTGAGCCACAGCTCCGCAGCCTGGTGCTGGATGATGAACAACAGCTCGTCGTGGTTCTCGGGTTCGCTGACCGGCTGCTGGGCGCCGAGCAACTTGTCGAGGTTCAAGTACTGGCCGTAGGACATGGTGGTGCCGAAATCCCTGACCACATCTTCCTCGATGGGACGGGTGTTCGTCGGATCGACCATCGATTCTCCTCACGCTCCGCCCGAGCAGGCGGAGCGACTCCGGTCCATGTTGAATTCTATACGAACGTCACGAACAAACTGCGGTGTGAGGGGCCGGGGCGGACGTGCATGCCAGCTGTGGACGATCTGCCGAAAACGATGCGCGGGTGCCAAGTCGTGCGCGCGACACTTCGACTCGGTGTTTCCCACGTCCGTGCCATGCTCCCGGATCTCCTGGACTTCGTCAGCCGCACCGGGTTTCCGGCTGAGCAGGTCACCCCGCTCACGGCTGACTGGGACCGCGCCCAGCGCTTTCGCAGCAAGGACGACCAAGCTCGTGCTTCGCCGCGATCCACTCTCGGCCGACGCCTGGACCGGAGAATGCGCACAGTCATCGTGAAGGGGCAATGCGCGTATTGGGCTTGCTGCGTCCGCGGGCGCGATTCGTCATCTCCGTCGGCGCGCGGACGGATTTTCCAACGGCACGCCGTCTTTCGAGAGCTTCGGTGCGGGTAGGTCCGCGCTGGAGGTGAGCGGCGCCGCCCCTGCCAGCGGCTGTCCGGCCGGCTCTTTGAGGAACAAGGCGCTCACGAGCCCGATTGCACCTGCCCCGGTGAGGTAGTAGCCAGGCCAGTCGAGGTTGCCGGTCGTGGTCACCGCGACACCGATGACCGTGGGCGCGGTGCCCGCGAACGCAGAAACGAAGAAGTTGAAGATGATGGCGAGGCTGCCGTACCGGATGAAGGTGGGAAAGAGCGCGGGCAGTGTCGAGGGGGTCACCGCCGCGAAGCAGAGCAGCGCGAAACCCATGATCAGCAAGCCGGGGACCTGGCCGGTGAGCCCCGCTCTCAGCAGCCAGACCGAAGGCAGGCCGAGCAGGACGAGCGAGACGCTGCCGGTAATCAGGATCGGCTTCCTGCCGATCCTGTCGCTGAGTTTGCCGACGAACACGATGACGCAGAGCATCGCCAGCATGACGGCCACCTGGAGCGTGGTCGAGAGCCCCTCGCTGGTCCCGCTCTTGCCGTAGGCCGGTAGGGTGCCCGTCAGGTAGGTCGGCACGTAGTTCGTCAGAACGTAGTTGGTGACGTTCCAGGCCACGATCAGTCCGCCAGCGATTAGCGCCGCCGAGCGGTAATGGGTCACCAAGATCTGGAAGACACGGCGGAGCGACATGGTGGCCATCGCCGGTGAACGCTCCATCAGCTGCCGGAACGCGGGCGTCTCCTCCAGGCGCATCCGCAGGTAGATCCCGATGATGCCCACCGGAATGGCGAGCATGAAGGGCAACCGCCATCCCCAGGTCAACAGATCGTCCTCCGGCAGCACGGCGACCAGGATCGTGCAGATTCCCGCGCCGAGCGTGTACCCGACCAGCGTGCCAAACTCCAGCCAGCTGCCCAGGAAACCGCGCCGCCGGTCCGGGGCGTACTCCGCGACGAGGGTCAGTGCTCCGGTGTACTCGCCACCCGCGGAAAAGCCCTGCAGCATCCGGATGAACAACACGATCAACGGGGCCGCGATACCGATCGCACCGTAGCTGGGAACGAGCCCGAGCAGTGCAGTGGCGATCGCCATCAGGAGAACCGTGGCGGAGAGGACCCTGGTCCGGCCGATGCGGTCACCCAGCGGGCCGAGGATGAGACCGCCGAGCGGGCGAACCAAGAATGCGGCGGCGAACGTGCCCAGGGTGAACACCGCCGCCCACTCCCCGGCATCGGGGAAGAAAACCCGATCCAGGGCAATTGCTGCGAGATAGGAATAGATGCCGAAGTCGTACCACTCGGCGACGTTTCCCAATGTTGCAGCCGTTGTCGCGCGACGAATGGTCTGCGCATCCGCGACGGCTACCTGGTCGACCGCGGCCCGAGGATCTTCGGTCGCCCCGCTCACCCGGCCGCTCCATTCCGTCCCATGCACAACGAAGACCTGCGGTGGCGTGGATTCATGATCACCCGTGTTTCATGCGACTGATATATCTATGCAAGCTATTAGATGTGTTAGTGGTGGTCAAGGATCGCTGCGCCGGCTACGGGCCCGCGAGACTTTGCAAGCGATCGAGGATCTCCTCGGCGGCTTGGGCGAGAATGCGTGAAATGCCCTGGAAGTCCGCGGGGCGGAGATGGGCCTCGTCCGCCGATACGCTCAGCGCTCCGGCGATGCGCCCGCCCGGGCCGCGCACCGGGACGGCGACGGTGTGGAGATCGGGTTCGAACTCGCCGCTGGCGGCTGCCCAGCCGCGGTCGCGCACCCGGTTCAGGTCTGCCAGCAAGGCGCCTCGCGAGGTGACGGTGTGCGCGGTGAAACGCCGCAGCGGTTGCTTCAGGGCGTCGTCGATTTCCTCGAATCCGAAGCTCGCCAGCAGCACTTTTCCGCTCGCAGTCGCATGGAGCGGGACTCGGAGGCCGATCCAGTTGCGCTCAGTGCTCGGCTCCTGCACGACGGCGGTCGCGCCGCCGCCCTCGAAGACGCTGAGGCTCACCGTTCCGCGCAGTTCGGATGCCAGCCGAGCGCAGATCGGCCTGCTTTCGCCGGCGATGTCCAGTTTTGCCGCCGTCGCTCCGGCGAGCCGGACGATGCCGAATCCGAGCCGGTATCTTCCGCGCGGGCCTATCCGTTCGACGAACCGGTGCTTCTCCAGGGCGGTCATGAGGCGGGATGCCGTGGACTTGTGGACCCCCAGTTCGCGGGCCAGCTCGGTCACGCCGGCCGGTCCGCGTTGGGCCAGAAGGACGAGCATCGACAGCGCCCGGTCGACGGCCTGGGTCTGTGTCCGGGGCTCAGACTTGGCCGCGATCTTGTTGTTGTTGTGCATGTTGCAACTCCGAACTTGAGGTGAGTCGATCTGGGATCGGTTAATTGACGGGAAACGATAAGTGCCGGATGCTCTGTTGCGAATAGCACGTCGTGTTCCGCAATAAGCAACAGGAGCAACGATGATCTTAGTTGGCGCGGTGTCCGACATCCCGGTCGGGGAGTCCGTACGTGTGCAGGGCAGCGTGACGATCGCGGTCTTCAACGCGGACGGCATCCTCTACGCGATCGACGACACGTGCACCCACCAGGATGCTTCGCTGTCGGACGGCTGGCTCGAAGGATGCGCGGTCGAATGTCCGCTGCACGCCGCCTGCTTCGATCTCCGCACCGGGCGGCCCAGCGGGCCGCCCGCGCGGAAACCGGTGCGCACGCACGAAGTCGTCATCTCCGACGGTCAGGTCTACGTGCACGAGTCGGTGGAAGTCGAGGCGGTAGTCGTAGGGGCGCTTACGGAAGAGGTCCGATGATGCGGACGATCACTGTTGTCGGGGCTTCTCTCGCCGGGCTCACGGCGACCCGGGCGCTGCGTGATCAGGGTTTCGAGGGGCGCATCGTCGTGGTCGGCGACGAAGCTCACGCGCCTTACGACCGCCCCCCGCTGTCGAAGGAGTTCTTGGGCGGAACGGTTTCGGAAGACGACCTGAAGCTGGCGACGCCTGAGGACGCCGCACTGCTCGCGGAGTGGCGCCTCGGATGCACCGCGACTGCCCTCGACACCGGTGGGCGGGCGGTGGTGCTCGACGACGGCGAACGGATCGTGTCCGACGGCGTGGTGCTGGCGACTGGTGCCCGGGCCAAGAACCTCCCCGGGGAGATGCCCAAGGGAGTGCACACCCTCCGCACGCTCGACGATGCCATGGTGCTGCGCGAGGAGTTGGTCGCGGGAGCCCGTCTGGTTGTGATCGGGGCGGGGTTCATCGGTTCCGAGATCGCGTCGACGGCGGTGGGATTGGGCGTCGAGGTCGATGTCGTCGAGGCTGCGCCCGTGCCGCTGCTGAAGCCGCTCGGCGCTGAGATGGGCGAGATCTGCGCCGGGCTGCACGCCACCAGGGGAGTCCGGCTGCACACCGGCGTTTCGCTCGCCGAGCTGGTCGGCAGCACGCAGGTGAAGGCCGTCCGCCTGACCGATGGCCGCGAACTCCCCGCCGATGTGGTGGTGGTCGGGATCGGGGCGGCACCGTCCGTGGATTGGCTGAGCGGGTCGGGCGTCGACCTCGACGATGGTGTGGTGACCGATTCGCAGGGCGTCACGAACATCCCTGGCCTTGTCGCGGTCGGCGACTGCGCCAACTCCCACCGGAACTACCTCGGCTCGGCCCGGCGCATGGAGCACTGGACCAATGCCGTGCAGCAGCCGGTTGCGGCAGTGTCTGCTCTCCTCGGTCGGAGCTACCTGCCGCCAACGCATCACGAGGTGCCGTACTTCTGGTCGGACCAATATGGTCACAAGATCCAATTCGCCGGTCACCGCACCGCGGATTCGACGATCGAAGTGCTCGAGGGCGGCCTCGAATCGCTCGACTTCCTCGCGCTCTACCGCGATCAGGCCGGCAATCCGGTAGCAGTTATCGCGGTCGACCGCGCCCGCTCGTTCGGGAGATGGCGTCGCCAGCTAGCGGGATTCCGGCCGGCGCAGCGCTGATCCGGCGATCGTTGGGTCCTTCTCATCCATTTCCGTCCCCGTGCTGGCGCGGTGATCCTCGGGCACCGGCTCGGCCCAGGTGTTTCCCCGGGATCTCTGTTGCCCAGGATCCGCGCCGACTATTCATCGCCGCATTGAAATAGAGGGAAAGGATCGTTGTGAGCTCCGTCGAAGTCCACAGCCAGCAGCCGGAATCCGCCTCCAGCCTGATTCCGACCTTGCCCGGATCGCACTACACCGATGCCGCGGTCTTCGAGATCGAGCAGTCCCGGATCTTCCAGCGCAACTGGTTCGCCGCAGCCCGCAGCAGTGACATGGCCACACCGGGCAGCTTCCGCAACGTCGACGTCGGAGGGGAGAGCGTGCTGGTCGTGCGTGGCCGCGACGGCGCATTGCGAGCTTTCCTCAACGTGTGCCGGCACCGCGGCGCACGCCTGTGCCTCGAGGAGTCCGGATCGGTCCGCAGGTCCTTGCAGTGCCCTTACCACGCGTGGACCTACGGCCTCGATGGCTCGCTCATCGCGGCACCGAATCTGAACTCCATGAACGACGTGAACCGCGACGAATACGGCCTCATCGGCGTCGTCCTGCAGGAATGGCTCGGAACTGTCTGGGTCTGCCTCGCCGACGAGCCGCCGTCCTTCGCCGACACGGTGCAGGCAGCGGTTGCTGCCCGGCTCGGTGATTCCGACGTCATCGACGGGTGGGGGATCGACGACCTCGTGGTCGGTCGCAGGATCACTTACGACGTGAGGGCGAACTGGAAGCTCATCGTCGAGAACTTCATGGAGTGCTACCACTGCGCGACCATCCATCCTGAACTGACTGAAGTGCTGCCCGAGTTCGCCGATGGCTACGCGGCGCAGTACTTCGTGGGGCACGGAGCGGAGTTCGGCGAGGAGATCACCGGCTTCACGGTGGACGGGCAGAGCGGCTTCGAAACCCTCTCCGGCGTTGACGAGGACCACGATCGGCGCTACTACGCGATCACGATCAACCCCCAGGTGTTCATCAACCTCGTCCCGGACCACGTGATCTTCCACCGCATGTACCCGGTGGCGGTGGACCGGACGATCGTCGAGTGCGACTGGCTCTACACGCAGGAGGTCATCGACAGCGGGGCCGATCTCTCGCGTTCGGTAGAGCTCTTCCACCGGGTCAACCAGCAGGACTTCGACGCATGCGAGCGTTGCCAGCCGGCGATGTCCTCGCGGGCATACGCCTCGGGTGGTGTGCTGGTTCCCAGCGAGCACCACATCGGCGAGTTCCGGGATTGGGTGGCGGCCGCGATCTCCGGCTGACGTCGGCCTGGGGGAGGAGGGTCCTCCCGGCAGGTACGGCCCGGGGCCGGATCAGTGCGTTCTCCTCGCCGGTCCGGCCCCGGGCCGCGCCGCCGCTAGGAATCCCAGTTGATGATGGATTGATATACCAACGGTATGTCACAGTAGGTGTCGCAATCCGCCCCGCTACCCCGGAACCGAGGTCGGCGTCGTCCGACGAGCAGTGGGTCGTCGTCGGGCTCGTCGGGGCCTGAAAAGCAACCAGGAACAGGAGAAAGCAGCATGTCGCAAGAAGTCCGCGGAGTCGTCTCGCTCGCGCAGGGCAAGCCCGTCACCGTTGAGACGATCGTGGTCCCCGACCCGGGCCCCGGTGAGGCCGTAGTGCGGGTGCAGGCCTGCGGGGTGTGCCACACGGACCTGCACTACCGGGAAGGCGGGATCAATGACGAGTTCCCGTTCCTGCTCGGGCACGAGGCCGCCGGGGTCGTGGAATCGGTTGGCGAGGGCGTCGCCAACGTGGCGCCCGGTGATTACGTGGTCCTGAACTGGCGGGCGGTGTGCGGGCAGTGCCGAGCCTGCAGCAAGGGAAAGCCGCACTACTGCTTCAACACGCACAACGCGACGCAGAAGATGACGCTGGCCTCGGGGCAGGAGCTGAGCCCGGTGCTGGGGATCGGGGCTTTCGCGGAGAAGACACTGGTGGCTGCAGGGCAGTGCACCAAGGTCGATTCACGGGTGAAGCCGCAGGTGGCGGGGTTGCTCGGGTGTGGGGTGATGGCCGGGATCGGTGCCGCGATCAACACCGGGGGAGTGGGCCGCGGCGATTCGGTTGCGGTGATCGGCTGCGGAGGCGTTGGAGACGCAGCCATCGCCGGGGCCGAGCTCGCAGGGGCGAGCACGATCGTGGCGGTGGACCGAGACCCGCGGAAACTGGACAAAGCCCGGGACTTCGGTGCCACCCACTTCGTCGACGCCCGAAACGCCGAAGTCGTCGAGGCCATCCGGAGCTGTACCGGTGGGTTCGGTGCCGACGTGGTGATCGATGCCGTTGGCCGACCGGAGACGTGGAAGCAGGCGTTCGAGGCCCGTGACCTGGCTGGCACCGTCGTTCTCGTCGGTGTGCCGACGCCGGAGATGATGGCACCGGAGTTGCCTTTGATCGAGTACTTCGCTCGTGGTGGAGCGCTCAAGTCCTCGTGGTACGGCGACTGCCTGCCCTCGCGCGACTTTCCGGCCCTGGTCGATTTGCACCTGCAGGGCCGTTTGCCGCTGGAGAAGTTCGTTACCGAGGAGATCTCCCTCGATGCGGTGGAGGACGCCTTCGAGAAGATGCACCGCGGCGAGGTGCTGCGTTCGGTGGTGGTCCTGTGAGCCCCATCGAGCACCTGGTCACCTCGGGCACCTTCTCCCTCGACGGGGGGACCTGGGAGGTCGACAACAACGTCTGGCTCATCGGGGACGACCGCGAGGTTCTCGTCATCGACCCCGCCCACAACGCCGCGGCGATCGCCGAGAAGATCGGCGATCGCCGCGTGACGGCGATCGTGTGCACCCACGCCCACGACGACCACATCAATCAGGCGCCGGTTCTGGCTGACGCATTCGATGCACCCATCGTGCTCGACCCCGCCGAAGCGCCGCTGTGGAAGCTGACCCATCCGGATCGTCAACCGGATCGGGAGTTGTGGGACATGCAGACCTTCACCGTGGCCGGCATCGAGTTGCGCGCGCTGTCGACGCCGGGGCACTCGCCGGGCTCGGCGTGTCTCCACGTGCCTGAGTTGAAGACCGTGTTCACCGGCGACACCTTCTTCCGTGGTGGCCCTGGCGCCACCGGACGGTCCTACTCCAGCTTCGACACGATCATCGGCTCGATCAGCCGGATTCTGCTTGCCCTGCCGGGCGAAACCATCGTGCACACCGGGCATGGTGACTCGACCACCATCGGTGCCGAGGCACCGCACCTGAAGGAGTGGATAGCGCGGGGACACTGAGTTCTCCCGAATTCCGGGAGAAGTCCCCCTGGCTGTTGACCGAGCCCAGCGACGAGGTTAACTTGACCTGTAACTGATATATCAACCATCGAACACAGATACACGGGAGGTCGACCCGTATGTCCGCAACGGTTGATCGTCAAGCGGTCCCGAGCGCCGAACGCGTGCTCGGCCTGCCGCTGGCGGAGACGGACCCGGAGGTCCATGCGGCCGTCAACCGGGAATTGGTGCGGCAGCGCGACACGCTGGAGATGATCGCGAGTGAGAATTTCGCGCCGCTGAGCGTGATGCAGGCCCAGGGCTCGGTGCTGACCAACAAGTACGCCGAAGGGTATCCGGGGCGTCGCTACTACGGTGGCTGCGAGAACGTCGACGAGATCGAGCAGCTGGCGATTGACCGGGGCAAGGCGCTCTTCGGGGCCGACTACGCGAATGTGCAGCCGCATTCCGGCGCTCAGGCGAACTCGGCGGTCATGGCTGCGTTGCTGGAGCCGGGCGACACCTTCCTCGGTCTGGAGCTCGCGCATGGCGGGCATCTGACGCACGGAATGCGCCTGACCTTCTCGGGGAAGTACTTCGACGCCGTGGCGTACCACGTTCGCGAGGACGACCATCTCGTCGACATGGCCGAGGTGGAGCGGCTGGCGAAGGAACGGCGGCCGAAGCTGATCATCGCAGGGTGGTCGGCTTATCCGCGGCAGCTGGACTTCGCGGAGTTCCGGCGGATCGCTGACGAGGTCGGCGCCTACCTGATGGTTGATATGGCGCACTTCGCCGGGCTGGTGGCTGCGGGGCTGCACCCGTCACCGGTGCCACACGCGCACGTGGTCACCTCGACCACTCACAAGACGCTCGGAGGCCCGCGCGGCGGGGTCGTGCTCGCTCAGGGGGACCTGGCGAAGAAGCTCAACTCCAGTGTCTTCCCCGGCCTGCAGGGTGGCCCGCTCGAGCACGTGATCGCGGGCAAGGCGGTAGCGTTCAAGCTTGCCGGCGAAGCCGCCTTCCGCGAGCGGCAGGAGCGCACTCTAGCCGGCGCCAAAATCCTCGCCGACCGGCTGCTGCAGGAGCAGAACGTCGGCGTCGTCTCCGGTGGCACCGACGTCCACCTCGTGCTGGTGGATCTCCGCAACTCCGAGATGGACGGGAAGCAGGCCGAGGACCGGCTGCACAGGGTTGGCATCACGGTGAACCGCAACGCCGTCCCGTTCGACCCGCGCCCGCCGATGGTCTCTTCCGGGGTGCGCATCGGCACTCCGGCGCTGGCTGCGCGCGGTTTCGACGATGAGGAGTTCGTGGAGGTGTCGGACATCATCGCGCTGGCGCTACGTCCCGAGACCCCGGAAGCCGGCCTTGACGCCCTCGCTGACCGCGTCGCGGATCTCGCCCAAAGCCGTCCTCTCTACCCGGAGCTGCAGGCATGAGTGCAACCACCACGCCTCCTGGCGCGCAGCTGCCCGAACATCCTGACTTCCTCTGGCGCAACCCGGAGCCGAAGAAGTCCTACGACGTGGTCATCGTCGGTGGCGGTGGGCACGGCCTGGCGACCGCGCACTACCTGGCGAAGAACCACGGCATCACCAACGTCGCTGTTCTGGAGAAGGGCTGGCTCGCGGGCGGCAACATGGCCCGCAACACCACGCTGATCCGGTCCAACTACCTGTGGGACGAATCCGCGGCGATCTACGAGCACTCCCTGAAGCTGTGGGAGGGCCTGGAAGAAGACCTCGGCTACCCGATCCTGTTCTCGCAGCGCGGTGTGCTCAACCTCGCGCACACCGAGCAGGACGTCCGCGACTCGGTCCGCCGCGTGGAGGCCAACAAGCTCAACGGGATCGACGCGGAGTGGATCGGACCCGAGGAGGTCAAGGAGATCTGCCCGATCGTCAACATCTCCGCCGATATCCGCTACCCGGTCCAGGGCGCGACCTATCAGCCGCGCGCGGGCATCGCCAAGCACGATTACGTGGCCTGGGGCTTCGCGCGCCGCGCGGACGAGGCCGGGATCGACGTGATCCAGAACTGCGAGGTGACCGGGTTCGCAGTGGACGGTGACCGGGTGACCGGGCTGCGCACCTCCCGCGGCGACATCGCCTGCGGCACCGTCGCACTCTGCGCGGCCGGGCACACGTCGGTGCTGCTGGACATGCTCGGTGTGCGCACCCCGCTGCAATCGCACCCGCTGCAGGCGTTGGTCTCCGAACTGCTGGAGCCGGTGCACCCGACGATCGTGATGTCCAACGCCGTGCACGTGTACGTCTCCCAGGCGCACAAGGGCGAACTGGTGATGGGTGCGGGTGTGGACTCCTACAACGGCTACGGCCAGCGCGGTGCCTTCCACATCATCGAGCGCCAGATGGCTGCTGCGGTCGAGCTGTTCCCGGTGTTCGCGCGGGCGCACCTGCTGCGCTCCTGGGCGGGCGTCGTGGACGTCACCCCGGACGCGAGCCCGATCGTTGGCCACACCCCGTACGAGAACCTGTTCGTCAACTCGGGGTGGGGGACCGGCGGTTTCAAAGCCACGCCGGGGATCGGTTGGTGCTACGCGCACACCATCGCCCACGGCGAGCCACATCCGTACGTCGCCCCGTTCGGCCTCGACCGGTTCACCACCGGCGCGCTCGTCGACGAGCACGGCGCCGCGGCCGTCGCCCACTGAATCCGAGGACTGCCATGCAACTCATCCACTGCCCGTGGTGCGGCCCCCGCGAGGAGGTCGAGTTCCACTACGGCGGCCAGGCCGACATCGCCTACCCCGAAAAGCCCGCCGAACTGTCGGACCAGGAATGGGCGGAGTTCGTGTTCTACCGCGACAACCCCAAGGGGCCGTTCGCGGAACGCTGGAGCCACAGTCTCGGCTGCCGCCGCTGGTTCAACGCCGTCCGCGACACCCGCACCTACGAGTTCCTCGCCACCTACGAGGTCGGCGAACCGGTCGCCGGCGTGGCGCGGGCCGAACAGGAGGTGACCGCATGAGTAGCCGGGTCGACGGGTACGGCCGCATCGACCGCAGCCGCACGCTCACCTTCACCTTCGACGGCCGGGCCTACACCGGCCACCCGGGTGACACGCTCGCCTCGGCCCTGCTGGCCAACGGCGTCCACAACGTCGGCACCAGTGTGAAACTGGGCCGCCTTCACGGGATCGGAGCCGCCTGGACCGAAGACCCCACCGGCCTGGTGCAGATCGAGAAGCCGTTCCCGGAGCCGATGCTGCAGGCCACCACGGTCGAGCTCACCGATGGGCTCGTCGCCCGTGGCGTCAACGGGCAGGGACGTCTCGCCGACGTGCCCGACCCCGCCCGCTACGACCGCAAGCACACCCACACCGACACGCTGGTGATCGGCGCCGGACCGGCCGGGCTGGTCGCCGCCCGCAGCGCGGCGCGCGCGGGGGAGAGCGTCGTCCTCGTCGACGACCGCGTCACCCCTGGCGGCAGCCTCACCGGTACCGAGTGCATCGGCGGTCGCCCGGCCCGGGAGTTCGTCGACGAGGTCGTCGCCGAACTGGCGGGGAATCCGGAGGTGCTGCACCTGCAGCGGACCACCGCGTTCGGGCAGTACGACGACGGGTTCGTGCTTGCGCTGGAGCGGCGCACCGACCACCTCGGCACCGCCGCGCCCGCGAACCGCTCCCGGCAGCGGGTGCACCGCATCCGTGCGCTCAAGGTCGTCGTCGCCGCCGGCGCGCACGAGCGGCCGATCGTGTTCGAGGACAACGACCGCCCCGGCATCCTGCTCGCCTCCGCAGCACGGGACTACCTGCACCGCTACGGCGTGCTCGCCGGACGCGAGATCGTCGTGTTCACCAGCGACGACACCGCCTATGCCGTGGCGATCGACCTCGCCGACGCGGGCGCGCGCGTGACCATCCTCGACGCGCGGGACACCGCGCCCGAGGAATGGAAGAACCGTGCCGTGGCACGTGGAACCACGGTCCATCCGTCCACTGTGGTCACCGGAACCGAAGGCGAGGAGCGCGTTTCCGGCGTGCTCGCCCGCAACGCCGGCGGTGCGGTACGGCTGCCCGCTGACCTGCTGCTGGTCTCCGGCGGCTGGAACCCGGTGGTGCACCTGTTCAGCCACATCAAGGGAGCGCTGGTCTACGACGCCGCGCTCGGCGCCTTCCGCCCGTCCGGAACACTGCCCGGCGTCACCGTGATCGGCGCCGCGAACGGCACCTTCGACCTGGCCGGGGTGGTGCGCGAAGGCGCCGGTGACGGAACTCCGCCCGTCGACGCCGAACCCGCCCGCGCACCGACGAAGGTGTTGTGGCGGACCGAAGGCGACCCGGACCGCCAGTTCGTCGACATCCAGCGCGACGCCACCGTCGCGGACATCCAGCGGGCTGTCGGCGCCGGGCTGCGGTCGGTGGAGCACGTCAAGCGCTACACCACCATCGGCACCGCGCACGATCAGGGCAAGACCTCCGGCGTGATCGCCTCCGGCATCACGGCCGAGCTCCTCGGCCGCCCGATCGAGGAACTGGGCACCACCACCTTCCGTCCGCCGTACACCCCCGTGGCGTTCGCCGCGCTAGCCGGGCGTGAGCACGGCAAGCTGTTCGACCCGGAGCGCACCACCTCGCTGCACGCCTGGCACGTAGCGGCCGGGGCGGTGTTCGAGGACGTCGGGCAGTGGAAGCGCGCGCGTTACTACCCGAAGCCCGGCGAGGACATGGACACCGCCGTGCTGCGCGAGTGCGCCGCCACCCGAGCGAGTGTTGGCATCCTCGACGGCTCCACCCTGGGCAAGATCGACGTTCAGGGCCCGGATGCCGGGGTGCTGCTCGACCGGATCTACACGAACATGATGAGCACGCTGAAGGTCGGACGGGTGCGCTACGGCGTGATGTGCGGTAACGACGGCATGGTCATCGACGACGGCACGGTGCTGCGGATCGCGGAGAACCGCTTCCTGGTCACCACGACGACCGGCGGCGCCGCGGCCGTTCTGGAGTGGATGGAGGAGTGGCTCCAGACCGAGTGGCCGGAGCTGCGTGTGCACTTGGCTTCGGTCACCGAGCACTGGGCGGTGTTCCCGGTCGTCGGCCCGCGGTCGAGGGACTTGGTCGGCGAGGTGTTCTCCGACCTCGACGTGTCGAACGAGGCGTTCCCATTCATGGCCTGGAAGGACACCGCACTCGACGGTGTGCCGGTCCGCGTCGCGCGGATTTCCTTCTCCGGCGAGCTGGCCTACGAGGTCAACGTCAACTCCTGGTACGGGTTGTCGCTGTGGAAGCGCTTGCTGGAGGCCGGGAAGCGCTTCGACATCACCCCGTACGGCACCGAGACCATGCACGTGCTGCGCGCGGAGAAGGGCTACCCGATCATCGGGCAGGACACCGATGGCACGGTCACGCCTCAGGACCTCGGCATGAACTGGTTGGTGTCGAAGAAGAAGGAAGACTTCATCGGCAAGCGCTCGTTCGCCCGGCCCGAGAACCACAACCCGCTTCGCAAGCAATTCGTTTCCCTGCTGCCGACCGATGGACTCACCAAGCTGCGCGAGGGCTCGCAGATCGTGGAGCTCCGCGAGGACGGGGCACTACCCGAGCCGCCGGTCCCGATGCTCGGCCACGTCACCTCCAGCTACCACAGCGCCGAGCTCGGGCGACCGTTCGCGCTCGCCCTGGTGAACAACGGCCGCGCCCGCATCGGTGACCTGGTGCACGTTCCGATGGGCGGCAAGCTCATCGAGGCCGAGATCGGCGACACCGTGCTGGTGGACCCGGAAGGAGCACGCCGCGATGGCTGAAACCCTCTACCCCGCGCACCCCCTGCAAGCGTGGAAGGCCGCTCTGGCCGAGCTGACGTGGGCGGTTGACGGGCTGATGGTCAAGCCCGAGGAGCCAGTGGCCGCGGTGGACCTGCGCGTCGATGCTGCAGGACCGGGCGCCGCGGCAGTGGAACGCGCGTTGGGTTCGGCGCTGCCCGTCGAACCCAACACCTGGACCCACACCACGGAAGGCCAGATCATCTGGCTCGGTCCCGATGAGTGGCTGGTGACCAGCAAGAACGCCCGCCCGCACGAGCTGGAGGACTCGCTCGGCGGGGTCGTATCCGCTCACGGCGGCGCGGCCGCGGACGTGTCTGCGCAGCGCACCACCATCCGGCTGAGCGGTGGGCGGGCCCGAGAGCTGCTGTCGTTCGGGTGCTCGATCGACCTGCGATCCTCGGCCTTCCCCAACGGATCGAGCGCGCAGACCAGCATCGGGCAGACCGGTGCACTGATCCTCGCCCTCGGCAGCGGCGACGACTTCCGGCTCTTCGTCCGGCCGTCGTTCGCCGGGTACCTCGCGGACTGGTTGCTCGACACGGCCCAGGAATTCCGCGCCGCCCACTAGGGCCGGGCGTCCTCGATCGTCGGCCCGGCCCGGCTTTCCCATCCTTCACAGGCATCTTCGCAGCGGTCGCAGTGGACCGTATTTAGGAGAGACCCGTCATGACCACCACCCCTCGTGTCGTCATCATCGGAGCCGGGATCGTCGGTGCGAACCTGGCCGACGAGCTCACCGAGCGCGGCTGGACCGAGGTCGCTGTCGTCGATCAGGGGCCGCTGCCCCTCACCGGAGGCTCGACCTCCCACGCGCCCGGTCTCGTGTACCAGACCAGCGCCTCGAAGGTCATGACCGAGCTGGCAACCTACACGGTGGAGAAGTTCAAGAGCCTCGACGTGGACGGGGCCTGGTGCTTCAACCAGGTCGGCGGCCTCGAGGTCGCCACCACCGCGGAGCGGCTCGCCGACCTGCACCGCAAGCAGGGGTGGGCCACCTCCTGGGGGGTGCCCGGCGAGGTCGTCGGGCCGCAGCGGTGCGCCGAACTGCACCCGCTGCTCGACCGTGAGCGGGTGCTCGGTGGGTTCCATACCCCGACGGACGGCTTGGCCAAGGCGTCCCGCGCCGTCGTCGCAGTGGCCCACCGCGCCGAGTCCCGCGGTGCGGTGTTCCGCGGCTCGACCCGCGTCGTCGAGGTCCTCCAGCAGGGCGGTCGGGTCACCGGTGTGCGCACCGACGGCGGCGAGGAGATCCCCGCCGACATCGTGGTGTCCTGCGCCGGGTTCTGGGGGCAGGCCGTCGGTGAGCTTGTCGGGATGAAGGTGCCCCTGCTCCCAATGGCCCACCAGTACGTGCGCACCGGGCAGATCGCTGAGCTCCTCGGCCGCAACGACGAGCGGATCGAGGCACGGCTGCCGATCCTGCGCCACCAGGACCACGACCTCTACTACCGCGAGCACAACGACTGCCTCGGCATCGGCTCCTACGCCCACCGCCCCATGCCAGCGCGGCTGTCCGAGCTGCCCGAAGTCGACGACGACGATCTCACCGAGGCGGCGATGCCATCGATGTTGCCGTTCACCGAGGAGGATTTCGCGCCGTCCTGGGAGCACAGCAAGGTGCTGCTGCCGTCGCTGCGGGAGGCGAAGATCGAGTCCGGGTTCAACGGCATCTTCTCCTTCACCCCCGACGGCGGACCGCTGGTCGGAGAGTCCCAGCAGGTCGCCGGGTTCTGGATCGCCGAGGCGGTGTGGGTGACCCACTCCGCGGGTGTCGCCCGCGCCGTCGCGCAGCTGCTCGTGGACGGCCGCAGCGACGTCGAACTCCACGGTTGCGACGTTAACCGGTTCGACGAGATCGAGACGACCGAGGCTTACGTCAGCGAGACCTCGCAGCAGAACTTCGTGGAAATCTACGACGTGCGGCACCCGCTGCAACCGAAGCTGTCGCCGCGCGACCTGCGGGTAAGTCCGTTCCACGCGCGGCAGAAGGAACTGGGCGCGTTCTTCCTCGAGGCGCACGCCTGGGAGCGGCCGCACTGGTACGAGGCCAACGCGCGCTTGGTCAAGGAACTGCCGGCCGACTGGCAGCCGCCGTCGCGCGACGCTTGGTCAGCGATGTTCCACTCGCCGATCGCCGCGGCGGAGGCGTGGAAGACCCGCACTGCGGTCGCCATGTACGACATGACCCCGCTCAAGCGCATCGAGGTCAGCGGCCTGGGGGCGATCGAGTTCCTGCAGCGGCTGACCACCGGCAAGATGGACAAGTCAGTCGGCTCGGTGACCTACACCCTCGCCCTGGACAAGGCCGGTGGTATCCGTTCGGACCTGACCGTCGCCCGGCTCGGCGAGCACCTGTTCCAGGTCGGCGCCAACGGCAACCTCGACCTGGACTACTTCCTGCGCGAGGCACCGGACGACCACAGCGTCCAGATTCGCGACATCACCGGCGGTACCTGCTGCGTCGGCGTGTGGGGGCCGCTGGCGCGTGACCTGGTGCAGCCGTTGAGCGGCGACGACTTCTCCCACGAGGCGCTGAAGTACTTCCGCCTGAAGCACGCACACATCGCCGGCACCCCGGTCACCGCGATGCGACTGTCCTATGTGGGCGAGCTCGGCTGGGAGATCTACACCAGCGCCGAATACGGCCAGCGGCTGTGGGATGTGCTGTGGGAAGCGGGGCAACCGCTCGGTGTCATCGCAGCCGGGCGCGCCGCGTTCAACAGCCTCCGCCTGGAGAAGGGCTACCGGTCGTGGGGCAGCGACATGACGACCGAGCACAACCCCTACGAGGCCGGTCTCGGGTTCGCCGTGAACAAGAAGAAGACCGGCTACGTCGGCTACGACGCGATCGCCGGGCTGAGCGACGAAGCGGTCATCCGCCGTCTTGCCTGCCTGACCATCGACGACGGTCGTAGCGTGGTGCTGGGCAACGAACCTGTGTTCCTCGATGGCGAAGCCGCGGGTTATGTGAGCTCGGCCGCGTTCGGCCACACGATCGGCAAGCCGATCGCCTACGCCTGGCTCCCCGCGTCGGCAACGGCAGGCACCTCGGTGGAGATCCAGTACTTCGGGCGGAAGGTGCGCGCCACTGTCGCCGTCGAACCGCTGGTCGACCCGGAGATGGCCCGAATTCGCCGCTGAGCGGCCCCCGAGCAGGGTGCGCGGTCTGCAAACGGTCGGTGTCCGCGCACCCCACCCGCCAGCCCAGCACCCCGAGGACGAAAGACCGATGCAATGCGCATGAACAGTCTCGAAACCTTCCTGCAAGAACTCGCGATGCGGGCCGGTCAGATGATCGCCCGTATCGCCTTCTCGAATCCGGTGACGTGGTCTCGGGCGATCTTCTCGGCCCTCCGGCTCTCGCCATCGGCGACCGCTCGCAGCAGGCCCACGTGTTCCTCGATGTGCCGGTCGAAATGCGTGATGCGTTCCAGGAACACGCAGAAGATCCGGGTGGCGAGGTTGTTGTAGCGAACCAGCGTGTCTTCCAGGTGGGGGTTGCCGGCTGCGCGGTAGATCGAGCGGTGCACCCGCAGGTCCCACTGCATCAGCTCGTGGCGCGACATGGTCAGCACGTCGTTGTCCTGGATGGTGTCGGCGAGCTCGGCCAGCTTCTCGCGCACGGCCTTCCCGGCGTTCTCGGCGGCCCGGCGGGCGGCCAGCGGTTCGAGCTGCACGCGGATTTCGGAGATGTAGGCGAGGTCTGTGATGTCCACGCCGGTCGCGAAGGTGCCGCGACGCGGGTACGAGATCACCAGACGATCCACCTCGAGACGCTTGAGGGCTTCGCGGACGGGGGTGCGTCCAATGCCGAGCGACTCGCTCAGCGCCAAGTCGTCGATCGGCGCCATCGGCGGGATGTCCAGCATGATCAGCTGGTCCTGAATCGCGGCGTAGGCGCGGTCGGCCAGCGAGGTGGTCGACGATTCGAGTTCTTGTCGGGCAGTGGTCACGGGCATCATCTTAGGGCCTGAAATCCAGGGGAACATGCACCGGCACTTCTTTGGAGCAGGTCTTGCATCAGATTGATATATTAATTCAATATTTGAGGGCGGATCAGGGAGCGCTGATGACCATCTCCGTGTTCGACCTGTTCAAGGTCGGGATCGGACCCTCGAGTTCGCACACGGTCGGCCCGATGCGACGAGCTGCTTGCGTTGACGAGGGAGAGCGTGCTTCGCATCAGCGACATCATGCTCGCCAAGGCGATCACGACCATGCGCGAAACCGGCGCGGGCATGAAGGACAAGTACAAGGAGACCGCCCGCGGCGGGCCGGCTCTCAACATCGTGGAGTGCTGAGGAGATCTGCGTGAGTCACACCTGCACCCTCACCCTGAGCTGCCCCAACCGGACAGGCATCGTGCGCGCGGTGAGCGGATACCTGTTCGAACACGGATGCGACATCGGTGAGCACCAGCAGTTCGACGACGCCGTGCGTGACCGGCTGTTCATGCGCACCCAGGTCACGGCACCCGACGGCACTGATCTGGAGGAGCTGTCGCGCGGATTCGCGACGGTGGCCGCTGAGTTCGAGATGACCTACGACTTCAACGCCAACCGGAACGTCCGGATCCTGGTCATGGCATCGAAGCTCGGCCACTGCCTGAACGACCTGATCTACCGGTGGCGGGCCGGAAGCCTCGGGGGTGACATCGTCGCAGTAGTGTCCAACCACCAGGACCTGCGCCCGATGGCCGAGGCCGCCGGCTTGCCGTTCGTGCACATTCCGGTCACCCCGGAGACGAAGGAGGCTGCCGAGGCGCGCCTGTTGCAGCTCGTGGATGAGTACGACGCCGAGCTGGTCGTGCTGGCGCGGTACATGCAGATCCTCTCGGACGAGACCAGCAAGGCTCTGTATGGCCGTGCAATCAACATCCACCACTCGTTCCTGCCCGGATTCAAGGGCGCCAAGCCGTACCACCAGGCGTACCAGCGCGGCGTGAAACTCGTCGGTGCTACCGCGCATTACGTCACCTCGGACCTGGACGAGGGGCCGATCATCGAGCAGGAAGTCATCCGGATCGACCACACATACGACCCCCGTGCACTGCAAACTGTGGGGCGCGACGCCGAGGCGCTCGCGTTGTCCCGCGCGGTGCGCTGGCACTGCGAACGCCGGGTGCTGCTCAACGGCCACAGCACGGTCGTTTTCCCGTGACCACGGTGCCTGATCGGACTGCCCCGACGAACGCCTCGAGCGAGTCGGGGCAGTCTGGTGCGTACCCGGTCACGCTGCTGGCAGCGTTCGACAGGGCGATCCGTGATGCAGCCGCTGGGTTTTGATCTCATCCAAAGTGGACTGGGCGAGGTCGCCTCCGCATGACCCGACTTGGCGTGCAGCCTGCTGCTCCGTGATTGGGGCAGAAAGGCCTTGGTTCGGCTCTGCTGTGCTGCGGCAGTCTGGCGAAATAAGGGCGCTGTGCAACGGCGTGACCAGCTTCCTTCGTCATCTGGAGGTCGGCTCGGGCCTGAGTTCACCTGAGCGATCTTGCTGGCCGGTGGTGTGGCTGAGGGGATCTCCTGGTAGATGTCCGGGACGTGGGCGGGCGTTGCCATGGCGACTCCTTCACCCGTCTTACAGTCCTGGAGCCTATAGCCGGATCCGTCTCGCGCGGCAGTGCAAGCGGTGGAACTTCCGTTCGATATTCCGCGCAACGTTCGCTGGATCGTATGGTTGGCCGGGTTGGGCGGTCAAGCGCCTGAGCTGGTGTTGGCCGATACCGGGTACGATGTTCGAAATATCGGTCAACAGCGAGCCGGTTGAGACGTGACAGGGGGAGCGAACGCGTGGCACGAGCGGTACCTGCCGTGGAACGGGCATTCGATGTCCTGGAGCTGTTCCTGGACGCCCACGAGCTGAGCGCGCCGGAAATCACCGCGCAGCTGGGCCTGCCGCGCACCACGGTGCACGAGCTAGTCGGCACGCTCAGCGAGCGCGGCTACCTGATGCCCGCGGGGCGCGGCAGCAACCGGTTCCGGCTGGGAGTGCGCGGCTTTCAGTTGGGCGCGGCCTACGCCGAGCGGCTGGACCTCGCCCGTGAGGGCCAGCTCGTCGCCGAGGACATCGCCGAGCGCTGCCAGGAAACGGTGCACGTCGGGGTGCAAGACGGGGCGGACGTGCTGTACGTGGCCAAGGTCGACAGCAGCCACCCGGTGCGGATGGTCTCGGCCGTGGGCCGGCGGCTGCCCGCGCACTGCACCGCGCTCGGCAAGGCGCTGCTGGCGGCGCTGCCGCGCGCAGAAGTCGACGAGCTCTACGGCAACCGCCGCCTGGATGCGATGACCGAGCACAGCATCACCACCCGCAAGGCGCTGCGCCAAGAGCTCGACGCCATCGCCAAGGACGGCGTGGCGCGCGAGTACTGCGAGTCCAACGAGTCGGTGGCCTGCGTTGCGGCGCCGGTGCGCGACCAGTCCGGCGAGGTAGTCGCCGCGATGAGCATCTCGGTGCCGATCCTGCGCTGGAACGACGAGACCGAAGTGGCGCTGCGCGAACTCGTCCACGAAGGCGCGGCCGCCCT
Organism: Saccharopolyspora pogona; assembly: GCF_014697215.1. Taxonomy (GTDB): domain Bacteria; phylum Actinomycetota; class Actinomycetes; order Mycobacteriales; family Pseudonocardiaceae; genus Saccharopolyspora; species Saccharopolyspora hattusasensis. The sequence goes on from NZ_CP031142.1 coordinate 1,562,182, forward strand.
GTCCGAACGCCTGGGCCACACCGGCTAGGCCGCCGCGCAACCCCTAGCTAGTGCCGGACGATCACCACCGGGCATTTCGCGTGTTGGACGCAGCGCTGGCTCACCGAGCCGAGCAGCGCGCCGTAGAAGCTGCCGTGGCCGCGGCTGCCGACCACCAGCAGGTCGGCGCCCTCGGAGGCGTCCAGCAGCGTCTGCGCCGCGTGCCCGTGGGTGAGCTCGCGCTCCACCGGCACCGGCGGGCTCATCTCGTGCTCGATCTCGTCGACGGTGTCGTGGAGGCTCTTGCGCGCGGACTCCTCGAAGTCGTCCGGCGGCATCGGGCCACCCTCCCAGCTGTAGAAGGCGGGGAACTCCCAGGAGGTGACCGCGTGCACCGCGGCCCCGGAAAGCGCTGCCTGCTTCAGCGCCCACCGCAGGGCGCACCTGGACGACTCCGAGCCGTCCACGCCGACGACGATCTTGTGCTGGGTTCCGCTGTTCATGGCGCCAGCCTCCAGTTCGACGATCCGCTGTGGCGGGTTCAGCCGCGGGCCTGCTCGACGAGCTTGCCGGAGAGTTCTCGCAGCCGCGTCCTGTCCTGCTCGTCGTAGGCCTGCTCGAGCGCGCGGCACGCGCGGGTCCCATGGAAGTACTCCCCGGTGACCTCGTCCAGTCCCGGATCCGCGACCAGCCGCATCGTCGCCTCGACGCCTTCGGCGATCGTGCCCAGCGGACTCACGCCGGCCTCGCGGACCATCGCGGTGTTCATGTAGGTCGCCGGGTGCAGCGCGTTGACCGTCACGCCGTGGCCGCGAAGCTGTTCGGCCAGGTCGAAGGTGAACATGATCTGCGCGAGCTTGCTCTGCGCGTACGCCCGGGCGCCGATGTAGTTCTCGGTCATCATCGGTTCGTCGAAGTCGATCGGGTGCTGACCGGCCGAGGCGACGTTGACCACCCGGGCCGGTGCCGAGGCGAGCAGCAGCGGCTGCAGCAGGTGCGTCAGGTGGTAGCCGGCCAGGTAGTTCACCGCGAACCGCAGTTCGATGCCGTCCGGGCTCTCCTCGCGCCCGCCGCCCGGCGGCCCGGAACCGATGCCCGCGTTGTTCACCAGCACGTCCAGCCGGTCGCAGCGCAGCTGCACGTCGTTGGCCAGCCGTTCGACCTGGCGCAGCTCAGCGAGGTCGGCGAGCACCACGTCGAGGCGGTCGGAGCCGGTGGCCGCCGCGATCTCCGCGCGCGTTTCCTCGGCTAGCTCCGCGCTGCGCCCGTGTATCAGTACCCGGGACCCGGTCTTGGCGAGCTGGTGGGCAAGTGCCCGTCCGAGCCCGCTGGTCGCGCCGGTGACCAGGATGCAGTGCTGGCTGGGAGTGCGCACGGTCGCTCCGAACTGTCGGGAGTTGATTACCACCAGTGTGCGGATGAGCTTCCGCTGTTGTCATCAGCGCATGCGTGTCGTACCTGATAGCCCCCGACCTGAGTACCCCGAAAGCGTTGTGTCGCAGGTATTTCACTGAGGAAATCGAGACCGGCGGCACAGATCGTGCAGTCCTTACCCGAGTGGGTGCTTGTAACTGTGGGTAACGCGCGATACACCTGGGGACGGTGTGGCGCCGCTACACCCGAAACTCGCCGAGGGAGCGACCATGACCACCAGCGAGGAGAGCTCCACCGGACGTTATCTGGTGCTGCTGGAAGACAATTCGACGATCATCGGAACCCGCGAGCTGACGCGGCTGACGGGCATTCGCTGCGCCAACACCGCCGACGCGGCCGGCGCGGCACCGGGGGAGCTGTTCCGCGGCGCGGGCGGGATCGTGCTGCATCAGCTCGGCATCGCGTTGATCAGTGCCGACCCGGACCAGGCCGCGGCGCTCGAACGCGCGTCCCGGGAGACCAGCCCGATCGCGGCGTTCGAGCAGGAGCGCAGGGTGTTCGCCATCGGCGCGGAGGCGCAGGTGGAGGACGGCGAGTCCACGTGGGGCCTGCAGGCGGTGCGCGCCGACCACGCGCAGGCCACCGGCAAGGGCGTCCGGGTCGCGGTGCTCGACACCGGCCTGGATCTCAAGCACCCCGACTTCGCCGACCGGGACATCGTCGCCGGGTCCTTCGTGGAGGGCCAGGACGTGCAGGACGGCCACGGGCACGGCACGCACGTGATCGGCACCTCCTGCGGTCCGCGGACCTTGCAGGGCGGCCCCGGCTACGGCATCGCTTCGGAGGCCAGCATCTACGCGGGCAAGGTGCTCGGCGACGACGGCTCCGGAACCGACAGCGGCATCCTCTCCGGCATCGAGTGGGCGATCTCCAACGGAGCCGCCGTGGTGTCGATGTCGCTCGGCGCGCCGACGCAGCCCGGCGAACCGTTCTCCGCGGCCTTCGAGCGGGTCGCCCAGCGCGCTATGGAGCGCGGCACGCTGGTCATCGCCGCGGCCGGCAACGAGAGCCAGCGTTCCGCCGGGGTGGTCGCGCCGGTCGGCCACCCGGCGAACTGCCCGTCGATCCTGGCGGTCGGCGCGATCGACTCGCAGCTGCAGATCGCGGACTTCTCCAGCGGCACCGTCGACGAGATCGGCCAGGTGGATCTGGTCGGCCCCGGCGTCGACGTCTACTCCAGCTGGCCGGGGGCGGAGCGCTACCGCAAGCTCAGCGGCACCAGCATGGCCACCCCACACGTCGCCGGTGTCGCTGCGCTGTACGCGCAGCAGTATCCAGAGCGAGCGTGGGGCCTGTGGGCGCGGCTGTCGCAGGCCGCACGTCGGCTGCCGCTCGCATCGACCGACGTCGGTGCGGGCGTGGTCCAGGCGCCGTAGCTGCCGGGGTCGCCGCGCGGTCAGTCATCATCGATGGCCCGCGCGGCGACCTTCGCGCAGTTGCCGAGGTCTTCGGCGGCGGCCGCGGCCTGGTCGAGCGCGACGTGCACCGCCGACGGCTCGGCGGCGTTCGGCATCTCGTAGCTGGAGGCCAGCAAGTCGAGCTGCCGGGCAAGCCGGGCCCCCGCCGCGGTGACGGCCAGCAACGCTTCCCGCGCCGCGGTGATTTCGGCCGGTGTCCTGGCTTGGCGGGCGCTCCGTTCCAACTTGCCGCTGGCCTGCGCGATCGCTTCGGCGGTCGCGTTGATGTCCTGCCAGCGCGACGGCGTTCCGCTCTCCATCTGGTCGCCCCCCACAAGCACCGGTATCGGCGCACTATCAGCAGTTTCCGTCCCTGGCCGGGCGGTTGAACCGCGCCCGCCGCCGCATTCACCCACCCGAACGGCGGGAACCCGCGTTCGGCAGCTCGGCATTCGCGCTCAGCTCCGCTGCAGGGCCCGCTCCAGCTCCGCCTTGGTCATCCTCGAGCGGCCCTTGATGTCGGCGCGCTGCGCGTCCGCGTAGAGCTGTTGCTTGGTTCGACCGCCCGGCCCGGAGCCGGATCCGGAGCGCAATCCACCGCGCCGTTGCGGGGAGATGTCCTGCGTGGCGGTCTTGCTCCGCTGCTGGGACTCACCGGCCTGCGCGCGGTTCTTGTTGACCGTCCGCGCCGCGATCTCTTCGGCGCGGTCCTCGCTGCTGCCGCGCTCCATCGCCTGGTTCTTGATGTGCTCGTACTGCCGTTCCTCTTTCTCGGTCCAGCTCTGCTGCGGCATTCCCACTCACCTCGCCTCCGCAGTACGTCGGTCGCGACGTACTTCGCGTACCCGGTGCGAGCGGTGGTCACACGTTGGCGCGACGGAAGAGGAGGCGCGCCGCGACGACCGCGCCGAGAGCACCTGCGGCGACCTCCAGGCGCCGCGGGCCGGAAACCGCGAGCCGTCGCCGGAACACGTCGTACCCGGACTCCACGATGCGGTCGAGGATCTCGCCGTACAACGTGAACGCGGTGCGCACGCACGGCCGCGACCAGGAGGCCAGCAGCGCAATGCCAGGTTCCGCGGCCCGGTACTTCGAGCGGGTGCGGGCGACCTGGTCGGCGAGCGCCCGGCGCACCGGGAGGTCGGGCCGGCCGGCCCTCCGGCACCAGACGAGCCGCTCCCGGTCGACGCCGAACACCGCCAGTTCCTCCAGCGGCAGGTAGACCCGGCCGCGGTCGAGGTCCTCGCCGACATCGCGCAGGAAGTTGGTGAGCTGGAAAGCGCCGCCCAGCACCGCGGCGTAGGGCTCGGCCTCGCCGGCCGGGCACACCGTGCCGAGCACCGGGAGCAACTGGAGGCCGATCACCGCCGCCGAGCCGTGGATGTAGGCGTCCAGTGCAGCCCGCGTCGGGTACGTGCGGACGGTCAGGTCCATCCGCATCGAGGCCATGAAGTCGGTGAACAGCGCCGGGTCGATGCGGTGCCGGGCGGCGGTGTCGACGAGCGCGGCGAGGATCGGGTGTTCGCTGTTACCGGCGCGCAGACCGGCGCGCAGCTTGTCGTCCAGCTGGTCCACCGCCTGCTGCCGGTCCAGGACCGTTCGCGACTCGTCGGTGTCGTCGACGATGTCGTCCACCCACCGCGCGAAGCCGTACAGCGCGTGCACTGCGGGCCGCTGCGCCGGGGTCAGCAGCCGGGTCGCGAGGAAGTAGGTGCGGCCGTGCGCGGCGTTGAGCACCCGGCACCGCTGGTAGGCGGGGCGCAGATGCGGCTGGACGCCCGCGGCGTCGAGCTCGCGGCGCGCCGCCGCCCGCGGCCAGGTGCCCGTGTCCATATCGGGAATCTCAGCACACGGAGTGCGCGAGCGTGCGCACGGTGGGCATCCGCGGTGAACCCGGTCACTACCACAGTCCGATTAGGACGCTTCAGCCGAGCCCGCTCTCGGCGAGGGCCTCGTCGAGCCCGTCGAGCAGGACCACGCCGAGGGTGTTCGCGACCGAGCCGGTCGCCAGCTCGCTGCGGAGCCGGTAGGCGAGCAATCGCACCCGGCGCGGGTCCGGCCGGTCCTGCCGCGCGGCCTCGCGCAGCCGCCGTGCGATCAATTCGATCTCGGCGGTGTCGCCGTAGCGGGCGTGCACCGTCGGCAGCGTGAGGAGCACGACCTTGGCCACCCGGGTCAGCCCGGTGAAGTCGGGGCTGGGCGCGGGTGCCGGCGACGGCTGGGCGGGCACCACCGGTGCCGGGGGCTCGTCGAGCACCGCGACCGACTGCGCCCGCGCCCACGAACCGGTGTCCCCGCCGTGCCGGCCGGCGCAGATCAGCCCGGAGCCGGTCAGGCCGGCGCGGGCGGGTGCGCCCTGCTGCCCGGTCCCGCTGGTGGCGATCAGCTCCTGCTCCCGCAGCGTCCGCACGACTTCGGCGAGCTCGGCCCACGACGGCTGCAGCGCCGCGGCCTCGGCCGCCGGGCTGTCGAAGAAACCCGCGACCTCGGGCCGGAATCGGTCGTCCTCGTAGAGGTAGCGGAGGAAGGCGCGAGCGAGCGACTCAAGCCTTGACACGGTTGGCCTCCAGATTGCTCGTCCAGCGTGCAGGGCGAGAGGGGAGGGCGGACCCGGGTCCTGTCGAAGACCGCAGAACGCACCGGCGCGCAGCCGGTTTCGGAATCATGGTTGCCGCTGTCCCCAGTTTCAGCGGATCCGCCATGCGACCGCCGGGTCGCGGTCGGTCACATCGAAGGAGCGTAAGCGGACCCCGGCCGTGATCGCAGTGGTCTTTTGTCACCCACAAGTTGGGGATTGCGATGCCGGGGCGTAACTGTCCATTGTGCTCAATGTCGGCACAATCCGCACCACTGCGCACAAAGGGGCTGGAGTGACGCGGGGGACCGCCAGCCGTGACCCGCATGGATGATCGTCATGACGGGAGTTCCGGAGATTTATCGCGCGCGAGATCCGGAAGCGCCGGGCGCGTGCTCGTCGGCGCTGGTCCGCAGGCCCTCGAAGGCGACCTTGGTGACCGCGTCGGCGAGCTGCGCGGCCCGCAGGCCGCGGCTGGGTTTGTACCACTCGATGACCGAGTTGACCATGCCGAACAGCAGCCGGCTGGTCAGTGCCGGGTCGACGTCCGGCCGGATGCTGCCCTCCGCCTCGGCCTGCTTGACGAGGTCACTGACCACCTGGTCGAACTCGCGGCGCCGGGTCAGCGCCTGCCGCTCGACCTTGGTGTTGCCCCGCACCCGCAGCAGCAGCGTGACGAACGGCAGTTCGTCGACGAGCACCTCGATGCTGCGCCGGACCACATGCTCCAGCCGGTCGATGGCCTTGCCGGTGGTCGACGCCTCTTCCTCGGTGACCGCGAACAGCGCATCCAGCGCCCGGTTGACGCTCAGCCGCATCAGCTCGTCCTTGCTGGACACGTGGTAGTAGATCGCCGACTTGGTGATGCCCAGGCGGCGGGAGAGGTCCTCCATGCTGGTGCCCTCGTAGCCGCGCTCGTTGAACACCCGGACGGAGACGTCCAGCAGCCGACCGAGGTCGTAACCCGGCCGACCCCGGCGATTCGCGCGCCCAGCGTTCCCCGACATGGCTCGCAGTATTTCAGCCTGTGGATCCGGATTCGCGGCGGTCCACGAGGCGGCGCAGCTTGCCGACCGAACGCTCCAGCGTGTCCGGATCCACCACGGTGACCTCGGTGCTGATGCCGACGCCGTCCTTGATCGCGCGGACCAGCTCGGCGCCGGCCGGATCCCGGCGGTCGCCCGGGCAGTCGGTGCGGGCCTCCACCCGAACCGTCATCCGGTCCATCCGGCCCTCGCGGGTGAGCACCAGCTGGAAGTGCGGCGACAGGCCGTCGATGCGCAGCACCAGCTCCTCGATCTGGGTGGGGTAGACGTTGACGCCCCGCAGGATGATCATGTCGTCGCTGCGGCCGGTGATCTTGGTCATCCGCCGCATCGGCCGGGCCGTGCCGGGCAGCAGACGGGTCAGGTCCCGGGTGCGGTAGCGGATGACCGGCATGGCCTGCTTGGTCAGCGAGGTGAACACCAGTTCGCCCTCGGTGCCGTCGGGCAGCACTTCCTCGGTGAACGGGTCGATCACCTCGGGGTAGAAGTGGTCCTCCCAGATGTGCAGCCCGTCCTTGGTCTCCACGCACTCGTTGGCCACGCCGGGGCCCATTACCTCGGACAGGCCGTAGATGTCGACCGCGTCGATGTCCAGCCGTTCCTCGATCTCCTGCCGCATCTGCTCGGTCCACGGCTCGGCCCCGAAGATGCCGATCTCGAGCGAGGTGCTGCGCGGGTCGATGCCCTGCCGCTCGAACTCGTCGATGAGGGTGAGCATGTAGGACGGGGTGACCATGATGATCTCGGGCCGGAAGTCCTGGATGATCTGCACCTGCCGGGCGGTCATCCCGCCGGAGGCCGGGATGACGGTGCACCCGAGCCGCTCGGCCCCGTAGTGCGCGCCGAGCCCGCCGGTGAACAAGCCGTACCCGTAGGAGACGTGCACCTTGTGGCCCGGCCGCCCGCCTGCGGCGCGGATGGAGCGCGCCACCACATCGGCCCAGGCGTCCAGGTCCTGCTCGGTGTAGCCGACGACGGTCGGCTTGCCCGTGGTGCCACTGGAGGCGTGCAGCCGCCGGACCTGCTCCATCGGCACGGCGAGCAGGCCGAACGGGTAGTTGTCCCGCAGGTCCTGCTTGGTGGTGTGCGGGAACTTCGCCAGGTCGGCCAAGCTCTGGCAGTCCTCCGGCCGGACGCCCGCCGCGTCGAACTTGCTGCGGTACAGCGGCACGTTCTCGTAGGCGTGGTGCAGGGTCCGCTGCAGGCGTTCCAGCTGCACCGCGGCGAGTTCGTCGGCGGAATACCGCTCGGCGGGGTCGAGGTCGGCCGGATCCGGCGCGGTTCCGAGCCGGCGCGGCGCGCCCGTCGTCGCTGTCATGCCGTGGCTCCTTCGGGCTACCAGCGCCTGCGAGGCGCGGTCGTCGTCGAACATGGCCTGAGCCGGGTTGCGCGTCGTCGCGCCGGGCTCCTGCACTGGGTCACCACCTCGTCACCGAACGAACAGTCGGTAATTAATCCTGCGCCGCAGGATCCTGTCAAGGGTTCCCGGCGAAGCTGGTCCCCACCTGGCTCGGTAAAGCAGAATTTAGCTGCATCGGGTGGTGCGCGACAGTCTTGACGAGTGCTACTTTTTCGAACGAACGGTCAGTTAAAGAACCAGCCGGAGGAGGTCGGGCGAATGGCTGCCCTGCGGAGCTACGTCAACGGCGACTGGCACGCGCCGTCGGACAACGGGGTGCCGTTGCACGATGCGGTAACCGGTGAGGAGGTCGCGCGGGTCTCCTCGGCGGGGATCGACATGGCCGCGGTGCTGGCGCACGGGCGCAGCCGGGGCGGCCCGGCGCTGGCGGAGCTGACGTTCCACCAGCGAGCCGCGCTACTGAAGAGCCTCGCCTCGCACCTGCGCGAGCACCGCGAGGAGCTGTACGCGCTGTCGGCCCGTACCGGTGCCACGCTCGGCGACTCCAAGTTCGACATCGACGGCGGCATCGGGGTGCTGTTCGGCTACTCCAGCAAGGGCCGCCGGGAACTGCCCAACAGCACGGTTTACGTCGACGGCGCGGTCGAGCCGCTGAGCAAGGGCGGCACGTTCGTCGGGCAGCACATCTGCACGCCGCTGCAGGGCGTCGCGGTGCAGATCAACGCGTTCAACTTCCCGGTGTGGGGACCGCTGGAGAAGTTCGCGCCCGCCTTCCTGGCCGGCGTTCCCAGTTTGATCAAACCGGCCAGCCAGACCGCGTACCTCACGCACCGGCTGGTGGAACTGATGGCCGACTCCGGGCTGCTGCCGGACGGCTCGCTGCAGCTGGTCTGCGGCAGCGTCGGCGACCTGTTCGAGCACCTGACCGACCAGGACCTGGTGTCGTTTACCGGCTCGGCCTCGACCGGCCAGCGGTTGCGCGCCCACCCGGTGGTGGTGGCGAACTCGGTGCGGTTCAACGTCGAGGCCGACTCGCTGAACTGCTCGATCCTGGGCCCGGACGCCGCGCCGGGCACCGACGAGTTCGACCTCTTCGTCAAGCAGCTGGTCACCGAGATGACGGTCAAGGCCGGGCAGAAGTGCACCGCGATCCGGCGGGCGCTGGTGCCGGCGAACCTGATCGACGAAGTGGTCGCGGCCGCCAAGGAACGGTTGGCGAAGGTAGTCGTCGGCAACCCCGCCTCGCCGGAGGTCCGGATGGGGGCGCTGGCCAGCCTGGAGCAGCGCGAGGAGGTGCGGCGGTCGCTGAAGGCGCTGCTGGAGGCCGGAACGCTGGTGCACGGAGACCCCGGGCGGGTCGACGTCGTGGACGCCGATGCGGAGCGCGGCGCGTTCCTGCCGCCGCTGCTGGTCCGCTGCGACGACCCGGACCAGCCGCAGCCGCACGAGGTCGAGGCCTTCGGCCCGGTCAGCACGGTGATGCCGTACGAGACCGCGGCGCAGGCCGTCGAGCTGGCGCGTCGCGGCAAGGGCAGCCTCGCCGGTTCCGTGGTGACCGCCGACGCGGAGTTCGCGCGCGAGGTGGTGCTGGGCGCGGCATCGCGGCACGGCCGGATGCTGGTGCTCAACCGGGAGAACGCGAAGGAGAACACCGGGCACGGTTCGCCGCTGCCCGCACTGGTCCACGGCGGGCCGGGCCGGGCCGGTGGCGGCGAGGAGATGGGCGGCGTCCGCGGCGTGCTGCACCACATGCAGCGGACCGCGGTGCAGGCCGACCCGGCGACGCTGACCGCGATCACCGGGCAGTGGGTGGGCGGAACTCCGCGCAACATCACCGAAAAGCACCCGTTCCGCAAGCATCTCGGCGAACTGCGCATCGGTGACACGGTGGTCGCCGGGCCGCGCACCGTGACGCTGGAGGACGTCGAGCACTTCGCCGAGTTCACCGGCGACACCTTTTACGCGCACACCGACGAGGAAGCGGCGCGGGCCAACCCGTTCTTCGACGGCCGCGTGGCGCACGGCTACCTGGTGGTGTCCTTCGCCGCCGGGCTGTTCGTGGATCCCGACCCGGGACCGGTGCTGGCCAACTACGGCTTGGAGAACCTCCGGTTCCTCACGCCGACCTACCCCGGTGACGAGATCACCGTGACCATGACCGCTAAGCAGATCACTCCGCGGGTCGGCGCCGAGTACGGCGAGGTCCGCTGGGACGTGGACGTGACCAAGCAGGACGGCGCCTCGGTGGCGAAGTACGACGTGCTGACGCTGGTGGCCAAGCGGCCGGGGGAGCAGGGGTGACCAGGTGACGACCACGGTGGACCGGCTCGACGACGCCGAGCTGCAGCAGCACTTCGACGAGCGGATCGTGCACGACCAGCGCATCGAGCCGCGGGACTGGATGCCCGAGGGCTACCGCAAGACCCTGGTGCGGCAGATCGCCCAGCACGCGCACTCCGAGATCATCGGCATGCAGCCGGAGGGCAACTGGCTGACCCGCGCCCCGAGCCTGCGACGCAAGGCGATCCTGATCGCGAAGGTGCAGGACGAGGCGGGGCACGGGCTCTACCTGTACTCCGCGGCCGAAACTCTCGGGGTGGACCGTTCGGAGCTGACCGAGAAGCTCATCGAGCGGCGGCAGAAGTACTCGTCGATCTTCAACTACCCGACGCTGACCTTCGCCGACATCGGCGTCATCGGGTGGCTGGTCGACGGGGCGGCGATCTGCAACCAGGTGCCGCTGTGCCGCAGCTCCTTCGGTCCTTACGCGCGGGCCATGGTGCGGATCTGCAAGGAGGAATCGTTCCACCAGCGGCAGGGCTACGAGCTGCTGATGACGATGATGCGCGGCACCGCGGAGCAGCGGGAGATGGTGCAGGACGCGACGAACCGCTGGTGGTGGCCGTCGCTGATGATGTTCGGCCCACCGGACGGCGACTCGCCCAACACCCAGCAGTCCATGGCGTGGCGAATCAAGCGGCACACCAACGACGAGCTCCGGCAGAAGTTCGTCGACATGACCGTGCCGCAGGCCGAGGCGCTCGGCGTCACGCTGCCCGACCCGGCGCTGCGCTGGAACGACGAGCGCGGGCACTACGACTTCGGCGAGCCGGACTGGTCCGAGTTCAAGCGGGTCATCGCCGGCAACGGGCCCTGCAACGAGGAGCGGCTGGCCCGGCGCCGGGCCGCGCACGAGGAAGGGCAGTGGGTGCGCGACGCGGCAGCGGCCCACGCCGCCAAGCAGGCCCTACGGGAGGAGGTCGCGCGATGAGTTCGGACGCCGAGACCGGTGCACCGCGGTCCTCGTGGCCGCTGTTCGAGGTTTTCGTCCGAGGCAAGCGGGGTCTGAACCACGTGCACGTGGGCTCGCTGCACGCCGCGGACGAGCAGATGGCGCTGCACAACGCCCGCAACCTCTACACCCGCCGCAACGAGGGCGTGAGCATCTGGGTGGTCCGAGCGGACACGATCACCGCGTCCAGCCCGGACGAGAAGGACCCGTTCTTTGCACCCAGCGGCGACAAGGTGTACAGGCACCCGACGTTCTACCGGATCCCCGACAACGTTCCGCACATTTGAGGTCACCCCAATGTCGTTCGACAACGCCTACCAGGCGCTGACCGCCGCGGAGCCCGACGGCGAGTCCCGCTGGGCCTTCGGCACCGGCTTCGACGATCCGCTGTCCGGAGTGGACACCGCGCTGCCGGACGGCGTGGACGGCGTCGCGTTCGCCCGGTACTGCCTGATGCTCGGCGACGACGCGCTGATCGCCTCGCAACGGCTGACCGAGTGGGTCACCTACGCGCCGGAGCTGGAGGACGAGCTGGCGCTGGCCAACATCGCGCTCGACCTGCTGGGCCAGGCGCGGCTGCTGCTGGCCCGCGCCGGGCAGGCCGACGGCAGCGGGCGCGGCGAGGACGAGCTGGCGTACTTCCGCGACGAGCGGGAGTTCCGCAACGTGCGGCTGGTCGAGCCGCCCAACGGCGACTTCGCGCACACCATCGCCCGGCTGCTGGTGTTCTCGACGTGGCGCCTCGCGCTGTTCGCCCGGCTCGCCGAATCGCGCGACCCGGTGCTGGCGGCGATCGCGGCCAAGGGGGTCAAGGAGTTGGCCTACCACCGCGAGTACACGGCACTGTGGATGGTCCGGCTCGGCGACGGCACCGAGGTGTCCCACGCGCGGATGCAGCAGGGGCTCGACGCGGTGTGGCCGCGGGTCGACGAACTGTTCGTGCCGAACGCGACCGACCGGGAGATGGTCGCGGCCGGCGTCGGCACCGACCCGGCGCAGGCTCGTGCCGAGTTCGACGACGTCCTGGAGCAGGTCGTCACGGCGGCCACCTTGCAGCGGCCCGAGGCGTCGGCGCTGGCCGGGGTGGCCGAGCAGACCGGCCGGGACGGCATCCACACCGAGCACCTGGGCTACCTGCTCGCGGAGATGCAGAGCCTGGCCCGAGCGCACCCGGAGGCGGGATGGTGACGAGCACGAAGCCGGACCTCCGGCACGCCCGGGCGGTTGCCGAGTCGGTCACCGACCCGGAGCTGCCGGTGCTGACGCTGGCCGACCTCGGGGTCCTGCGCGACGTCGAGCTCGCCGGGGACGGGAAGGTCGTCTTGTCGATCACACCCACCTACTCGGGCTGCCCAGCGATGCCCGAGATGCGCGCGGACCTCAGCAATCGGCTGAGCGAGGCCGGTTTCACCGACGTCGAGGTGCGCACCGTGCTGGACCCGCCGTGGACCACCGACTGGATCAGCCCGGCAGGGCGGCAGAAGCTCGCCGAGTACGGCATCGCCCCGCCGGGGGCTGCTCCGCAGCGTGCCGCCGGCCCGGTGCCGCTGACGCTGGCCCCGCCGCGGACCCGGGTCCGCTGCCCGCAGTGCGGTTCGCCGGACACCGAGCAGGTCTCGCAGTTCGGCGCGACCGCGTGCAAGGCGCTGCGCCGATGCCGCTCGTGCCACGAACCGTTTGAGCACATCAAGGAGATCTGACGTGGTCCGTCCCGCCCCCGTCGACCCACCCGCGGCCCCCGCACCGGCGCGGACCGGCCGTCGCCGCACGTCGTTCCACCCGCTGCGGGTCAGCCACGTGGAGCGGCTGTGCGAGGACGCGATCGCCGTCAGCTTCGACGTCCCACCGGAGCTCGCCGAGGATTTCGCCTTCAAGCCGGGCCAATCGCTGACGCTGCGCCGCCGGGTCGACGGCCGCGAGGAGCGCCGGTCGTACTCGATCTGCGCCCCGCACGGCGCAACACCCCGGATCGGCGTGCGCCACGTGCCGGGCGGGTTGTTCTCCAGCTGGCTGGTACAGGAGGTGCGGCCCGGCGACGAGGTCGAAGTGCTGCCGCCGACGGGCAGCTTCACCCCGGACCTGACCACGCCCGAGCGGCACGTGTGTATCGCCGCCGGATCGGGGATCACGCCCGTGCTGTCCATCGCGGCATCGGTGCTGCGCGAGACGGACGCGACCGTCACGTTGCTCTACGGCAACCGGCGCAGCGACACGGTGATGTTCGCCGACGAGCTCGCCGACCTGAAGGACCGCTACCCGACGCGGCTGGAGCTGGTGCACGTGCTTTCGCGGGAACCGCGCGAGTCGGAGCTGTTCACCGGCCGGTTGGACGCGACGAAGATCCGGGTGATGCTGTCCACAGTGGTCGACGCCGACTCGGTGGACCAGTGGTGGTTGTGCGGGCCGTTCGGCATGGTCAGCGACGCGCAGGACGTGCTGCGGGAAAGCGGCGTCGCGAACGGACGAATCCACCAGGAGCTGTTCTACGTCGAGGACGTGCCGCCGGAACCGGCGCGCCACGAGGAGCCGACGGTGGAGGGGCCGACGAGCGAGGTCACGGTGGTGCTCGACGGCCGTTCGACGCCGATGTCGCTGCCCCGCGACGTCCCGGTCCTGGACGCGGCCCAACGGGTCCGCCCCGACCTGCCGTTCGCCTGCAAGGGCGGCGTCTGCGGCACCTGCCGGGCGAAGGTCACCTGCGGCGAGGTCCGCATGCGCCGCAACTTCGCCCTGGAGGAATCGGAAGTGGCGGAAGGGTTCGTCCTCACCTGCCAATCGCTCCCGACCACCGACACGGTCACGGTCGACTTCGACGCCTGATGATTCAGGAGGCCTTGCGGGAGCGGCGGCCTTCGGTGCCGGTGGGCTTCTCCGTCGCCTCGGTGACCGCCTTCTCGAGTTCGGCCCGCTTCATCTTGGTGCGGCCCTTGATGCCCAGCCGCTTGGCCCGGTCGTCGAGCTCGGCCTTGCTCAGCTCAGACAGGTCCTCCTCGGACCGCGCGGGCTTGCGGCCCTTGCGCGCCTCGTCGACGCTGCGCCGCAGCGCCTCGGTCAGGTCGGTGACGTCCGTCGGCTTCGGCGGTGCCTCCGCCGCCTCCACCTCGCCGCCGCGCGCCTTCTCCGCCAGCAGGTCCTCGACCTTCGCGGTGTAGGTGTCCTCGTATTGCTCCGGTTCCCACGGCCCGCTCATCGACTCGATGATCGTGGTCGCCATCTGCAGTTCCTTCTCCGACGGCTTCGCCTGCTCGCCGTCCTCTCCGACCAGTTCGCTCGGATCGCGGACTTCGTCGGCGAAGAACAGGGTGTTCAGCGCAAGCACGTTGTCGTCGGCGCGCACCGCCGTGAGGTACTGCTTGCCCCGCAGCACGAAGGTCGCGATTCCCGCTTGGCTGGTTTCGTGCATCGCCCGGCGCAGCAGGTTGTAGGGCCGGAAGTGCTCCTTGCTGTTGGGGGCCAGCCAGTAGGTCTTCTGGAAGTGCACGGGGTCGATCTCGGTGATGTCGACGAAGGTGGTGATGTCGATGGTGCGGGAACGGCCGGGGGCGATCTCGTCGAGTTCGGACTGCTCGACGGTGATCACCCCGCCGTCGAACTCGCGGCCCTTGACGATGTCGTTGTAGCCGACTTCTTTGCTGGTGCGTTCGTTGACGCGCTTGTAGCGGATCCGGTCGGTGGTCCCGCGCTCGTACTGGTGGAACTGGATCGTGTGGTCCTCGGTCGCTGCGTAGAGTCCGACCGGGATGGTGACGAGGCCGAAGTTGATCGAGCCGGTCCAGATCTTCCGCGGCATGGCTGCCTCCCATCGCCCCGGCGCCCGAGCGCCACCGGTGTTCACCATGCGGTGGTGGGCGCAAGATCGCAGAACTCCTGCTCATCGCCGTGGCGTCGAGTCGCTCTCGGTATTTCCCGGAGCCGGGGGTGGAGAAACAATGCGATGGGTGCCGTCGGCCAGCCGTTGCGTCCGGCCGCGGCGAGCGAGCAGTTCCAGCAAGGGAACCGCAACGCGGCGCGACGTGTCCAGCGCCTGCCTGGCCTGGCTGAGCGTGAACGGCTCGGGCAGCTGCGCCAAGCGCGCAACGGCCGCTTGTTCGGCGTCCGGCAGGAGCACCAGGCCCGGGGCCAGGCGCAGTAGTGCGCCCGCGTGCGCGGCGGCGGCGATTTCCTTGTCGCCGGTTGCCAGTTCGGCGAGTTCGTCGGCGGTCGGGGCTTGGAACGGGTGGTCGATGAGCGCCCGCCGGATCGTCTCCACCGCGCGCTGCACGCGTTCGGGGAGCGGGGTTGGCCCCTTGTGCAGCCGTCCGTCCGACAGGGAGACACTGGCGGCTTCGGCGATCGGGGGCAGCAGAGCAGGATCGGGCAGGTCCAGGGCGCGGCGTGCGGCCTCGGTGGGCATGCCGGCTTCCAGCGGGTGCGTCTTGTGGTGCTGCGTCAGCAACTCGTCGAGGCGAGTGCCGAGTTCGTCGCGGTGCTCCTCGCCCAGCAGCCACCGCCCGGGCCCGGGCGGTGTGGCTCCCATCGCGCGAAGGTCGCCGGCGTGCATCAGGCCCCGTCGCCGCAGCTCGGCCGCCCCGTCGGGGCGGCCGTCCATGGTGTCCAGTTCGGCCGCTCGCGCGCGGGCCGCGCCGCGCCTGGTCAACTGCGGAGGGCGGACATCGAGCACCACGAGTCCCCCGCAGATGCGCCGACTTCCAGGATCCCGCAGCAGCGCTCGGTCGCCGATGCGGAGGGGTAGCGGGGTGCGCAACGCCAGCCGCGCCGTGTCATGGCCGAGCGGCCGGACGCGCGCCCCGACCGCCGCCGCTCCGATGTGCAGCACCAGGTCGCGGGGCAGCCGTGGTGTCGTGCCGGTTCCAACGGAAGTCGGCGAGGTCGCGCGGCGGATCCGGACGTCGAGGACATCGGTGGTCAGCCAGCGGTCCGGGGTCAGCAGCGCGTCGCCGCGCCGCACCTGGTCGAGGTCCACGCCGCGGAGGTTGACCGCCACTCGCGCCACAGCGCCGACCTGGTGTTCGGACGATCCGAGCGCCTGCAGGCCGCGGATCGTCACGTCCACGCCGGCGGGGTGCAGCTGGAGCCGGGCATCTTTGCGGAGGGTGCCTGCCGGAAGCGTGCCGGTCACGACCGTTCCAGCGCCGCGGATGGTGAACGCGCGGTCCACCCAGAGCCGCACATCGGCATCCCGGTCGGCTGCGGGCAGCCGGTGGATGAGCTCGTCGATCTGGTGCCGCAGCTCGCCCAAGCCGGCTCCGGTGCGGCCGCTGACGTGCACGGTCGGGATGTCGGCCAGCGTGGTCGCGCGGAGCCGGTCGCGGGCCTGTTCGGCGGCGGCACAGGGGGCGGCCAGGTCGCAGCGGGTCACGGCGAGCAGGCCATGCCGTACGCCGAGTGCGTTCAAGGCGTCCAGGTGCTCGTCGGACTGCGGCATCCAGCCCTCATCGGCTGCGACGACGAACAGCACCGCGGGCACCGGACCGATGCCGGCGAGCATGTTCGGCACGAAGCGCTCGTGGCCGGGCACGTCGACGAAGGCGGCGGTGCAGCCGTCGGGCAGCCGGGTCCACGCGAACCCGAGGTCGATGGTCAGGCCCCGGCGGCGTTCCTCCGCCCAGCGGTCCGGTTCCATGCCGGTGAGCTCGCGGATCAGCGTCGACTTGCCGTGATCCACGTGTCCGGCGGTGGCGATGACGTGCATCAGTCCACCGCCAGCACCGCGCGACGCAGGACGTCGTCGTGTTCGGGGGAGAGCGCGGCCAGGTCCAGCAGGCAGCGATCGCGTTCGGTGCGGGCGAGGACCGGCGGGCAGCCCCCGCGCAGGAGCTTCGCGAAACGTTCGGGGAGCACGACCGCCGCGCTGGGCAGCGCGAATTCGGGCGCGCCGCCACCGCCGACAGTCGCCTCGCTGCGTTGCACCGAGGCCGGGACGCCAGCCGCGTTGAGCGCATCCGCGAGCCGTTCGGCGCGGATCAGCAGTTGCGCCTGGCCTTGGCGCAGCCGCTGCGCGGTCGGCGTGCTCGGGCCGCGAAGGGTGGCTTCCAACGCGGCGAGGGTGAGCTTGTCGACGCGCAGCGCGCGGGCCAGCGGATGCCGCCGAAGCCGGTGCACGATCTCGGCGCTGCCCAGCAGCAGGCCCGCTTGCGGCCCGCCGAGCAGCTTGTCCCCGCTGGCGATGACCAGATCGGCTCCGTCGGCAAGTGTCGTGGTCGCGTCGGGTTCCTGCGGCAGGGCCGGATGCGGGTGCAGCAGTCCCGAACCGATGTCGACCACCACCGGCACCTCGAGTTCGCGCAGCGCGGAGACCGGGACGGCAGCGGTGAAGCCGCGGATCATGAAGTTCGAAGGGTGCACCTTGAGGACGAAGCCGGTGTCCGGGCCCAGCGCCGACCGGTAGTCGTCCAGCTGGACCCGGTTGGTGGTGCCGACCTCGCGCAGCCTCGCGCCCGTGGCGGTGAGGAGTTCGGGAATGCGGAATCCGTCGCCGATCTCGACCATTTCGCCGCGCGCCAACACGATTTCGCGGCCTTGGGCGAGTGCGGTCGCCGCGAGGGCGAGCGCTGCGGCACCGTTGTTGACCACGTGCGCGGCCTCCGCGCGCGGCACGGCGGCGAGCAGTGCCGCGATGGCGGCCGCACCACGCGGGCCCCGCCGGCCGGTGTGCAGGTCGAGTTCGACGTTCGTGGTTCCGGCGGCCTGCTGCAGGGCGTGGATAGCCGCGTCCGACAGCGGTGCGCGCCCGAGATTGGTGTGCAGCAGCACGCCGGTCGCGTTGAGCACCGGCCGAATGCTCGACGCGGAACCCGTCAGCGCGGCCAGGGTTTCGGGGACGACCCGATCCGGCTCGATCTCGCCGTTGCGGGCGCGCTCCTGCGCCAGGTGCACGGCCTGCTTGACCAGCCGGTGGCCCAGCCGCGCGGTCGCGGCGGCCACCTCGGGATCGGCCAGCACCCGGTCGGTGCCGGGCACACGCCGCCGCGGATCGGCCATGACCGGACTATAGGACTGTTCCCGGGCTCGTTTCGGGTGATCGCGATTTCGCGCAGTGGTGGCGGCGCCGGCCAGGGGCTGCCCGTGACCAGCAGGCGTCCACGACGCACGCAACACGGTCGACAAAGTATGCAAGGGACTCATCCCGCATCCTTGATCGCTGAACCGACCACGTCGGCGGCCTGCGCGAGGCCGCCCGCCGTCTCGTCGAGCACCTGGGCGAGGATCTCGCGCAGCGGCGTGCCGTCGGTGCAGACCAGCCAGCTGTGCATGGCCGAACCGAAGCAGCTCATCAGGATGATCGACCAGGCGACCGTGCGCGGGTCGTCGGTCCCGGTGCCCGACCGCTGCGCGACCAGGTCCGCCATGTCCTGGACCGAGCGCTGCTTGATGAGGTGCATCTCGTAGTCGCCGGCGTTCTCCAGGCTGTCGAGCAGCTCGGCGCGCATCAGGTGCTGCGCGCGGTCGAGCTCGGAGCGTTCGGCCGCGTCGAGCAGCGCCGCAGCCAGCGAGCGCATCGGGTGCTCGCCGGCGGGACGGGTGGCCAGCACCTCGCGCATCCGCTCCGCCTCCCGGTTCGGGTCGCCGAACAGGACGGCGTCCTTGCTTGGGAAGTGGCGGAAGAACGTGCGCGGGGCGATGTCGGCGGCCTCGGCGATCTGCTCCACCGTGGTGTGGGCGAAGCCCTGCTCGGCGAACAGCTTCAGGGCCGCCGCCTCGATGGCCGCGCGAGTGCGCATCGTCCGGCGGTGGCGGCGGTCCTGGGGTTCGGGAGCGGGATTGGGCGCCGCGGCTGCCGTCATACCTGCCAGATTCGTCCCAGCTCAGGCCCAGGTCAAGCGTGTTGCATGACAAATGTCAGTCCTGACACAACGTACCGAGGCAGCACGCGA
Organism: Saccharopolyspora pogona; assembly: GCF_014697215.1. Classification (GTDB taxonomy): domain Bacteria; phylum Actinomycetota; class Actinomycetes; order Mycobacteriales; family Pseudonocardiaceae; genus Saccharopolyspora; species Saccharopolyspora hattusasensis. Next base: position 1,581,139 of record NZ_CP031142.1, read on the forward strand.
CCAGCGCTGAACTTGCATCATCTCGGCAACGGGTTTCCCCTGGAGACCGCGAGCCGCACTCTCCCAAGGAGAACGCGAGATGGTCGAGTGGTTGCGTTGGCCGGTGGTGCGCCAGCTGACCGGGACGGACCCGCTGGGCAGGGGCCTGGCTGCCCGGTCGCGGCGCACCGATGAGCGGCGGGCGCGCACCGAGGACGCGGACTCGGTGGTCCGGTCGGTGTGCCCGTACTGCGCGGTGGGCTGCGGCCAGCGGGTCTTCGCCCGGGACGGGGCTGTCACCCAGGTCGAGGGCGATCCCGATTCGCCGATCAGCCGCGGGCGGCTGTGCCCGAAGGGCTCGGCCAGCCGCGAACTGGTGACCTCGCCGCTGCGGCAGACGAAGGTCCGCTACCGGCGCCCGCACGGCACTGCGTGGGAGGACCTCGACCTCGACACTGCGTTGGACATGATCGCCGACCGGGTGCTGGCCACCCGGGCCGCCACCTGGCAGGACGCCGACGCCGATGGCCGGCCGCTGCGGCGCACGATGGGCATCGCGAGCCTCGGAGGAGCGACCCTCGACAACGAGGAGAACTACCTCATGAAGAAGCTCTACACCGCCCTCGGCGCGATCCAGGTGGAGAACCAGGCGCGCATTTGACACTCCTCCACGGTGCCCGGTCTGGGCACCTCGTTCGGGCGCGGCGGCGCCACAACGTTCCAGCAGGACCTCGCCAACGCGGACTGCATCCTCATCCAGGGGTCCAACATGGCCGAGGCGCACCCGGTCGGCTTCCAGTGGGTGATGGAGGCCAAGCGGCGCGGCGCCACGATCATCCACGTCGACCCGCGGTTCACCCGGACCTCGGCGCTGGCGCACCGGCACGTCGCGCTGCGCGCGGGCAGCGACATCGCGTTCCTCGGGGCGCTGATCAACTACGTGCTGACCAACGACGCCTACTTCCACGACTACGTGGCGACCTACACCAACGCCCCGATGATCGTCGGCGAGGACTTCCGCGACACCGAAGACCTCGACGGCGTGTTCTCCGGCTTCGACGCCGAAACCGGCACCTACGACACGGCGACCTGGCAGTACGAGGGAAGCACCGCGGTCCCGTCGGTCGGCAGCCACGGCCCGGAGAGCACGCCGCCCACGACCGCGCACGAACGCGAGCGCGACGCCAGCCGGCCGGAGCGCACCGGATCGGGCGGCCCGGTCTACCGCGGCCGCGCCGCCACCGACCCGACGCTGCAACACCCCCGCTGCGTTTTCCAGCTGCTCAAGCGGCATTACGCCCGCTACACGCCGGAAATGGTGGAGGAGGTGTGCGGGGTGCCGCGGGCGAACTTCCAGTGGGTCGCCGAGCAGCTGGTGGCCAACTCCGGCCGGGAGCGCACCACGGCCATCGCCTACGCGGTCGGCTGGACACACCACACCGTGGGCGTGCAGTACATCCGTGCCGCCTCGATCCTGCAGCTGCTGCTGGGCAACATCGGCCGGCCCGGCGGCGGAATCCTGGCCCTGCGCGGGCACGCCAGCATCCAGGGCTCCACGGACATCCCGACGCTGTTCAACCTGCTGCCCGGCTACATCCCGATGCCGCACGCGCACGTCGACTTCGACCTGGACACCTTCGTCGCGTCGGACGAACTCGCCCGCGGCTACTGGGGGAACATACGCTCCTACCTGGTCAGCCTGCTCAAGTCCTGGTGGGGAGAGCACGCCACGGCCGACAACGACTTCTGCTTCGACCGGCTGCCGCGGCTGACCGGCGACCACAGCACCTTCCAGACCGCGATCGACCAGATCGAAGGGCGTTGCAAGGGCTACTTCGTCGTCGGCGAGAACCCGGCCGTGGGCACCGCGAACGCCCGCCAGCAGCGGATGGGCCTGGCCAACCTGGACTGGCTCGTGGTACGCGACCTCAACCTGATCGAGACGGCCACCTTCTGGAAGGACGGCCCGGAGATCGAGACCGGGGAGATGCGCACCGAGGACATCGGCACCGAGGTGTTTTTCCTGCCCGCCGCCGCGCACACCGAGAAGGACGGCAGCTTCACCAACACCCAGCGGCTGCTGCAGTGGCACCACAAAGCCGTCCCGCCGCAAGGGGATCAGCGCAGCGACCTGTGGTTCTTCTACCACCTGGGGCGGCGGGTCCGGGAGAAGCTCGAACCGCAGGGCGAGCGGGACCGCGCGCTGCTGGAGCTGACCTGGGAATACCCGACCGAAGGCGACATCGACGAGCCGGACGCGGCAGCCGTGCTCCAGGAGATCAACGGCTTCGACGCCGACGGCAACCCGCTGTCGTCCTACACGCAGCTGCGCGCGGACGGTTCGACGCGCTGCGGCTGCTGGATCTACTGCGGAGTGTTCGCCGATGGGATCAACCAGTCGGCCAGGCGGCGCCCCGGCCGGGAGCAGTCGTGGGTCGCGCCCGAGTGGGGCTGGGCCTGGCCGGCCAACCGGCGGCTGCTCTACAACCGCGCGTCGGCGGATCCGGACGGCCGGCCGTGGAGCGAGCGCAAGGCCTACGTCTGGTGGGACGGCGAGCGCGGCGAGTGGACCGGCCACGACATCCCGGACTTCGACAGGGGCAAGCGCCCGGACTACGTGCCCACACCGGAGGCCACCGGCCCGGAGGGCATCGCGGGCACCGAGCCGTTCATCATGCAGAGCGACGGCCGGGGCTGGCTCTACGTCCCAGCCGGTCTGGTCGACGGTCCGCTGCCGGTGCACTACGAACCGCAGGAATCGCCGCTGCAGAACCGGATCCACGACGGCCAGCAGCGGAATCCGGCGCGGCAGGTGCACTCCCGGCCGGAGAACCGGTACCAGCCCAGCGGCGCCGAACGCGGCAGCGATGTCTTCCCGTACGTGTTCACCACGTTCCGGCTCACCGAGCACCACACCGCCGGCGGCATGAGCCGGTGGCTGGCCCACCTGTCGGAGCTGGCTCCGGCGATGTTCCTGGAGGTCTCCCCGGAACTGGCGGCCGAACGCGGGCTGCGCCACCTGGACTGGGCGAACGTGGTCACGGCCCGCAACGCGATCGAGGGCCGCGTCCTGGTGACCTCCCGGATGCGGCCGCTGCGCCACGGCGAGCGCACCATCCACCAGATCGGCATCCCGTGGCATTGGGGACCCAACGGGCTAACAGTCGGCGACGCCGCCAACGAGCTGATCAACGTGGCGCTGGACCCGAACGTGCACATCATGGAGACCAAGGCGGGCAGCTGCGACATCCGCCCGGGCCGCCGCCCGCGCGGCGCGGCGCTGATCCGCTACGTCGAGGAGTACCGCAGGCGCGCCGGGATCACCGAGCGCACCGGCACGGAGCACACCGACAGCCCGAGGGGCGGAGGGGAGTGAGGTCGTGGATTCGAACCGGTTGAGCGGCCCGCTGGCGGATCCGGCGGGGGAGGCGGGTTACCCGTCGGATCACCCCGACCGAGTCGGCTTCTTCACCGACACCAGCGTGTGCATCGGGTGCAAGGCGTGCGAGGTCGCTTGCAAGGAGTGGAACCTGCTGCCCGAGGACGGTCTCGACCTCACCGGGATGTCCTACGACAACACCGGCGCGCTCGGCGCGACGACCTGGCGGCACGTGGCCTTCGTGGAACAACACGGGTCCACTGGGTCCACTGTGGACCTGGGGATGCCGGGCATGGGCGAGGACCAGGTGCGCTGGCTGATGTCCTCGGACGTGTGCAAGCACTGCACGCACGCCGCATGCCTGGACGTCTGCCCGACGGGGGCGTTGATCCGCACCGAGTACGGGACGGTGCTGGTGCAGGACGACGTTTGCAACGGCTGCGGGTACTGCGTACCGGCCTGCCCGTACGGGGTGATCGACATCCGCCCAGACACCGGCGGCGCGGCCAAGTGCACGATGTGCCAGGACCGGTTGGGTGCCGGGCTCATGCCGGCCTGCGCCACGGCGTGCCCGACGGAATCCATCCAGTACGGTCCGCTCGACGAGCTCCGCGACCGCGCCGGGCAACGCGTCGCGGAACTGCACGACCAGGGCATCACCGAGGCCCGGCTCTACGGCCACGACCCGGCCGACGGGGTCGGCGGCGACGGTGCGTTCTTCCTGCTGCTGGACGAGCCCGAGGTGTACGGGCTGCCGCCGGACCCGGTCGTGACGACGCGCGATCTGCCCTCGATGTGGCGGCATGCGGCGGGTGCGGCGCTGACCGCGGCGGCGGTGATCGTCGGGTGCTTCGTCGGGGGCAAGCGGTGAAGCGCGGCGACCGGCTGATGGTGCCCGAGGCGGAGTTCCGGTCCTACTACGGCCGGCCGGTGCTAAAGCGGCCGGTGTGGAAGGTGCCGGACGTGCCCGCGTACCTCTACCTCGGCGGGCTGGCCGGGGCGTCGTCGACGATGGCGCTGTGCGCCGACCTCACCGGTCGTCGTCGGCTGGCCCGCTCCGGGAGGTTGGCCGCAGCGGTGGGGGCGACGGCCAGCGTCGGGGCGTTGATCCACGACCTCGGCCGCCCCGCGCGGTTCCTGAACATGCTGCGAGTGCTGAAGCCGACCTCGCCGCTGAGCGTCGGTTCCTGGATCCTGGCGCCGTTCTCGGCTTTGTCGGGTGCGGGCGCGGCCAGCGAGATCACCGGGCGGCTGCCTGCGCTGGGCCGGGCGGCGGCCACCACGGCCGGGGTGATCGCGCCCGCGATGACGACCTACACCGCGGTGCTGCTGGCCGATACGGCGGTGCCGGGCTGGCACGCGGCCTACCGCGAGCTGCCCTTCCTCTTCGCCGGGAGTGCGGTGTCGAGCGCGGGAGCGGTGGGCATGCTCGCCGCGCCGGCCGAATCGGGTCCGGCCCGCCGGATGGCCGTGGCCGGGGCGGCGCTGGAGTTCGCGGCGGGACGGAGCATGCACCAGCGGACCGGCTTGGTCGGCGAGGTGTACCGGCAGGGGCGCGCGGGCGCGGCGTGGCGGGCGGCCCGCGTGCTGACCGGCCTCGGCGCGGGCGCGGCGCTGTTCGCCGGCCGCAGCCGACCGGCGGTGATCGTCTCGGGGCTGTGCTTGACGGCCGGGGCCGTCGCGACGCGGTACGCGATCTTCGAAGCCGGGCGCGCCTCGGTCAGCGACCCCCGCTACACCGTCGTTCCCCAACGCGATCGCCTCGACGCACGCCGTTGACCTTTCTTTTCGTCTGATCGGGGCAAGGTCGAAGCCAACTCGGCGAGCAGTTGGTGCACGACTACGCCCTCTTCCACTTGGAGGCGGATCTGCGGTGGCACCGAATGACTCAATTGATTAACTAGATCTATGAGTTCAGTGTCAATCGAAATTGATCCGATCGAGTGCGGTGGATCATGTTGTGCTGCGAACCTTCGGAGAAATGGTTAGGTTAGCCTTCGTTAAAGCGTTGGTCCTCGCGCCGACGAATGCAGATCCGGAGTTCCCGCATGACGATCTCAAGTCCGCCGCGGCTCGAACTGGGCGCCGAGGCCCTGCCGTTCCGGTTGTTCCGGATCGAGGTCGCCGAGGTGCACCGGTTGAGCCGGCGCCTGGTCCGGATCACCTTCACCGGCCCCGAGCTGTCGGCGATGACCAGCGGCGGGCTCGACCAGCGGGTCAAGCTGATCTTCCCGCAGCCCGGGCAGCGGGAGCCGATGATTCCGGCGGGGGAGCGGCCGTACCAGGCGTTGCGCGCGTTGCCGCTGGAGATCCGGCCGAAGCTGCGCAGCTACACGGTGCGCGTCCACCGGCCCGAGCGCGACGAGTTCGACGTCGACTTCGTGTTGCACGGCGACACCGGTCCGGCGTCTGCCTTCGCCGGTCGGGCCCGGCCGGGGGACCGGTTGGTGGTGTACGCGCCGAACGCCGCATGCCCGGCCAGCTGCGGTGGCGTGGAGTTCCGCCTGGACGCGGTTCGCGACCGGGCGCTGCTGATCGGCGACGAGACCGCGCTCCCGGCGATCGCCGGCATCCTCGCGGCGCTTCCGGGCGGAGTGCGGGCGAAGGTCTACGTCGAGATCCCGGACGCGGCAGACGCCCAGTACCTCGCGAGCGCGGCGGAGGTCGAGTTGCACTGGCTGCCGCGCCGCGGACGGCGTCCCGGTGCAGCGTTGCTCTCCGCGATCCGCGCCGCCGTGCTGCCTGGCGAGTGGTACGCGTGGCTCGCGGGGGAGACTGGGATGGTCGCCTCGCTGCGACGCCATCTGGTCGACGACCGGGGGTTCGACCGCTCCGCCGTGACATTCATGGGTTATTGGCGTCTCGGCAGATCCGAGGACGAACCGAGGGGTTAGGAGCGGTTGACGCACTGGGCGCGGAAATTCGAGCCGCGCCCGTTCTTTGGATTCGCCGACTGATCGAGCACGTTCAAAAACGCTCCGTTATCCCTCAATAGGGTGAGTCG